>JBEAPX010000114.1:0-16318 GCA_041164205.1 Pseudomonadota bacterium
TTGGACCCACTGGTGTCGAAATGGAAGCCCTCACTGCCGTTCAAGTGGCCTTGCTGACCATTTATGACATGTGCAAAGCCGTGGACCGCGGCATGACCATCACCGACGTCAAGCTGCTCGAGAAAATGGGTGGCAAGTCGGGACATTGGGTTGCTGACTGAAACCCTGTCTCTGTGATGCGATAAGCGGACAGCCCCTCCGCCGCTAAGGTGATTATCACTTTGATTTATTTGCGTTTTGACTGGCCCCGCAACGATAAGATGGCGTCAGTTCATTACCCATCACTCACGCCAGTGCAACCGGTTCAGGCCGCACGGAGGTGAGCTCAAATGTCTATGAAATCTCCGGTCTCCGCCCTCATCGTCATCGTCTTTTTTGCACTGTCTTACTTTTTGTTGTTTGAGTTTCAGATGCAAGTGATGGGGGAGTTCGATTTCCTCCCAATGGTGAGTATTTTGTTTGTTCCCGCAGGGATCAAATTTCTTGGCATGCTGATTGGCCGCATTTGGGGAGTGCTGGGTGTTTTTGTCGGACGAACGGCGCTGGACCTTCACCTGGGCAACGATATTCAATCGATCTGGTGGGGGCTAAATAACGTGTTCTGGTTGGTGCTGCCTTATGTGTTTTTGAGCTACTACCTCCACCGACAAAGGCTATCTGATGATTTATCCAGGTTGTCCGCCTACCATTTGAGCGTTTTAGCGATTGGGACCAGCCTGATCTCTTCGCTTGGCGCTCAGGTGCTGTTCTTTGTAGAAAAGAAGCCTCTGCACTCTCTGTTGCAAAGCACCTGGGCCATGTCGATTGGTGACATCTCGGGGATTTTGGTGACACTCGTCTTTGTGGCTGCGGCCCGGCGGGCTTTTCGCCAATAGGCCGCATCACAGGACACAGTGTCCAAGCGAGAGTCGGCCGCTAGACGCCTGTTTGGTCCTTGGCACAGCTCGACGGGCTGTTCGTCAGCGCCCATGACATGGGCGGCACCGCGATGTCAATTGAGGCCACAACGACACAGCTGCCCGCATCGACGTCGCCGACCATCGTGAGTGCCATGGAAGTGTCGTTGGCGCCGACAGTGCTTGGGAAATTCAACACGCCGTAAGGCAAAGTCACCTGCAAGGCGTCACTGGCCTGGGCGCTCAGGCCAAGCGCATCCGGTGTGGCACATTGACTCAATGCCCCCGTCTCCACATAGCAGACGAGTACCGCCGACTGGACGCTGCCTGCATAGCTGATGTTGTTCGCCCATCTCGCCCTCTGGGTGTAGTTTTGGTAGCTTGGGATCGCCACCGATGCCAACAGTCCGATGATCGCCACCACGATCATCAGCTCGATCAAAGTAAATCCGTTGCTCTTTTTTTGCCGCATATCGCCCTCCGCTCGTTAGCAGGCTTCCTATCGGAGCCCTGACACAAGCTAGCACGCCAGAGTTTTCTGGGCGATGGGTTGAGGCGCTTCGGCGCGAATCAACGTGCACTAGTGTGCATTAGGTCCGCGTGACGCAGCCGAATGGGCTCAAGGTGTCAATTGCGAATGGATTTGGGCTGGCCTGGGCTGGCCCGGCTCAGGCGCGCCGAACTCGGCGGTGCCACCAGCTGCCCAGCGCCAGCACGAGCACTGCACCAGTCACGCCAGCGGCGTTTCTCAGGTTGGAACCCGATAAGTCGCCAACATGTAGAGCGGAGAGCCAGCCGACCACAGCGGGGTCAGTCCACGCCATCGAGCCCGCAATCCAGCCCAATAACATGGCGCCACCACGGATCATCCATGGCCAGCGCTCCATCACTCGAATCACCAGCTGGCTGCCACCCACGATGATCGGGATGGAGATCAACAAGCCCAATATCACCAACAGCAACTCATGCGATTCACCCGCGTTTTGCGCAGCCCCAGCGATAGCCAACACGTTGTCCACACTCATCACCAGATCCGCAACAATGACGGTTTTGACCGCGCCCCATAAACGATCACTGGCTTCGATCTGCGCATGGTCTTCGTCTTCTGGGTGGAGTAACTTGATGCCGATCCAAACCAGCAGCACAGCCCCAACCAATTTCAGGTACGGGACGCTCAGCAACGTGAGTGCAAAAGCAATCAATGCGATGCGCAAGACAATCGCACCCACCGTCCCCCAAATGATGCCTTTGACGCGCTGTGCTGGGGTCAGGCGTCGGCAAGCCAAGGCAATCACCACGGCGTTGTCACCGCCCAGCAAGATGTCAATGATGATGATCTGACCGAGTGCAGTCCAAAATGAGGCGTGTAGGAAAAAATCCAAAGCTTGCTTTCAAATGAAAATGGCAACGCCGAAGCGTTGCCATCTATTGTGCCCAATCCACAGTCCGGTGGGACTGCGTGGACTTACAGAAGGGTCTTGAGCAGCTTGCCCATCTCGGAAGGGTTTCGGGTGACTTTGAAGCCGCACTCTTCCATGATGGCCAGCTTGGCATCCGCCGTATCGGCACCACCGGAGATCAAGGCGCCAGCGTGGCCCATGCGCTTACCCGGAGGAGCCGTGACCCCTGCGATAAAGCCAACGATGGGCTTCTTCATATTGGCCTTGCACCACATCGCCGCCTCGGCTTCGTCAGGACCACCAATCTCACCAATCATGATCACCGCGTCCGTGTCGGGATCATCATTGAATGCCTTCATCACATCGATGTGCTTGAGACCGTTGATGGGGTCACCACCGATACCAACCGCACTGGATTGACCCAAACCGATCTCGGTCAACTGTGCCACAGCTTCATAGGTCAAGGTGCCCGAGCGGGACACCACGCCGATGCGGCCCTTGCGGTGGATATGACCGGGCATGATGCCGATTTTGATTTCATCAGGGGTAATCAAGCCGGGGCAATTGGGGCCCAACAGCAACGTGCGTTTGCCACCGGCAGCCTCTTTGGCCTTCATTTTGTTGCGTACCTCGAGCATGTCACGCACTGGAATGCCTTCGGTGATGCAGATGGCCAAATCCAAATCCGCTTCAACGGCTTCCCAAATGGCCGCGGCAGCACCCGCTGGCGGCACGTAAATCACAGAAACGGTCGCACCCGTCTCTGCGGCGGCGTCTTTGACAGAAGCATAAATTGGCACATCAAAGATTTTCTCGCCCGCCTTTTTGGGGTTCACGCCTGCGACAAAGCAGTTTTTGCCGTTCGCGTATTCGATGCACTTTTCGGTATGGAATTGACCGGTCTTTCCCGTGATGCCCTGGGTGATGACCTTGGTGTCTTTATTGATCAAGATAGACATTGAACTGTTCCTTCTTTGGTCGGGGCTCAGGCCTTGACTGCGGCCACAACTTGCTGAGCGGCGTCTGCCATGGTGTCAGCGCTGATGATGGGGAGTCCGGAGTCCGCCAACATTTTCTTGCCCAACTCTTCGTTGGTGCCCTTCATGCGAACCACCAAAGGCACGGACAGGTTCACCGCTTTACAAGCCGTGATCACGCCTTCGGCAATGGTGTCGCAGCGCATGATGCCGCCGAAAATGTTGACCAAAATCGCTTTGACTTTGGGGTTCTTCAGCATGATCTTGAAGGCTTCTGTCACTTTCTCCGGAGTGGCGCCGCCGCCCACGTCCAAGAAGTTAGCTGGCTCCGCACCGAAGAGCTTGATGGTGTCCATGGTCGCCATGGCCAAGCCAGCGCCGTTCACCAAACAACCGATGTTGCCGTCGAGGCTGATGTAGGCCAGATCGAATTTGGACGCCTCCACTTCAGCGGGATCTTCTTCGTCGAGATCTCGGTATGCAACGATTTCAGGATGACGGAACAATGCGTTCGAATCAAAATTGAACTTCGCATCCAAGGCAATGATGTTGCCTTTGCTGTCGCGGTTCAGTGGGTTGATTTCGACCAATGACGCGTCGGTTTCCATGTAGCACTTGTAGAGCTTTTGGAACACATCGACGGCTTGAGCCGTCGAGTCAGCTGGCAAGCCAATGCCGTCCGCAATGGCCTTGGCTTGTGCATCGCTCAAACCCGCCTGTGGGTCCACAAATTCTTTGATGATTTTTTCAGGGGTGCTGTGAGCCACCTCTTCGATGTCCATGCCACCCTCACTTGAGGCGATGAACGCGATCTTTTGCGTCGCTCGATCGGTGACGACCGACACGTAATATTCTTTTTGGATGTCCGCACCGTCTTCGATGTACAGGCGACGCACAGGCTGCCCCTCTGGGCCAGTTTGGTGCGTGATGAGCTGCATTCCGAGAATGGATTCAGCCAAAGACTTCACCTCATCAATGCTCTTGGCAACCTTGACGCCACCGCCTTTACCGCGACCGCCCGCGTGGATCTGGGCCTTGACCACCCAAACGGGGCCTCCCAGCTTTTGAGCGGCTTCCACAGCCTCTTGAACGTTGAATGCGGGGATACCACGGGGGACAGGAACGCCGAATTGGCGCAATAATTCCTTGCCCTGATACTCGTGAATTTTCATGGCGGGTCTCTCTTGAGCGGGTGATCAACGGGTCCAAGCGGGTGGCAGGGTGGCTTGACTGCGCCCCTGCGCTCAGGCTCGGAAACTTGAGCTTCGAACTGTATCATGTTGCATTGCCGCAACCTTGTTCCAACCTGACAAATTGGCGCTTGATGCGCATACGTCATGCATACGCATATTTGACACCCATCTCAACGCCATGACCACACGCATTTTCATCGACGGTGAAGCCGGGACCACTGGCTTACAAATTCGCCAACGCCTTGAAGCCAACCCTGCGGTTGCGCTGTTGAGCATTGACCCAGAACGCCGCAAAGACCCCGAAGCCAAGCGCGACATCCTGAAGCAAGCCGAAGGCGTGGTGCTGTGTTTGCACGACGACGCCGCGCGCGAGACGGTGGCCATGGTTGACGAGCTCAATGCCAGCGGGCAGTTCCATATCCGAGTCGTCGATGCCTCCACTGCCCATCGCGTCAGTCCGGGTTGGGTCTACGGATTTGCGGAATTGTGTGACGGTCAACGCGATGCGATCGCCCGCTCGGACAAAGTGGCCAACCCCGGGTGCTATGCCACCGGCGCCATTGCGCTGCTCAGACCCTTGATCGACGCCGGCGTGCTGGCATCCAACGCTCCCGTCTGCCTCCCCAGCGTGAGCGGCTACAGCGGTGGAGGGCGTGCCATGATCGAGACCTACGAGGCGGGTCAGGGCTCACCCTACGAGCTATACGCGCTGGGCCTGTCGCACAAACACCTGCCCGAAATCATGCATTACTCGGGCTTGAAACAAGCGCCCTTGTTCGTGCCCAGTGTGGGCGATTTCGCACAAGGAATGTTGGTGCAGTTGCCGCTGCACCATGCTGGGCTGAAGCCTGGCACCCAGACCGACACCCTGTTGTCGACTCTGCAGCGCCACTACCAAGGAAGCGAGTGGGTCAAAGTCGTAGACAGTCGGGCGCAAACCAAGCTAGATGCCACAACACTGGCCAATCAGGATGGGATGGAGTTACACGTTTTCGGAAACGACGCCGCAGGCCAAACGCTGCTGGTCGCTCGGCTCGACAACTTAGGCAAAGGCGCCAGCGGTGCGGCGGTGCAAAACCTGGCCATCATGTTTGGCTGGTCAGTCAGCCGGCTGAGCTGAGTTCAGCGGAGCGGCTCATTCCTCTTCGGCGCCACGGATCACGCGATACACCACCGATTGGGAAAAGCCTCGCCCCACCAGAAATCGAATCTGGCGGGCTTTTTCTTTGGGCTCATCGGTTTGCTCACCAAATTTGCGTTGCCACACCGCGCGTGCGCGGCTTAGCTCGCTGTCCTCCAAAGCCTCGAGCGCAGCTTGGATCTGGTGAGCATCCACCCCTTTATGTTGCAGCTTTGCCTTGATGCGGGCGTTGCCATAACGCGCAGCACCGACGCGGGCCACCGCGTTGGCAGTGCGTTCGTCACTTTGCAACCCCTTGGCAGCCAGTTCGTCGATGGTTCGAGCCACCTCGGCCGAGTCCTGGGCATAGGGGGTGAGTTTGCTGACCAGCTCCGCTCGGGAGTAATCCCGCATGGCCAAGTACCTTAAAGCCCGTCCCTTCAGGCTCAGGCCTGAGCTTGACTTGGTAGGTGAAGGGACAGGGTTGCCCCCGCCCTCTCGATCCTGAGCGTTGGCGTCAGACCTCTTCATCAGCGACGTCGACGGTTGGTAACTCATCGTTGCACTGAGCGACGCCGCAGACATCTCGGATTTTGTTTTCGATTTCGCGCGCCAATGCGGGGTTTTCTTTCAAAAATTCCCTGGCATTGTCGCGGCCTTGACCGATTTTTTCGCCGTTATAGGCATACCAAGCACCCGATTTATCAACGATGTTGTGCAACACGCCCAAGTCGACAATCTCGCCTTCACGGCTGATGCCTTTGCCATACATGATGTCAAATTCAGCGGTTTTGAAGGGGGGTGCCACTTTGTTTTTGACGACTTTGACCCGCGTTTCATTGCCCAAGACTTCGTCGCCCTTTTTGATCGAGCCAATGCGCCGGATATCCAAACGCACAGAAGAGTAAAACTTCAGTGCATTGCCACCGGTGGTGGTCTCAGGGCTGCCGAACATCACGCCAATCTTCATGCGGATCTGGTTAATAAAGATGACCGTGCAATTGGCCTTTTTGATCGATGCGGTCAACTTGCGCAGTGCCTGGCTCATCAAACGGGCTTGCAAACCGGGCAAGGAGTCGCCCATATCGCCTTCCAACTCAGCCTTGGGCGTGAGCGCGGCGACGGAGTCGACGACGATCAAGTCGATGGCTCCAGAACGCACCAAGCTGTCCACCACTTCGAGCGCTTGCTCGCCCGTGTCCGGCTGCGAAATCAACATATCTTCCAGCCTCACGCCCAAGTTTTGAGCGTACTGCACGTCAAGCGCGTGCTCGGCGTCAACGAAGGCACACACGCCACCTAACTTTTGCATTTCGGCGACCACTTGCAAGGTCAAGGTGGTCTTGCCTGAAGACTCGGGACCGTAAATTTCGATCACTCGACCCCGGGGCAACCCACCGACCCCCAACGCCATATCCAGAGTCAAAGAGCCGGTAGAGACGGTGTGAATGTCTTCGATGACCTCGCCAGCACCCAGGCGCATGATGGTGCCTTTGCCAAATTGTTTTTCGATCTGCGACAAGGCGGCTTGTAGGGCTTTGGCTTTTTCGGCATTGATGCCTTTAACGGGTGCGTCCATGATTGACTCCTGATGATTTAACTGTGTTTACATACAGTCTGTATGCTTGATCAGGAGTGTATAGGGCAATACATTTGATTTCCATTGATTTTTAGTCAATTTGCTTTACCATTATTAAATGGATAATTTTTACGCTGGTGCTCGACCGGAACACCCCAGTTGGCGGGTCAGTCATCTCGGACGAATCATGGGCGAGGCACTGCGCAAATTTGACACCCGCGTCTTGCAGTTGATGGCCCATGATCCGCTGGTGCCTTTGGCTTTGGCAAACCTGGCGTCACGCGATCAAGTGGGTGCTGCGCACGTCCACCTGACCAGGCACCTGCCATTGAACGGTGCCCGCTTGTCTGAGCTCGCCATGTCCGCAGGGATCAGCAAGCAGGCCATGGGCGCGCTGATTGACCAATGCGATGCCTGGGGTTTGGTCAGACGCGAACCAGACCCCAACGACCTGCGTGCCAAGCGAATTGTCTTCACGCCTCAAGGCTTGGAGTGGCTCAGCGCCTTTGGGCGTGCTGTTGCTACCGCGCAGGCCGAGTTTGAAGACGCGGTGGGCACCGAGGTCGCCACCGTGGTCGCGATTGGACTAGAGGCGTATGCCCGTGGGTAAATGCGCATTCTGACCAGCCCCTAAGTCTGTCTAAAATCAATCCATGGTGCAGCTCAGCAGCCCAAACCGGAGACAAAAATATGCGCATCTTGATTGCTGAAGACGACAAAGTGCTGGCCGACGGCCTGTTGAGAACCTTGCGCGCAGGGGGTGCCGCGGTCGATCATGTGGAAACGGGCTCCGAGGCCGACGCGGCTTTGATGACAGGCAGTGAATTTGATTTGTTGATCTTGGATCTTGGACTCCCTCGGATGCATGGCCTCGAGGTGCTCAAGCGACTCCGTGCCCGAGGCTCCTCCCTGCCCGTGTTGATTTTGACGGCGGCAGACAGTGTCGAAGATCGGGTCAAAGGGCTTGACTTGGGCGCCGATGACTACATGCCCAAACCGTTCTCCTTGCAAGAGCTCGAGGCCCGTGTCCGGGCCCTGAGTCGCCGTGGCATGGGGGCAGCAAGCAGCCAAATCAAACATGGGCCGCTGCTGTATGACCAAGCAGGACGCGTCGCCACCATCGACGGCAAGATGGTGGAATTGTCGGCCCGTGAGTTGGGATTGCTGGAGGTATTGCTCCAGCGCGCTGGGCGGCTGGTGAGCAAAGATCAACTGGTCGAACGGCTGTGCGAATGGGGCGAAGAGGTGAGTAACAACGCCATTGAGGTGTACATCCACCGCCTGCGCAAGAAAATCGAGAAGGGACCCATTCGCATCGCGACTGTTCGCGGCTTAGGCTACTGCCTTGAAAAAATCCCAGGCTGAACCCGACCCATCACAACGCGTATTGGGGTTGTTCCAAAGGGAACAACGCAGTTTGTTCGGCGAAATCCTCGATTGGATGCTCACGCCGTTGTTGCTCTTGTGGCCACTGTCGTTGGTATTGACGTGGTGGGTCGCGCAAAACATCGCGACCAAACCGTTTGACCGCGCCTTGGTGTTCAACCTGGAGACCCTGGCTCAAGGCGTCCAATTCCGCGCCACGGCCAGTGACATCATGGTCAACGATGCGATGCGCGACCGATTGCGCACCGATGACAGTGACTTGCTGTACTACCAAATCATGTCGCCCAACGGCTTGATCGTTGAGGGTGACCCAGACTTTCCATACCCCCGCGGTGATGTGCCGCCACTGCCAGGCACTGTACAGATGCGCGATGACAATATGCGGCAGGCCGATGTGCGGGTGGCTTATATGTGGGTGCAGTCGCCCACCCGAAATGACAGCTATGTGCTGATTCAAGTGGCTGAAACGCTGACCAAGCGCTCGACGTTGGCGACCGAGATCATCAAAGGGGTGATGGTGCCCCAGTTCATCATCCTGCCGCTGGCTGTGTTGCTGGTGTGGATGGCGTTGGTGCGCGGCATTCGCCCTCTGAACCACCTCGAGCAGCGCATCCGTGCGCGACGTCCAGACGATTTGTCGCCCATCGACGAATCCTTTGTGCCGCAAGAAGTCGTGCCGCTGGTTTCATCGATCAATGACTTGCTAGACCGACTCAAGGCGTCGCTCACCTCGCAGCGCCGGTTTTTGGCCGATGCAGCCCACCAACTCAAAACTCCGCTGGCGGGGCTCAGGATGCAGGCCGATTTGGCCCAGCGGCAAGGGAGCCCATCCGAGCTCCAAGCCGCACTGCACAACATTGCTGCGTCCAGCGTGCGTGCGACTCATACGGTGAATCAACTGTTGGCGCTGGCACGCGCCGAGTCAACGGGAAGAAGCCTACCCGCAGCCCATTTGGATTTGGCACAAATTGTCATTGGCGTGGTGCAAGACGCCATCTCGCGCGCATTAGACAAGCGAATTGATCTAGGCTTTGAAGGCGTCGAGACCGTGCCACCCGAACATTGGCTGGACGGCAACGCCACACTGCTGCAAGAGATGGTTCGCAACCTGATCGACAACGCCATCAACTACACCCCCGAAGGAGGTGTGGTGACCGCGCGCGTGCTGGTCGACCGTTTCTCGGGGGTGCAAATCCTTCAAATAGAGGACAACGGCCCAGGCATTGCACCGAGCGAGCGAGCGCTCGTGTTGCAACCCTTCTACCGCGCGCTGGGAACGAATGTGCAAGGCTCAGGACTAGGGCTTGCCATCGTGCACGAAGTGGTTCAACAGTTCAATGCATTGCTCGAAATGCGTGACGCCAACCCCGGCAAATCGCCGCCAGGGCTATTGGTCAGCGTGCGCTTCGTTCCTCAGCCCGCACGCGCGCCGGACCTCACGCATTGAGCCCACAGTGGCCAGGGCTCAAGCCGCGAATAAATTGAGCTGCAATCTCTCCCGCTCGATCACTGGCGCCAGGGCTGGCAGGTCGACCAATTGGTTGGCCAGCGCCCACAAGGCGGTGAACTGCGTCGGATCAATTTTGACCATGCCCGCCCAACGCACCAAGGTGAGGGCGTAGGCGTCCAAAGCCCCAGGCTTGTCACCCGTGAGCCATGGCTTGGCTTGGTTCGCCACGATTTGGTCGAGTTCCACCAACCGCTGGGTGTATTGCAACACGTTAAACGCACGCATGGCCTGCTGTGCAGCAGCATCGTCCGCAAACCGCTGTGGCATAAAAATGTGCGCAAACGTCGCGTGGACTGTGTTGTTCATCCAAACCAAGGTTTGCAGAGCATGGGCGCGCTCGACCCCCGCAGGCGGCAGGATATGGGCGTCGGGCAGCAAGTCATCTAGGTACAACACAATGGCCACAAGTTGGTCGAGCACCTCGCCTTCGTGAACAATCACGGGCACTTGACCTCGCGGATTGATGCTCAGAAACGGCTCGCTGTGTTGCTCACCCTTATGCAGCTTGACCATGATGGGCTCAAACGCAACCCCGCTGAGTTGCAGCATCGCGTGCGGTACAAACGAACACGCGCCTGGACCGAAATAAAGTTGCAAAGCCATACGGGTCTCCTCAGAGGTGTCTTGGTCTCATGCGCTCATTGTTTGGCGGCCTTTTTCGCGGTTGCCTTTTTCGCCGGGACTTTTTTAGCGGCTGTCTTCGTTGCCGCGCCCTTTTTCGCAGGCGCGCGCTGCTCAAACTCAAACACCACCTTACCTTCTTTGGCGTCCCATGCCAAGAATGCTTTGAACGCACGCCGCGTGCGGCTAGAGACAAATTGATCCAACAAGTCGGTCTTGCCAGTGGTCAGCAGCTTTTGCATCTGATCCACACCGACCGCTTGCTGAAGAATCACTTTGCCCGACTTGAACTTGCAGCTTGGGGTCAGCTGCGCTGGCGTTGGCACCGCCTTTTCACACACATACTGGCTGCCCCACTCGTACACAGGCGAGCCGCAGCTGGGGCATTGGCCAATCGGTGTCCGGTCTGACAGGTCGACGGGTTCACCGGATTCCTTGGCTTTGGCATCTTCGCCAAAATCAAATTCAAGTTTCCAGTTGTGCTCTTCCTCGCTGTACACCAAGGCCATCTCCGCAGTAAACGGCCAGCCCGCCTTAGAGCGAAAACCCTGCAATGGACCAATGCGCTTGTTTTTGACAAAGGCTTCCACTTCGTCCAATTCAAACATTCGACCGGCGGGCAATTTGGTGAACGAAAAGCCACACCCCGCGCCTTGCCCGTCGGCGCCTGTGCAAGCGTAGCGGCGGTAGTTTTCCTTCACCACGCCACCGCAGTTGGGGCAAGGCGCCTTGAGCGTCAAGTAGTCGCCCGGGATCGTATCGCGGTCATACCCCTTCGCCTTGGCGACGATGTGCTCCGTCATGGCTTGGATTTCAGCCATGAACGCATCGCGACTCATTTCGCCACGCTCCATGCGCGCGAGCTTTTGCTCCCACTCACCGGTTAACTCTGGGCGAGACAGTTCTTCTACGCCCAAGCCACGCAGCAAGGTCATCAATTGAAACGCCTTGGCGGTCGGGGTCAACTCACGCCCTTCGCGCAATAGGTACTTTTCATTGAGCAAACCCTCAATGATGGCTGCACGGGTGGCTGGCGTGCCCAAGCCCTTTTCAGCCAACGCGTCTTTCAACTCGTCATCGTCGACGAACTTGCCAGCACCCTCCATTGCGCCCAACAAGGTGGCCTCTGAGTAGCGTGCCGGTGGTTTGGTCTTTAGTGCCTTGACATCCAAGTCAGCGACCCCAACGGTTTCACCCGGGGTGACCGCAACCAAGGTTTTGCCATCGTCTTCGTCGGTGTCCGCTTCTTTGCCGTAAATCGCCAACCAACCTTCCTTGACCAGCACCTTGCCATCCGAGCGAAAGCGATGGGAGCCGACTGTGCTCCAGCGCGTCGTCACTTGGTATTCGGCACTCGGATAAAACACCGCCATGAAGCGGCGCACGACCAAGTCGTACAGTTTTTGCTCGGCATCGGACAACCCGCTTGGCGCCTGTTGAGTGGGTATGATCGCAAAGTGATCGCTTACTTTTTTGTTGTCAAATACACGCGGCAGTTTTTGGATCATGCCGTCCGCCAAGGCTTTCGTCGCAAACGGCGCCAAGTGGCGCATACCACTGTCTGCCAGCATTCCAAAGGTCTTCCTGACCTCGTCCACGTAGTCCTCGGGCAGATAACGAGAATCGGTTCGGGGGTAGGTCAACGCTTTGTGGCGCTCGTAGAGGCTTTGGGCCAATTGCAGCGTGGTCTTGGCAGAAAAACCGAAACGACCGTTCGCCTCCCGCTGCAGAGAGGTCAAATCAAACAAGCCTGGCGATGCCTTCTTGGAGGGCTTGCTTTCCTCGGTGACTTGAGCAGGCTGCCCCCTGACCGCTGCCGCGATCGCTTGGGCTTCGGCCGCTGACCAAACGCGATCGGCTTTTTTCTCTCCATCTTCGGCGTCTTTGTGGTGGTCACTGTTGACCCACTTGCCCCAGTATTCGCCTGCCTGAGCTTGGAATTGAGCGTGGACCTCCCAGTAGTCGCGCGACACAAACCGACGAATCGCCTCCTCGCGCTCGACCACCACGGCCAGGGTAGGCGTCTGCACACGCCCAACGGTTGTGAGGAAAAAGCCACCCTCTCGAGAGTTGAACGCGGTCATCGCGCGTGTGCCATTGATACCAACCAGCCAATCCGCTTCAGAGCGACAGCGGGCCGCATCCGCCAGCGGCTGCATATCAGAGTCACTGCGCAATTGGGCAAAGCCTTCGCGTATCGCCTCTGCGGTCATCGATTGCAACCACAACCGCTGGACCGGCTTGTCTAGGGGCTTTTTTCCACCCGCATACTGCTGGATCAAGCGAAAGATCAATTCGCCCTCTCGCCCAGCATCACAAGCGTTGATCAGCGCGCCGACATCCTTGCGCTTGGCCAGCTTCACCACAGCAGACAAACGCGACTTTGTCTTGTCGATGGGTTTCAGCTCAAAGTAGGGCGGCACAACTGGCAAGTGGGTAAAACTCCACTTGCCCCGCTTCACGTCATAAGCCTCTGGAGCAGCAATTTCAACCAAGTGACCGACCGCGGACGTCACCACATAGGACTCGTTTTCAAAGTGGTTCTCAGCCTTCTCAAATTTCCCACTGACCGGCGTCAAAGCACGCACGATGTCCTGCGCGACTGAGGGCTTTTCTGCGATGACTAATGTTTTCATGATGCGCTTGTGTTCCAGCGTTGTTAATCGTGTGTGATGCGTTAGGAATAGAATCGGCTTCTCGCGTGCGCGCACACGCGCGCACCTGCATGAATTCACCTTACCAAATTTTTAAAGCTCTTTTCGATGCCCCCCAAAACTTCCCCTCTCGCCAAGGCTGCTGACATCGACAAGGGGGCCCGCGCCCAAAAGGTACAAAAGGTACAAGTGCGAGAGTCTACGGTGCATGGCAGAGGCGTGTTCGCCGCCCGCGACTTGGGTGAAGGCAAGAAAATCATTGAGTACCAAGGCGAAATCATCGATTGGGACGAGGCGCAACGCAGGCACCCCCACGATCCGAACCAGCCCAACCACACGTTTTACTTTCATCTCGACGACAGCACTGTGATCGATGGGCGTGTGAACGGCAACGATGCACGTTGGATCAACCACTCGTGCGCGCCCAACTGCGAGGCAGAGCAGCGCGGCAACCGGGTGTTCATTCGAGCGTTGCGCGACATTGATGCGGGCGAAGAGCTGTTCTACGACTACGGGTTGATGCTTGATGAGCCCTACACCAAAGCGCTGAAAAAAGAATTTGCGTGTTTCTGCGGCAGCAAAGACTGCCGCAAAACCATGCTGGCGCCAAAAGCAACACCAGCCAAAGTCAAAAAGCCCAAATCGACCCGACTGTCGGCCAAGAAAAAGCGCTCTAAAGCACCGCTTTAAAAGGCCACACCGTCTGCACCCAGAGGAGCTGAGCTTGTCATTGGCACCCTTCTTAGCCGAGTTGAGCCGGGGCGCTGAAGGCGCTTGGCTGGCGTCGCAAGACCGCCATCCTGACCTGTTGATTGAGGTGGTCCCTGAAATTGGCTCCACGAACACGGAGCTGATGGATCGGGCACGCCAAGGACGGCAAGACAAAACACTGTTGGTCGCTGCACACCAAACCGCCGGCCGGGGTCGGATGGGCCGCCAGTGGCAGGATCAAGCTGGCCAATCCTTGATGTTTTCATTGGGAATGCCCTGCACTGAGATGCCTGGCGCTGGGCTCTCTCTGGTGGTGGGCGCAAGTCTGGCCCCCGCCATGGGCGAGGCAGTGCGCCTGAAATGGCCTAACGATTTGTGGTGGAGCGATCAAGGCCATTGGAAAAAACTGGGCGGCATCTTGGTCGAAGTGACTCAAGTGGCGGGCCAAACCTATCTGGTGATAGGCGCTGGCATCAACCTGCTGCCTCAAGAGGTTGTCCCAGGCCACAGCAAAGCCTTGCCCGCCGTGTCGTTGCGTGACATGGGCTATGACGCCAACCCGGCGGCGTTGTTGACGCGCATCGTGCCCTCGCTTCTGGACGATGTCACCCTGTTTCTATCCGAAGGGTTTGGCCCTTTCCTAGAGCGCTTCAAAGCCCTCGATGCCTTGCGTGGGCTGCCAGTATCCTGGGGAAACGATCGCACCGGAATCGCCGCAGGGGTTCAAGGGGATGGTGCATTGCTGATTCAGGTTGGTGACAAAATCGAGGCCATCTATAGCCAAGAAGTGAGCGTCCGGCCATGTTGAGAGTATTGATTGCGCTTTTGTTGATCGCCAACGCCTGCGTTTGGGTGTGGCGAGAAAACGGATTCGCCCGCTGGGGATGGCCGGCCCACCCGGAGATGTCAGCGGCTGGCGTGCCTGAGTCTTCGCTGAACGCCGAGCGCATTGTTCCCATTGAAGATCCGGCCACCACGGACAGCCTGCTCAGCTCTGGCATAGAGCAAACCGTGGCACTTCCCACGGGCAGCGCTGACTGGACCTGCTGGCGTCTGGGCCCATTCGCAAAGGATCGACAAATTCAGCTGCAGTCTGCACTGCCTCTGAACCACGATGAATTGAATTGGGAGATCAAGGACATCACGCTGCCTCAGCGTTGGGCGGTTGTGACGCCCAAATCCAACGCCGATGATGTCGCCGCCTGGAAAGAACAAGCCAAAGCGCAGAACATCGATCATCGAACCAGTGACGCCGACACACTCAAGGGCAGACTCATATTGGCCACGTTCGTGAGCCGTGACTTGGCCAACAAGGCCACAGAGCAATTGATCAAAAAGGGATGGGCAGGGCTCACCATCATTCGTGAGCGGCCACCGATTCCTGCGCTGGCGCTCGAAGTCCAAAGCCCCGATGAAACCAGTTTAGATGGGGTCAAAAGCCGCATTGCAGCGGTCCCTGTGCTTGGCGGACAGGCCCTGCAGGTCAGCAGCTGTCCACAGAACGCCGCCCCCAAAGTGCAAGCCATCAGTTCGGACAGTCCTGCGGGTGCGTCGGCGCCAAATGGGTCTCAAGGCGCCACAGAAAGCCCAGCACCTAGGGCCTCACCCGTATCAGACTGAAGCGCAAAAAAAGACCGCAGCAGGGATATGCCCCGCGCGGTCTCGCACTGCATGAGGGCTTGGGGGAGTGAGCACCCCAAGCCAACTCGACTCATCAACGGGCTGCGACGCGAACCATCTCCAGCACTTTGTTGGAGTAGCCCCACTCGTTGTCATACCAGCTGATGACCTTCACAAAGGTCTTGTCCAGCATGATGCCCGCCTCGGCGTCGAACACACTCGTGCAGGGCTCCCCACGGAAGTCCGTCGCCACCACTTTGTCCTCCGTGTAGCCCAACACGCCCTTGAGCGCACCTTCGCTCGCCGCCTTCATCGCCGCACAAATGGCCTCGTACGTCGTCTCACTGTTGAGCTCTACCGTCAAATCCACCACCGACACATCGCTCGTGGGCACCCGGAATGACATCCCAGTGAGCTTCTTGTTCAACTCAGGAATCACCACACCCACCGCCTTGGCCGCGCCCGTCGAGCTGGGAATGATGTTCTCTAAGATGCCTCGGCCACCACGCCAGTCCTTGTTGCTCGGGCCGTCCACCGTCTTTTGTGTCGCCGTCGCTGCGTGCACCGTGGTCATCAAACCCCGCTTGATGCCAAACGTGTCATTCAACACCTTGGCCACCGGCGCCAAACAGTTCGTGGTGCAAGAGGCGT
>JBEAPX010000115.1:0-7654 GCA_041164205.1 Pseudomonadota bacterium
AATTGGTAGACGCAGTAGATTCAAAATCTGCCGGTGCAAAACACCGTGTCGGTTCGACTCCGACCCTCGGCACCAAATGGAAAACCCGCTCAGAGCAATTTGAGCGGGTTTTTTCATGGGTCAGTCTAAGGTTGGCGACGGACCCTGTTGGCTTTGCTTCCCGAGAAAACTGAGCTACTTGGGCGTTGGCGATGGGTAGGCTAATTGAGGCCGGAGGTCGTTGATCACCATCCAAAGGCAATGCAGACTACCAGCCTACCCAAGGATCATCGCTTGCGATCACTCTACAGCTCAGATAGCCAAGCATGAATGTCCTTGATCCCCTTGACAGGGGCATTGATGTGCTCGGCCTCAACTTCGACGAACTTAGACTTCGCATTCTTGGGTGCTTTTGAAAAATACGCCGATGCTTGGCCGCTTGTTGTCACAGGATCGGCATCCGGAGCAATCCACAAAAAAGGGACTTTCCCGATGCTCCGAATTAAAGACTCAAAATTAAACGGCCCTTCTGGGTCAAAGAAGCTCAAGTAGTCCTTGGCCCTCACATTCAGCTGAAACCTTCGATTGCCACTGTTGTAGTCTTCAACGCTAACGGGTTCGTCCCTCGCTCCCCTAGACACCAATTCACGGGCTTTTCGCACGTCAAAGTAAACGAATTTGTCGTGGAACCGGCTCCCAACAAGGTGCCCGGGCGCCACACCAACGACACCTGCGACATCTGGGTGCACACCAGCATATGCCATTGCAGCAGGCACGCCCATGCTGTGCCCAACCAAAACGATGGTCTTGCGCCCAGCCGCCTTCAGTTTTTCTATCTCTGTATCAAGGGTGCCGAACGCATCAGTCAAGTCACCCGAGTAATCTGCTTTGCCTTTTGAGCCACCCCATGGAAATTTCGGCGCAACAACAGCGTACCCCTTGTCTTCCATCTTGGACACGAACTTCTCAAGAATGTGGAAGTTTGGACTGCCTCCCTTTCCATGCAGAAGCACGATTCCAACGTCCGATGGAGCCGCCGCGAAACCAGGCACGGCAAACCACACCACCACCCAACAGGCTATGAATTGAAAGAATTTCATGAACGCGAGTTTTCCATATTTCTGCACCAATGTGCTCGCTTGGCGCAACAAACATCCGACTTTTTTCCCAGCCTCAGGTTCTGCAACGCAGCGAGCCCCCAGCCAATTTGAAGTGGCGATGGCGGCAAAAACGCAGAGATTCAAGCCGCGTTGATGCCTTAAAGCAGTTGCCTGAAACGGTCACCGCTCGCCAAGCCTTGACGGAGAGCTTGCGCCGCGACCGTGCTTGGTTACGGCCAGTGAGTCAACCCTCTGCCGGGGCCTAAAACCACATCGGGTGTGCTCGCAATGCGTGGGGCTCACAATCTCACCCATGAGCAATCACATTCAATCCAAACCGGCCGCGCCGACACCCAGGGCACCGGGCTGGAGCTATGGGTTGATGGGGATGCCACTGGCTTTTGTGGCGCTGCCTTTGTATGTCCATGCGCCACACCATTACGCCCAAGTGCTGGGCGTGTCGTTGGCGAGTCTAGGGGCGGCACTGCTCGTGGCCAGAGTATTCGACGCCCTGACTGATCCGTGGATTGGTCGCTGGACCGATCGCTGGTTTGACCATGGACCGCAACGGGTGTTACAGCGCATGAGGTGGGGCCTACTTGCCTTGCTGATTGGAGTGCTGGCGCTGTGGTTTCCGCCGGATGCGATGCGGGACTGGGGCGCGATATGGCTGGCTGCGAGCATCACGCTGACCTCCTTGGGATACAGCCAACTCACCATTGCCCACCAAGCTTGGGGCAGCCGCATCAGTCACACCCCGGTGCAACGCAGCCGCACCATGGCCTGGCGCGAGGGCTGGGCATTGATCGGGGTGGTCGCTGCATCACTGATGCCGTCGCTGCTGGGCTGGGGCACTTGGAGTTTGGTTTTTGCACTGTTGATGACAGTCGGCATGTGGGCTTGGCACCGCAGCGCGGCACACACTGTTTGGGACTCAGGTCCGGCTGCATCGCCATCGCAGCCAATCCCCCCAGCGAAAGACTCACATCAGCCTCACCTGCCTTGGCGCCAATCGGCAGTGCAGCCTTGGCTTGATCGACGGTTTCGCCCGCTGATCGGGGTGTTTGTCATCAACGGCATGGCCAGCGCCCTACCCGCTACGTTGGTGCTGTTTTTTATCGAACAGGTGTTGCAACTGCCAGAGTGGACGGGTGGTTTTTTGGCGTTGTACTTTGTCAGTGCTGCGCTGGGCATGCCGCTTTGGCCGCTGGCCGTCAAGCGGTGGGGGCTAGAGCGCAGCTGGGCCTTGGGGATGTTGTTGGCGGTATTGAGCTTTGCCAGTGCAGCGACCTTGGGGGCAGGCGATGCCAATCTGTATGCGTTGATTTGCGTTGGCTCAGGCTTGGCTTTGGGGGCCGACTTGGCGATTCCAAGTGCCCTACTGGCGGGGCTCGCCCAACGTGCGTCCAAGCGCGACGACAGCGGGATTTACTTCGGCTGGTGGAACTTGGCCACCAAACTCAATCTCGCGCTGGCCGCTGGTCTGGGCTTGCCCTTGTTGGCGGCCTTGGGCTATGCGCCTCAGGGCCCATCAGCGCAGGGCCTGCAGGCACTGACTTTGGCCTATGCCGTTTTGCCGTGTGCGCTTAAATTGACCGCACTCGTGTTGCTGAGATATTGGTTGTGGCCCACTGGGCAAGATACGGAATCAGTGAGGGAAAAAAAATGACATTGGATTTGCATCGTTGGAGGTCGCGCTTTCGAGCGATGGTGTTGGTGCCTTTGGCGGCCGGCTTGCTGTCTGCCTGCTCCAGCCCATCCATAGATCGGTACGCAGGAACTCAGCCAACGCTTGATTTGCGCACCTATTTCAATGGCAAGCTGCGGGCGCACGGCCTGTTTCAAGACCGCAGTGGTGAGGTGATCAAACGCTTTGTGGTGGAGATGGATGGCCAATGGAACGGCGATGAGGGCGTACTGGACGAGCACTTCACCTATGCGGATGGCACCAAAGATCGCCGGGTGTGGCGACTCAAATACCTCGGCAATGGTCGCTACACCGGCACGGCGGATGACGTGGTTGGCGAAGCGTCAGGACAAACCCAAGGCCACGCATTTCGCTGGCAGTACACCCTGAATCTACCGGTGGATGGCACGACCTATGAAGTGCAGTTTGACGATTGGATGTACCTGATCGACGACCACACCATGCTCAATCATGCCAAGATGAGCAAATGGGGCATCCACTTGGGTGAAGTGATCTTGAGCTTCAGCAAACCCTGAGCCACCTGGGCTCGCCAATTACTGGGGCGCCGCCGCCCTGGCGCTGGCCAGCAATGACATCACCCCACCACCTTGCGCCTCAAAACGCGCATTGCGATGGTAGATGCGCGTCGCACCAGGCCACAGTTGAACAGACTCCGGGTGGGCTGGATCGCCCGGGTAGCAGAGCACGCGCACATCGTCCTCTTTGAAATGGTGCGGCATGATCACACCCACTGGGCGTGAGCGTGCAAAAGCCAACAAAGCATCTAAGCTCGTGAACATACCCAACTGAACCAAGGACATGATTTGCGGTGGAGCCAAGTCGATGTCCCCCGCCTCGTAGCGACGCAAGCCCTCTTCGGGCGTGACCCAAACGGAATCCGTCGCCTCATGCCCATCGTGCAAAGCCACTTGCCCATCCGGAACCACCGCGACAAAAAACCGCGTGTCAAAGCGTTTATTCATCATGAGTGACGCTTTGGGCGTGATCCACCGCGACCACGGCACCACAGCATGGGCGTCCAGCTCAATGCCCAACGCGCGCAGCGCCTGCGTCCAGCTCTGACCCTGACCCAACGCATCACTCAAGCCAGCAACCTTGTCTGCCCCCGCCTCCCGCGCAAACAAGAGCCCACACTCCTCATAGGTCTCACGCAGTGCCGCACAAAACAGGCTCGCCGGCGAGTCTTCGGCATCGGCGCCCTCGTTCAGCGCCGCCGCCATGCTTTCGGCACTGATGCCCAGCAACTGAGCGTCTGCCAAGGCATCGTCGACGTCAACTTTGCCGCCCGGGAACACATAAGCCCCACCCAAAACGCCAGACTGTGAATGGCGCTTGAGCATCAGCACCTCTGGCCCATTGGGACTGGCCCGCAGCACCATCACAGTGGCAGCGGCACGGGGGGGGACATCAGGTTGATCGACAGCGGTAAAGAGTTCCATCCGCGGATTATGCGAGGCGACCCCGCCGCGCCGCGGTATGTCGGTGACACCCATCTATACTTGCGGGCTGACCCCACTCTGATCGCGTCCCAGCCCCATGACTCCGACCTACGTTTTAACCCTGTCTTGTCCCGATCAACCCGGCATCGTGCACGGCGTGACGGGTTTGCTTTTGACACAAGGGGGCAACATTGAAGAAGCGGCCCAGTTCAATGATCACCACACGGGCCTGTTTTTCATGCGTGTGCAATTTGCGTGCGAAGGCCGCAGTCAAACCGAACTGGAGCAAGCGTTCCAGACCCTAAGCACCGAGTGGAACATGGCGTTTGAGCTGCGCAGCGCGACCGTCAAGATGCCCACCATCATCATGGTGAGCCAGCAGGGACATTGTCTGAACGACCTGCTCTTTCGCTGGAAAAACGGCTGGCTACCCATTGACGTGAAGGCCATCATCAGTAACCACAGGGACTTCTATCAGCTCTCTGCCAGCTACAACATTCCCTTTCACCACATCCCCGTGACAGCGGCCACCAAAGCAAGTGCTGAGGCCAAGCAACTGGAAATCATCCAAGCTGAAGGAGCCGAGCTCGTGGTGTTGGCGCGCTATATGCAAGTGCTATCGGACAACATGTGCGAAGCGCTGCGGGGCCGCGCGATCAACATCCACCACAGCTTCTTGCCCAGCTTCAAAGGCGCTAAGCCCTACTACCAGGCCCATGACCGAGGCGTCAAATTGGTCGGTGCCACCGCACACTACGTCACCGCTGATTTGGACGAAGGCCCCATCATCGAGCAAGATGTCGCCCGCGTAGACCACAGCATGAATGTGGACGACTTATCCGCGCGGGGCCGTGACACCGAAAGCCAAGTCCTGGCCCGAGCGGTCAAGTGGCACAGTGAGCACCGCGTGCTGGTGAACGGCCACCGCACCGTCGTGTTTCAGTAACCCAGACCCAGCGCGCCGTCAGTGCAGGCGCTGGCCCGGGGGCACCGGTAGCGCAGGCTCGACCAGCACAACACGGCCCTCGCTGTCGTTTACGCCCAGCACCAACACCTCTGACATGAAGTGACCGATCTGCTTGGGCGGAAAGTTCACCACGGCCAGCACCTGTCGACCCACCAGAGTCTCTGGGGTGTAGTGGTCGGTGATTTGAGCCGATGACTTCTTGATGCCAATCTCGGCCCCGAAATCAATCCACAATTGGATCGCAGGCCTTCGAGCGCCCTCCAATCGTTGCGCTTTTTGCACAACACCCACGCGAATGTCGATCGCCAAAAAATCATCAAACCCAACCGTTGGCATACCCCGCCCTCCCCTTTGGACGCGCCAGGCCGATGCCCATGTTCCAAGGCAAACCCAAAGGCATCAGGGACACGCCAGCACCTGCGACACATACTCGCCGATCGCCAACGAAGATGTGAGTCCGGGCGACTCAATGCCAAACAAATTCACCAGACCCGGCACACCGTGAACCGCCGGCCCGTCGATTCGAAAGTCCACCGTCTCACCACCGGGTGATTGCAATTTAGGCCGCACACCCGCATACGACGCACTCAGCGCCCCGTCCTTCAAAGCCGGCCAGTAGCGCCGGATCTGGTCGTAAAAATCCGCTGCGCGGTGAGGGTCGACCGCATAGTTGATCTCGTCAACCCACTCCACATCAGGGCCAAACCGCCCTTGCCCGCCCAAGTCCAGGGTGTAGTGACAGCCCAATGACGCCGCACCAGGCACCGGATAAATCAGCCGCCCAAACGGCGCCGCCCCAACCAGCGTGAAGTAATTGCCTTTGCATAAATAACGCTGGGGGATGTGTTGTCGACCCACACCCGCGATCTGAAGCGCAACGGTTTGCGCCTCTAGCCCTGCCGCGTTAACCAACCAGCGAGCCGACAGCTCAGTCGGCGCCTCACCCCCCACTTGCACGCTAAAACCCTCAGCGTGGGTCTCGGCCGCCAGCAGCGGAGACTTGAGTGCCACCGCCCCGCCATGGCTTTCAATCTCGCCCTGCAAACTCAACATGTATTGGTGGCTATCCACAATCCCCGTGGTCGGCGAAGACAGCACTCGCACACATTGCAATTCAGGCTCTAAGGCCTTGGCCTGGTCTGCCGTCAGCCATTCGAGTTCAGTGCACCCATTTGCCTCTGCTTTGCGAACGACCTCTTGCAACTGAGCAATCTCCGCATCGTTGCAGGCCACCAACCACTTGCCGCAACGCCTGTGGGGTACCTGATGGGCCTCAAGGTAGTCGTACAGCAAATGCTTGCCGCGCACGCACAAACGCCCTTTGAGCGAGCCAGGGGGGTAATAAATGCCCGCATGAATCACCTCTGAATTGCGCGAACTGGTCACCGAACCCACCGCGTCAAGCGCCTCAAGAACAACGACCTCTTGACCCCGCAAAGCCAGTGCTCGCGCAATCGCCAACCCGACGACCCCTGCCCCTATGACAATGCAATCAACGTCGGTCGCCGCCGCCATGCATCCGCCTACAGCACCAACGCCTGCAAGATCCACTGCCCAATCAAGCCATGGCGCACCTCTCGGTCACGCGGCAGCGCTGGCATCGCATTCAACACATAAAAGTAATTAGACGTCACCAAGATTTGAGCCGCCGCATAAGCGCCGGTGTCCGCAAACGACCCCAGGGGCAAAAACTTGTGTTGAACCTGCTTCATCAACGCCACCGTCTCTTTAAAAATTCGGATGGTCTGAGGGTCAGTCTTGAGCTCGCTCAGAAAAAATTCATTCATCGCCCTATTGGCCGAAAAGTCAAGCAACTGAATGCGCTCCAACTCATGGCTCATGTGCACACACACCTCGTTCAGCGACGAAAACGCATCCAACCGCGACTCGATCGCCTGCAGCACCGCACTGGCACGGTCCGCGTAGCGACTGTAGAGCTGAAACAACGCCTCCTGCTTGGAGCCAAACCGATTGATAAACGCGCCCCGGTGGAGGCCCGCGACATCAGCAATGTCGTTGATGGATGTCTCGGAATAGGATTTGGACTTCAAACACTCGTCCAGCGCATCCAAGAATTTCTGCTCGGTCTCCAGCGCTCTTTGCTGCTTTGGCTTAACGTAACTCATTGTGCTCGCGGGGCGCTGCGGAAGCACCACCCAAAACGTGACGATTTTCTCTGTTTTTATGGACTTTCTAACTAGTTATTAGGGTAGCACTGAATAGGCCGTTTTGCGGTCATGCCGTCGACATATACATCGCAAATCCATGTCAGTCATGTGCGCCAGCAAATGAGCGAGCCACAGCCGACCATGCGCATGATGAAAGGCGTGTCTGCCAACAAAAAACCCCTCACCGTTTCCGGTGAGGGGTTTTGTTTTGGCGGAGCGAGAGGGATTCGAACCCTCGATGCAGTTTTAAGCCGCATACTCCCTTAGCAGGGGAGCACCTTCAGCCTCTCGGT
>JBEAPX010000116.1:0-13595 GCA_041164205.1 Pseudomonadota bacterium
ACCAGTGCGGCGTTGGCGATCTCTGGCATCCCCTTCAACGGCCCCATTGGCGCCGCTCGCGTCGGTTACGTGAACGGTGAATACGTCCTCAATCCGAACCCAGACCAGCGCGCGCAGTCGTCATTGGATCTGGTTGTGGCAGGGACGGAAACCGCCGTGTTGATGGTGGAGTCAGAAGCCCAACAACTCAGCGAAGAGATCATGCTCGGCGCAGTGGTGTTTGGACACCAGCAAGGGCAAACCGCGATTGATGCGATCCATGAGTTGGTGCGTGACGCTGGCAAGCCCGTGTGGGATTGGCAAGCGCCTGCGCGTGATGAAGCTTTGATCGCGAAGGTCGAGGAGTTGGGTCGCGAAAAATTGGTCGCCGCCTACCAAATTCGTTCAAAGCAAGCCCGCACCCAAGCCTGTCGCGAAGCCAACGCAGCAGTGAAGGCTGGGTTGACTGAGGCGGGTATCGAGTTTGACGGCGTCAAAATCGACGGCTTGTTGCACGACATCGAAGCGCAAATTGTGCGCAGCCAAATTTTGGCAGGTGAGCCCCGCATCGATGGCCGCGACACTCGCACGGTTCGTCCCATCGAGATTCGCACAGGTGTGTTGCAACGCACCCACGGCTCTGCTTTGTTTACCCGCGGTGAGACCCAGGCGTTGGTCGTCACAACATTGGGTACTGAGCGCGATGCGCAGCGCATCGATGCCTTGCCTGGTGAGTACGAAGACCGTTTCATGTTGCACTACAACATGCCTCCGTTTGCCACGGGCGAGACAGGTCGAGTGGGTTCGCCCAAGCGCCGCGAAATCGGTCATGGCCGATTGGCCAAGCGCGCTTTGGCAGCCGTCTTGCCTGCCAAGGAAGATTTCCCCTACACCTTGCGTGTGGTGAGCGAAATCACTGAATCCAACGGCTCTTCATCCATGGCTTCAGTCTGCGGTGGGTGTCTGTCCATGATGGACGCCGGTGTGCCATTGAAGGCCCATGTGGCTGGCATTGCCATGGGTTTGATCAAAGAAGAGAACCGCTTCGCGGTGTTGACCGATATTTTGGGCGACGAAGATCACTTGGGTGATATGGACTTCAAGGTGGCGGGCACGACAGATGGCGTGACTGCCCTGCAGATGGACATCAAGATTCAAGGCATCACTCAAGAGATCATGCAAGTCGCTCTGGCTCAAGCCAAGGAAGCACGTATGCACATCCTCGGAAAGATGCAAGAAGCCATGGGTGAGGCCAACACCGAAATCTCATCGTTCGCTCCACGCTTGTACACCATGAAGATCAACCCTGAGAAGATCCGTGATGTGATCGGCAAGGGCGGCGCCACCATCCGCGCGCTGACGGAAGAGACGGGTTGCACCATTGATATCGGTGAAGACGGCACCATCACCATCGCTTCAAGTGACGGTGACAAAGCCAAAGAAGCACAGCGCCGCATTGAGGAAATCACTGCTGAAGTGGAAGTGGGTCACATTTATGAAGGTCCGATCACCAAGATTTTGGACTTTGGCGCATTGGTCAATGTGTTGCCAGGTAAGGACGGCTTGCTGCACATCAGTCAGATCGCTCACGAGCGCATCGAAAAGGTCACCGATGTGTTGCAAGAGGGTCAGGTTGTGCGAGTCAAGGTGCTCGAGACTGACGAGAAAGGCCGCATCAAGTTGTCGATGAAGGCTCTGATTGAGCGCGACAACGGTGGCGCTCAAGAGCAGCAACAGCAGCAATAAATCGCCTCCGTCATGACCATGAAGGCCATTGAAATCACCCAGCCAGGTGCGCCTGACGTCCTCCAGTTGACAACGCGTGAGCGTCCTGTTGCTGGGGTCGGCGAGCTATTGGTGAAAGTGAAGGCCAGTGGCGTGAACCGCCCTGATGTGCTGCAGCGCAAAGGAATGTATCCGGTGCCTCCTGGGGTGTCGGACATTCCTGGCTTAGAAGTCGCTGGCACTGTTGAGGGTGGGGATGAGGTTGCCATGGCGGCCGCAGGTTTGCGCATCGGTGATTCGGTCTGCGCGCTGGTGGCTGGTGGTGGCTATGCCGAGTGGTGCGTGGCGCCGGTTGGGCAGTGTTTGCCATTTCCAAAGGGCTTTGACGCTGTGCAAGCGGCGGCATTGCCCGAGACGTTTTTCACTGTATGGAGCAATGTGTTTGACCGAGCCCATTTGGCCTCTGGTGAAACCTTGTTGATTCAGGGTGGTTCGAGCGGCATTGGTGTGACCGCCATTCAATTGGCGAAGGCCGCGGGTGCCCGAGTGATCGTCACCGTCGGCTCCGAAGCCAAAGCGCAAGCTTGTTTGGATCTAGGCGCAGATCACGCCATTCTGTATCGCTCGCAAGATTTTGTGACTGAGGTGAAACGGCTCACTGATGGGCGTGGTGTCGACGTCATTTTGGACATGGTCGCAGGCGACTACGTGGCGCGCGAGGTCGAATGTCTGGCGGAAGATGGCCGACTTGTGATCATCGCAGTGCAAGGTGGCCTAGAGGCAGAGTTCAACGCTGGCATGGTGTTGCGCAAGCGATTGCACATCACGGGTTCGACATTGCGGCCCAGATCCGTGGCCTTCAAATCCGCGATTGCGCGGGCTTTGTGGAAAAACGCTTGGCCTCAGCTTGAGGATGGGCGCGTCCGACCTGTGATTTTCCGCACGTTTGATTCCACCCAAGCTGATCAAGCCCACGCATTGATGGAGAGCAACGCTCACATCGGCAAAATCATGCTGACCTGGAGCTAAGAAGGATCAAAACATGGGAAAGAAGTTAATCGCTGGCAACTGGAAGATGAATGGCGACAAGGCGACAAATGCGGCGCTTTTGACGGAAGTGGTGCAAGGTTTAAGTGACACTGCCCACTGCGATGTCGCGGTGTGTGTGCCTGCTGTGTACCTTGAACAGGTGTCTCAGGTTGCGGCTGGAACTTCGTTGCAGTGGGGTGCGCAAGACGTTTCGTCGCACGAATCGGGTGCCTTCACTGGGGAGATCAGCGCCACGATGCTCAAAGATTTTGGTGTGCGTTACGCCATTGTTGGGCACTCTGAGCGGCGCCAGTACCACGGGGAAACGGATGCAGTGGTCGCTGCCAAGGCACAAGCGTCGTTGGCTCACGGCATCACACCGATTGTTTGCGTAGGCGAAACCTTGGAGCAGCGAGACGCAGGGACCACCGAAGAAGTGGTGAAGCGCCAACTTGCAGCGGTGATCCATGCTGTTGGACATTGTGTGAGTGAAATTGTGGTCGCTTATGAGCCCGTTTGGGCGATTGGGACCGGCAAGACAGCGACGCCTGATCAGGCTCAGGCTGTTCACGCCGTGTTGCGGGCGCAGCTTCGAGCGGCGACCGAGCACGCGAGCGCGATGACGATTTTGTACGGTGGCAGCATGAATGCAGGCAATGCCGCTGATTTGCTCAAGCAGCCGGATATCGATGGTGGCTTGATTGGCGGTGCGGCTTTAAAGGCGGCAGATTTTTTGACGATTATTCGGGCTGCGGGCTAAGCGCACCGAGCCGTTTGTTTTTGGGAGCAGTGGGTATGGATTTCTTGATCCGAATTTTGATGGCCGTGCAAATCTTGTCAGCGTTGGTCATGATTGGTTTGATTTTGATGCAGCACGGCAAAGGTGCCGATGCAGGCGCAGCGTTTGGTGGCGGTGCGTCGACGAGTTTGTTTGGTGCGACAGGCGGCGCCAATTTCCTGTCGCGTACCACGGCAGTCTTGGCTGCAGTGTTTTTGGGAACTACTTTGTTTTTGTCTTACGTGGGTTATCAAAAGCCAGCACCGGCTGCAGGAAGCGTTTTGGAAACCACCAAGTTGCCGGCAGCTCCCGTTGCTCCAGCGACTGGAAAAGACGCCATTCCTTCGAACTAACGGTACAATCCTGTGATTACGGTACTCTAGGGGGTATTGTGATCACGCAAGCCCCTATTTATGGGGCTTACAGCCAGATAAAAACTGGTGGCTCTCTCGATTTCGGGCCTGAATTCGAGGTAAACTGCTAGGGTTTTTGCGGATGCTTCATCAAGCCTCAGAAGCGACCGCAAACCCACAAAATGCCGACGTGGTGAAATTGGTAGACACGCTATCTTGAGGGGGTAGTGGCGAAAGCTGTGCGAGTTCGAGTCTCGCCGTCGGCACCAACATGACCAAACCTGTGTAAGCAGTGGGTGGTCCCAGGTATGACTATGAGCCTAGAGCAATACCTTCCCGTCATTCTCTTCATCTTGGTTGGCCTTGCTGTCGGCGTCGTTCCCCAGGTGATCGGCTACATCTTGGGCCCGAATCGTCCGGATGACGCCAAGAACTCCCCCTACGAATGCGGTTTTGAAGCGTTTGAAGACGCACGCATGAAGTTCGATGTGCGCTACTACTTGGTAGCAATCTTATTCATTTTGTTTGATTTGGAAATTGCGTTCCTGTTTCCTTGGGCAGTCGCGCTCAAGGATTTGGGGCCCGCCGCATTTTGGTCGGTTGTTGTCTTCTTGGGCATCTTGGTCGTGGGCTTTGTCTACGAGTGGAAAAAAGGGGCACTGGACTGGGAGTGATCTCGCCGCGCGCCACTTAGACAACCAATTCACACACAGAGGTTAGAACTGCCATGGGACTTGAAGGTGTAATGGAAAAAGGCTTTGTGACGGCGAGCTATGACTCCGTCGTCAACTGGGCAAAGACAGGCTCGCTTTGGCCCATGACCTTTGGCCTTGCTTGCTGTGCGGTAGAGATGATGCATGCCGGCGCGGCGCGTTACGACTTGGCGCGATTTGGGGCTGAGGTATTCCGAGCCAGTCCTCGCCAATCTGATTTAATGATTGTTGCCGGTACGCTGTGCAACAAGATGGCGCCCGCATTGCGCAAGGTCTACGATCAAATGAGTGAACCACGGTACGTGATTTCGATGGGCTCATGTGCCAACGGCGGTGGCTACTACCACTACAGCTATTCAGTGGTCCGAGGATGTGACCGCGTGGTGCCCGTTGATGTGTACGTGCCAGGGTGCCCTCCGACAGCAGAGGCGCTCCTGTATGGCTTGATTCAACTTCAAGGCAAGATTCGTCGCACGCAGACGATCGCCAGAGCGTGAGGCTTGTGATGAGCGCTTTGGAACAGATGCAATCTCAAATCACCCATGCCTTGGGTGATGCAGTCGTCGGTTTTGCCCAGGATTTGGGCGAGCTGACCGTGACCGTCACGGCGAGTGGCTATTTGCCCGCCATGCAGGCGTTGAAAGCGGCACCAGGTTGTCAGTTCGAACAGCTGATTGATTTGTGTGGCGTTGACTACAGTGACTACAAAGAAGGTACTTGGGAGGGCGCCCGCTACGCGGTGGTTGCGCACTTGCTCAGCGTGTCCCTCAACCAGCGACTGCGTGTGAAGGTCTTCTGTGAAGATGACGCAATGCCCATGGTGAGCTCCATCACTTCGGTGTGGGCAGGAGCGAATTGGTTTGAGCGTGAAGCGTTTGACTTGTTTGGCATCTTGTTCGATGGCCACAATGACTTGCGTCGCATTCTTACGGACTACGGTTTCATCGGACACCCAATGCGCAAAGACTTTCCGGTGAGCGGGCATGTCGAGATGCGTTATGACCCAGAGCAGCGGCGTGTGGTCTATCAACCCGTCACCATTGAGCCGCGTGAAATCACGCCTCGCATCATCCGTGAGGAAGGTTACGGAGGCTTGCAGTAACCGGCTCCGGTGACTGAAGAATACACATGGCTGAAATCAAAAACTACACATTGAACTTTGGACCTCAGCACCCAGCTGCGCACGGTGTGTTGCGCTTGGTGTTGGAGATGGATGGCGAAGTCGTTCAGCGTGCGGATCCGCACATTGGCTTGTTGCACCGCGCGACCGAAAAGTTGGCTGAAAGCAAGACATACATTCAGTCTTTGCCTTACATGGATCGCTTGGACTATGTGTCCATGATGTGTAACGAGCACGCTTATTGTTTGGCGATCGAAAAGATGCTCGGTATCGACGTGCCAGAGCGTGCGAAGGTCATTCGCGTGATGTTCTCTGAGATCACGCGCATCCTCAATCACTTGCTCTGGCTGGGGGCCCATGGCCACGATTGCGGGGCATCTACCGCACTGATTTATACGTTTCGCGAGCGTGAAACCCTTTTTGATGCCTACGAGGCGGTATCTGGTGCGCGGATGCACGCGGCCTACTTCCGTCCTGGCGGGGTGTATCGCGATCTGCCAGATGCGATGCCTCAAATGAAGCCCAGCAAGGTGCGCAATGCCCGTGCGGTTGCAGCCTTCAACGAGAACCGCCAAGGCTCTTTGCTTGATTACTTGCAAGACTTCTGCGACAAATTCCCCAAACATATCGACGAATACGAGACGCTACTCACAGACAATCGGATTTGGAAGCAACGCACTGTAGGGATTGGCGTGGTGTCACCAGAGCGCGCTCTCAATCTCGGCTTCACAGGTCCGATGTTGCGCGGTTCAGGTATTGCTTGGGATCTGCGCAAAACGCAACCCTACGACGGCTACGAGAACTACGATTTTGACATTCCTTTGGGTACCAACGGCGATTGCTACGACCGCTACCTGGTGCGCGTTGAAGAGATGCGTCAGTCCAATCGCATCATGCAGCAGTGCATCCATTGGTTGCGCCAAAACCCAGGGCCAGTCATCACTGATAACCATAAAGTGGCACCGCCTGATCGCGAATCCATGAAGTCCAATATGGAAGAGTTGATTCACCACTTCAAGCTGTTCACTGAGGGATTCCGTGTGCCCGAAGGAGAGGCTTATGCCGGTGTCGAGCACCCCAAGGGCGAGTTCGGGATCTACATGGTGAGCGATGGCGCCAACAAGCCCTATCGACTCAAAATTCGAGCCCCAGGTTTTGCCCATCTGTCTGGTTTTGACGAAGTGACTCGTGGCCACATGCTGGCTGATGCGGTGGCCATCATCGGCACCATGGACATTGTGTTTGGAGAGATTGATCGATGATCTCTGAAGAAATTCGAGCGCGATTTGATCGCGAAGTGGCCAAGTACCCAGCAGAGCGCAAGCAATCTGCAGTGATGGCTTGCTTGAGCATCATGCAAGACGTTGAGGGTTGGGTTAGCCCCGAGGCGGAACGTGCCGTCGCTGATTACCTAGGCATGGCGCCAATGGCGGTGCATGAGGTGACCACTTTCTACAACATGTACAACCAGCAACCGGTTGGTCAGTTCAAGTTGAATGTGTGTACCAATTTGCCTTGTCAGTTGCGCGGTGGGTATAAGGCGCTCGAACACTTGCAAGAGCAGCTGGGCATTCAAGCCGGACAGACCACGACCGACGGCATGTTTACCCTGCAAGAATGTGAGTGCTTGGGTGCCTGTGCCGATGCGCCGGTGATGCTCGTCAACGATCGCAAGATGTTGTCCTATATGTCGCACGACAAGCTCGACGGGCTTGTGCAAGACCTGCGAACGTTGGCTGAGGGAGAGCGCTCATGAATCTTGACTCGATCCTGAGCAAATACCAAACGTCCGGCGATGAGACTTGCTTTCATGGCCGACACATCAATGCCAAGATCTATGCCGATCTCAATGGCAAAAACTGGCGCTTGAAGGATTACGAAGCGCGTGGTGGGTACCAAGCCCTGAGAAAAATCCTGGGTCAAGGCGAAGGCGCAGGGATGACACCTGACGAGGTCATTGCCACGGTCAAAGAAAGCGGCTTGCGAGGTCGCGGTGGGGCGGGCTTTCCCACTGGACTGAAGTGGAGCTTTATGCCCCGACAGTTCCCCGGTCAAAAGCACCTTGTGTGTAACTCAGACGAGGGGGAACCCGGCACCTGTAAAGACCGCGATATTTTGATGTACAACCCTCATATCGTGATCGAAGGGATGGCCATCGCTGCCTACGCGATGGGCACGTCGATTGGCTACAACTACATCCACGGTGAAATTTTCGAAGTCTATGAGCGCTTTGAAGAGGCACTGCAAGAAGCCCGTGATGCAGGTCTTTTGGGCACCAACATTTTGGGCTCAGGGTTTGACTTCCAGCTCCATGCATTCCATGGCTTTGGCGCCTACATTTGCGGTGAAGAGACCGCATTGCTTGAATCCTTGGAGGGCAAAAAGGGCCAGCCGCGATTCAAGCCACCATTCCCTGCCAGCTATGGCCTGTACGGCAAACCCACGACGATCAATAACACCGAAACGTTCGCTGCTGTTCCTTGGATTATTCGCAACGGTGGTGAAGCCTATTTGAATTTGGGCAAGCCAAACAACGGCGGCACCAAGATCTTTTCGATGGTCGGCGATGTCGAACGCCCCGGTAACTACGAAGTTCCCATGGGCACGCCGTTCTCCGAGCTGTTGGCGTTGGCGGGTGGTGTCAAGGGTGGCAAAAAGCTCAAAGCGGTCATTCCAGGTGGTTCCTCCGCTCCCGTCTTGCCAGCCGACATCATGATGTCGGTCACGATGGATTACGACGCCATTGCCAAAGCGGGCTCGATGTTGGGCTCGGGGGCGGTGATTGTGATGGATGAGACGCGCTGTATGGTCGAGAGCCTGCTGCGCCTGTCTTATTTTTATATGCACGAAAGCTGCGGTCAGTGCACACCTTGTCGAGAGGGCACGGGATGGCTGTGGCGGGTGGTGCAACGCATCGAGCATGGCCAGGGCCGTCCGGGTGATTTGGAATTACTGGACTCAGTGGGTGAAAACATCCAAGGGCGCACGATTTGTGCGTTGGGGGATGCCGCCGCCATGCCAGTGCGCGCCATGATCAAGCATTTCCGGCCTGAATTTGAACACCACATTGAGCACAAGACCTGTCTGGTCCGTGCCCAAGATTAAGAGTCGAACCCATCTATGTCTACAGTAGAAATCGAGCTCGACGGGAAGAAAGTCCAAGTACCTCAAGGCAGCATGGTGATGCATGCCGCTGAGAAGGCTGGAGTCTATATCCCGCATTTTTGTTATCACAAAAAACTGTCCATTGCCGCCAATTGCCGGATGTGTTTGGTGGACGTTGAAAAAGCTCCCAAAGCCATGCCAGCCTGTGCCACACCAGTGACGCAGGATATGGTGGTGCGCACCAAGAGCGATAAGGCCATCAAGGCGCAGCAATCGGTGATGGAGTTTTTGCTCATCAATCACCCACTGGATTGCCCTATTTGTGACCAAGGCGGTGAATGCCAGTTGCAAGACTTGGCAGTCGGTTATGGCCGGGGTGAATCTCGCTACCAAGAGGAAAAGCACGTCACGATGCCCAAGGACGTGGGCCCACTGATATCCATGGAGGAGATGAGCCGCTGCATCCATTGCACTCGCTGTGTGCGGTTTGGCCAGGAAATCGCGGGTCAGATGGAGTTGGGCATGTCCAACCGAGGAGAGCACTCCGAGATTGAAACTTTCTTGGGTGAAAGTGTGGACTCCGAGCTGTCCGGCAACATGATTGATGTGTGTCCGGTTGGCGCACTCACGAGCAAGCCTTTCCGATACAACGCCCGTACCTGGGAGTTGTCTCGCCGCAAGAGCATCAGTCCACATGACAGCACAGGTGCAAATTTGGTGGTTCAAGTGAAGAACCACCGAGTGATGCGTGTCGTCCCGTTTGAAAACGAGGCCGTGAATGAATGCTGGTTGGCTGATCGTGATCGATTCTCATACGAAGCGCTGAACTCTGACGATCGCTTGACCCGCCCCATGTTGAAGCAGGGTGGTGAGTGGAAAGAAGTGGATTGGTCTGTTGCGCTCGAATATGTGGCCAATGGCATTCGACAGATTCAGCAAGATCACGGTGCTCAAGCTTTGGGTGCACTGGTCAGTCCACACGCGACCACGGAAGAGCTTTACTTGGCGACTCAGTTGGTGCGTGGACTCGGAAGCGACAGCATCGATCACCGCATCCGCCACGCCGAGTTTGGACCAAGCGAAGGCGTACGCCACTTAGGGATGCCTATTCAGGCGTTGAGTCACCTCAATCACGTGTTGGTGGTTGGAAGCCGTTTGCGCAAAGACCATCCGCTGTTTGCAGCCCGTATTCGACAGACCACCCGTCGGGGAGGTCAAGTCGATGTGATTGGTTCAGCGCGCGAATTCAAAGGACAAGACGATTGGGCGATGCCCGTGCGGCACCATTTAAGTGGCGCTCCCTCACGATGGGTTGAGTTGTTGGCCCAAGTCGCCAGCGCTGTGGCGCAGATCAAAGGCGTGTCAGCGCCGGTTGCCATTGATTCGAACGCAGCCGCACAAGCCATTGCTCAGAGTTTGATCGATGGAGAGCGCACCGCAGTCCTGTTGGGCAACGCTGCTGCACACCATGCCAACGCGAGCTCGCTGCTTGCATTGGCGCAATGGCTGGCAATGCAAACCGGTGCCACTTTTGGATACCTCACGGAAGCTGCCAACACCGTTGGCGCACAAGTGGTTGGCGCTCAACCTCGTTCACAGGGCTTGAATGCCGAGCAAATGCTCAATGGCGGGGCGAAAGCGCTGGTGCTACTCAATGTGGAGCTAGGACATGACGCGGGCGACAGTGCTGCGTTGGCGGATCGCCTGGCGGGCTGTGAAATGGTCGTGAGTTTGAGCCAGTTCAAAGACGCCAACATGGCTCACGCCGATGTGATGCTGCCGATTGCGCCATTCACGGAGACTTCTGGTACTTACATCAATGCAGAAGGTCTGGCTCAGAGTTTTCACGCAGTGGTCAAGCCGCTAGGGGAGACGCGCCCCGCATGGAAAGTGTTGCGTGTTCTGGGCAACTTGTTGGGCGTTCAATCGATGAGCTATGACTCCTCACAAGAGGTATTGGCCGCTGCAAACGTCACGGCGGGCTCGGTGGTATCAGGCCTGTCCAATGCAACTCAGGCTTCGATCAAAATGGAGACTGTCGAACACACGCCTCGAGTGGCAAGCATTTATCAGTTGGATGCCATTGTGCGACGGGCGCCGGCACTGCAACATACAGCCGACGCGCGCCAGGAGGTTTCAGCATGATTGACGCCTTGTTTAACTGGGGTCTTGGCTTAAGTCAGGCCAGCTGGTGGGCCTCGTCGGCCTGGCCCGTGATTTGGAATCTGGTCAAAATCGTGGCGCTGCTGGCGCCATTGATGGGAGCGGTTGCCTATTTGACGTTGTGGGAGCGGCGATTGCTCAGTTTCATGCAAGTGCGCTTGGGTCCTAACCGCGTGGGTCCTTTTGGGTTGCTGCAGCCCATTGCTGACGCTCTGAAGTTATTGACCAAAGAGTTGATTCAGCCATCCGCTGCGAGCAAGGGTTTGTTCCGCTTAGGGCCAGTCATGGCCATCATGCCAGCGCTGGCTGCGTGGGTCGCGGTCCCGTTTGGGCCCGAAGCCGTCATTGCCAATGTGAACGCAGGCCTGTTGCTGATCATGGCCATCACGTCGATCGAGGTATACGGTGTGATCATCGCGGGCTGGGCGTCGAACTCAAAGTATCCGTTTTTAGGCGCGCTGAGGGCTTCTGCCCAAATGGTCAGCTATGAAATTGCGATGGGCTTCTGCCTGGTCGTGGTCATCATGGTCAGCGGCAGCATGAACCTGGGTGAGGTTGTTGCTGCGCAGGGCCAGGGCTGGTTCAGTGAGCGTGGTCTTGGGATTTTGTCGTGGAACTGGCTGCCGCTTTTCCCCATATTTGTGGTTTACATGATTTCTGGGGTCGCTGAGACGAACCGACATCCTTTTGACGTCGTTGAGGGGGAATCCGAAATTGTGGCGGGCCACATGGTCGAGTACTCCGGCATGGGCTTTGCGATTTTCTTCTTGGCCGAATACGCTGCGATGTGGTTGGTGTCTATTTTGGCTGCCCTGATGTTTTTGGGTGGTTGGTTGCCCCCCTTTGATTTCGCGCCATTCAATTGGATTCCAGGTTGGATTTGGTTAGGGATCAAAACGTTTTTGATGGTCTCCATGTTCATCTGGGTGCGCGCCACGTTCCCCCGCTACCGCTATGACCAGATCATGCGCTTGGGTTGGAAAATTTTCATCCCAGTGACCTTGGTGTGGTTGTTGGTAGTGGGCCTGTGGATGCAGACACCCTTCAATATTTGGAATTAAGCCAACATGTCCGCTGTGATTCAGTCCCCAAACTCAGCCCCTCCAAAGGCCGCGTTCTCGCTCCGCGACTTCTTCTCGAGCTTCATGCTCTTGGAGTTGATCAAAGGGATGGCGCTCACTGGAAGGTATTTGTTCGCTCGCAAAGTCACGATTCAGTACCCGGAAGAAAAAACGCCTTTGTCTCCCAGATTTCGTGGCTTGCACGCACTGCGCCGCTACGACAACGGTGAGGAGCGATGCATTGCCTGTAAGTTGTGTGAAGCCGTGTGCCCCGCGATGGCGATCACGATCGAGGCCGGTGAACGACAGTCAGATGGTTCGCGCCGCACGACACGCTACGACATTGATCTGACCAAATGCATTTTCTGTGGCTTTTGCGAAGAAAGCTGCCCAGTGGATTCAATTGTGGAGACTCAAATTTTCGAGTACCACGGTGAAGAGCGCGGCGACTTGTACTTCACCAAAGACATGCTCCTGGCGGTGGGTGACCGTTACGAAAAAGACATCGCATCGGCCAAGGCGGCCGACGCGAAATACCGCTGAGGACAGAAGGACTAGGTCATGGATTGGATCACTGGACTCTTTTATCTATTTTCTGCGGTGTTGCTGCTGTCGGCGTTTCGTGTGATCACCGCGCGAAACACGGTTCATGCCACGCTATTTTTGATGCTGGCTTTTTTCCAAGCATCAATGATTTGGATGCTGTTGCGCGCTGAGTTTTTAGCCATCACATTGGTCTTGGTGTATCTCGGTGCGGTGATGGTGCTTTTTTTGTTCGTCGTCATGATGCTGGACATCAATGTCGACGCGATGCGCCAAGGTTTTTGGAAGAACCTACCGCTTGCCGCTTTGCTTGGGGCTTTGATGGCTGGTGAAATTGCGGCCATTTTGTACGGTGATTTTGGGACCGTCACTGAAGCTGTGATCATGGACGGCTCCAACACCAAAGCGCTGGGTATGCTGCTGTACACACAGTATTTGTTCCCGCTAGAGATTGCGGCAGTACTGCTGCTGGTTGCCATTATTTCGGCGATTGCACTCACGCTCAGACAGCGCAAGGACAGTAAGTTCATCCATGCATCGGAGCAGGTGCTCGCGAAGAAGGCAGATCGTCTGCGAGTGGTCAAAATGGATGCAGTGATGCCACCTAAGCCCGCCGTTGGTAGTTCCGAGGAGGTCTCATCATGACTTTGAGTTTGGGTCACTACTTGACGTTGGGCGCAGCGCTTTTTGCGATCTCGATCGTCGGTATTTTTATGAATCGCAAAAATTTGATTGTGTTGTTGATGGCCATCGAATTGATGCTGCTGGCGGTGAACACCAATTTTGTGGCTTTTTCGTCCTATTTGGGTGACATGCATGGCCAAGTTTTTGTCTTTTTCATTCTGACCGTGGCCGCGGCAGAGTCTGCTATCGGCCTGGCTATTTTGGTTTTGCTGTTCCGCAATAAGTCCACCATCGACGTGCAAGAGCTCAACGAGCTCAAGGGTTGATTCTGAGAGAAGCATTCGCATGAGCACCACTTTGTCTGCCAGCACATTGCTGGCCATCCCTCTGGCGCCCTTGGTC
>JBEAPX010000117.1:0-3410 GCA_041164205.1 Pseudomonadota bacterium
GGGCGTGGCGGTAGACGACCACCTGGCCCGCCACGATGCGTATGCGTACTTTGACGCTTTGGGCGATTTGGTGGTGACGGGCCCGACACACACCAATGTGAATGACTTTAGGGCGATCTGGATCGCTTGAGTCATCGGCTTCGCTGGCCGAGGTGGCCAAGGTGGTGGGGTGTGAGTTGGCTTAGGCCAGCGCCCCGCGCGCTTTCACTGCCATGGTCACGCGAGCCCTAGCGGCTGGGGGCGATGATTTCATCGCCTAAGTCCTCGGCGATGCCGCGCAGGACCTTGACCCAATGTTGGCGTTGCTCGGCGTCGGTGGCGTTGTGCAGCGTGGCAAGCATGGCGCAAGTGGATTGCTCGACTTGGGCTTGGGCGTTGCGCACAGCGAGGTCAGGCCAGTGCTGCGCGGGGTACAAAAAATCGCGCCACAGGGTTCGCCACTGTTGCACGGCCTCGGGCGGTGCGGGTTCGCTGATCAAGGCACTGCGTCCCCATCGCTCTTGTTGCGAGCGAATCAGAGCGAGCACGCGCTGTTGCGTGGCTTGGCGGCGGGCGTAAGCGTCCTCTGCCGAGTAGGGAGATTGGCGCAGTTGGTCGCTGAGTATTTTGTTCTGGGCGTCGGTGATGCGGCCGTACAGGCGCTCGGACCGTTCGACGGCGCGCTCGAGTCGGGCGGCAAAGCGTTTCTTGGGATCGGCTTGCAGGTGCTCGTCGACGTAGTCTTCGTTGTCCGATGCGATGCGGCGCTCGAGCGTTTTGAGTTGGCTAGGGCTAAGGTTACGAGCCACTTGTGCCCACATGGGCATCACGCGTTGGGCGATCTCGTCGGCCTTGGATTTCATGGTGTCGATGTCTTGGCACATCGTGGCGGGCGTGGTCGTTTGGGGCACCACTTGGGCCCATTGTTCGAACGCGGCGACCCAACCCGGCAGGGCATGGCGGCGGTGCCAGGTCAGGGTGTCATCGAGTTGCGATTTGACCCAGTCCGATTGCGCAGAGCTGAAGTCCAGGCGCTGGTTCAACCACCAGTGGCTGAGGTGCGCCGAGTTCATGTAGGCCAGCTGCACCGCACCACAAGCACTGAGCAACAAGGCCGCACCCACCAAGGCCCAAGGCCGCCAGCTCAGCCACGCGCGTGTGCGCGGTATGGGCGACGCCGATGGCGTGCTTGGCGTGTGCGGCACTGAGGGCTGGGCGGTCTGCGCAGGCATGGATTTATTTGTCTCCGGCGGTGGCGCTGGGGCGCTCAGCGATGCGGTCGCGCCAGGCTTGAATGGCGGTGTAGCCAGCTTCGCCTGGCTTGAACTTCATGAGGCGAGAGAACTCAATGGTGCAAAACGCCGTGATGTCGGCAATGGTGAACCGCTCGCCCGCGACAAAGGGGTGGTTGGTGAGTTGTTGTTCTAGCCACTTCAAGCCGGCTTGGCGCTTGTCGCCTTGGCTGGCACCAAACTCAGGAAATTGAGGCTGCTCCAGCGCGGCCAAACCGGGGTGGCTGTGGCGCACCCATTGCGCGGTGGGCAGCATCAGATACCACTCGACCAAACGGTCGTTCATTTCGATCATGGCGCGCTCGGTGGCGTCGACGCCCATGAGGTTGGGCTCGGGGTAAACGCCCTCGAGGTAGGTGCAGATCGCGCGGCTCTCGCTGAGGTGACGGCCATCGTCAAGCGTGAGGGCGGGGATGCGAGACAGCGGGCTCTTGGCCATAAATTCATCGGTTTTGTGTGCGTGGGCGTTGAGGTCGACAGGGATGCATTCGATGTCGGTCACGCCTTTTTCGGCCAGAAACATCATCACCCGCTTGGGGTTGGGGGCGCGTGGCGCGGTGTAGAGCTTCATGTGGGGTCTCCTTGGTCGGGGTGGTTTAGGTGCGAGACTGGCCAGTTTCGACCATGCGCTGGGCTTGCTTGGCAAATGTTTCGGCGGCTTTGTCGCCGTCGCGGGTAAGGTCGATGCTGGATGGCGGTGCTTCGATGCCGCGCAACACAGCAGGGCGTTGGCGAATGGCGTCGCGCCAGCGTTTGAGGTGATCGAGCCCGTCCAGCTCCACGCCCGACCAGCGGTGTGTGCGCACCCAAGCCCAGTTGGCGATGTCGGCAATGGAGTAGTCGCCAGCCAGGTACTCGTGGTGAGCCAGGTGGTCATTGAGCACGCCAAACAAGCGCCGGCATTCACCCTGATATCGGTCGATGGCGGGTTGAATTTTTTCTGGGAAGTAGCGGTAGAAGACGTTGGCTTGGCCCATCATGGGGCCGATGCCTCCCATCTGAAACATCAGCCACTGCAATACGCGGCTGCGGCCTGGGGCATCGCTGGGCATGAGTTTGCCGGTTTTTTCGGCCAGGTAAATCAAGATGGCACCTGACTCAAACACCGCGAAGTCATTGGCACTGCGGTCCACGATCGCGGGGATGCGCCCGTTGGGACAAATCGCCAAAAACTCGGGGCGTTTTTGCTCGCCGTCGCTGAGGTTCAGGACTTTGAGCTTGTAGGGCAAGCCCATTTCCTCTAGGGCGATGGAGACTTTGTGGCCGTTGGGCGTGGCAGCGGTGTAGAGGTCAATCATGCGAACTCCAATGCAGTTATCGGTGCGAGACACACGCCCTGAAAGTGGGCCGGGTGCTGGGCACCCCAGACAGATGCGACCGGGGTGCTCAGAAGCGGCATCGTAAAACGACCCCTTAAGCCCGGCTGTCGCCGGTGTCTGCGACAGAGACGCCCGCCACGGGTGCGGCGGCGCGGCCTGCCTTGGCCAAGATGAGGCTGCCCAAAATGCCACAGGTGATCGAGCCCATCAGCACGCCAATTTTGAGTTGTGTGGCATACAAGGGGTCGAGGCCTGAAAACGCCAAGCCACCGATGAACAAGCTCATGGTGAAGCCAATGCCGCACAGCACGGCAACGCCGACCAGGTGCGTCATGTTGGCGTTCTTGGGCATGGGTGCCCAGCCCGCGCGCACGACCAGCCAGGTGGCGCCAAAGACACCAATGGTTTTGCCCACCAACAAACCCAGCGCAATGCCCAGAGGCACGGGGGCCAGCAGAGCATCGAGCGTGAGGCCTTGTAGGGATACGCCCGCGTTGGCAAAGGCAAACATCGGCAACACACCAAAGGCAACCCAGGGGTGCAGGCCGTGCTCAAGGTTGCGAACGGGCGAGTTCCCCTCGGCGTCGCGCATCGGGATGGCCAACGCCGTGATGACGCCTGCCAGCGTGGCGTGCACGCCAGACTTCAACACCAGCAGCCACATGAGCAAACCCACCGCGATGTAGACATCGGCGCGCGATACCCCTCGGCGGTTCAGCCACCACAAGAACAGGCCAGCCACCACCGCGCCCCCGAGCATGGGCAGCGACAGATTTTGCGTGTAGAACAAGGCGATGATCACAATCGCGCCAAGGTCATC
>JBEAPX010000118.1:0-13826 GCA_041164205.1 Pseudomonadota bacterium
TCAGCGCGGTGGCATTCTTCGCAGACCGACTGCAAGGCGGCTTGGAGCGCGATGCGCAATCGTTGCTTGGCGGGGATGCCGTGGTTCGCAGCGATCAACGCCTAGACGACGTTTGGTCGAACCAGGCTGAGCGCAGTGGGCTCAAGGTCTCGCGTTGGATGACTTTTCCGACCATGGTGCGGGCGTTGGATGAACAAGGTGGCGAGACGCGCTTGGTTTCGCTCAAGGCGGTCGACGGCGCTTATCCGTTGCGTGGGCAGGTATTGACGCGCGATGGCACGGGTACACCCCCACAAGCGGTCACGCAGGGGCCCGCCCCCGGCACGGTTTGGGTCGACCCCCCTGTGCTCGAGATGTTGGGCATCACGCTTGGCGACTCGGTGTGGCTTGGCGACTTACAGGCCAAGGTGACTCGGCTGATTGAACTCGAGTCCGATCGGGGCGGTGGGTTCATGAGTTTTTCTCCTCGGGTGATGATGAGCCTTAGCGACGTGGCCGCAACCGGCTTGGTGCAACCCGCCAGCCGCATCACCCATCGGCTCGCGATTGCTGGCGAGCCGCGTGAGGTGAGCGCATTTGAGCAAAAGGTGTCCAACGCCATCGATCGCGATGAGCTGCGCGGTGCGCGGTTGGATACGCTGTCCGGCGGGCGCCCAGAGACTACTCAGACCTTAGACCGAGCTCGTGATTTTTTGAATTTGGTGGCCATGCTCACGGTGGTGTTATGTGCCGTGGCGGTAGCCAATGGGGCGCGCCACTTTGCACAGTCGCGGCTCGATTCGTGCGCCCTGTATCGTGTGTTGGGGGTTTCTCAGGGCACGATGGCCAAGGCCTTTGCCCTGGAGCTCGTGTTGGTCGGTTTGTTTGCCAGTGGCATCGGATTGTTGCTGGGGTGGGGGTTGCACCACGTGTTTGTCGCATTGCTGGGCAGCTTATTGAAAGTGACATTGCCGCTGCCAGGCTGGATGCCCTGGGTACTCGGTCTGGGACTCGGCGGCGCGCTGATGGTGAGCTTTGGGATGCCCACTGTATTGCAGTTGGCGCAAGTCCCACCGTTGCGAGTGATGCGCCGTGATTTGGGCGAGGCGAGGATGGCACCGGTGTTGATGGGGGTGCTGGGCATCTTGAGTTTGACGGCGCTCATGGTGTGGGCGGCAGGCCAGTGGCGCTTGGGGTTATTGAGTGCCGCAGGGGTGTTGATGGCAGCTGGGGTGTTTGCAGGGGCTGCTGGCATGGCGGTCTGGGTGCTGCAACGGCTCGTGAGTCCAAGGTGGGCGTCCGCGCCGTGGTTGCTGGCAACGCGTGCCTTGTCGGCGCGGCCAGGGCTGGCCGTGATTCAAGTTGGCAGCGTGGCTTTGGGCTTGATGGCGCTCATGTTGCTGGTGCTGTTGCGCACCGATTTGATCGACAGCTGGCGAGCAGCGACACCGCCTGATGCCCCCAACCGATTTGTGATCAACATTCAGCGCGATCAAGCGCAGGATTTCCGCACCTTTTTGGGCCAGGCCGGTGTGTCAGACATGGATTGGTATCCGATGGTGCGCGGGCGTTGGGTACAACACAACGGCCAACCGGTTCATGCTGAGGCATTTGAAGACACCCGAGCACAGCGCTTGGCCGCCCGAGAGTTCAATCTCTCGTACGCAGAAAACGCCCCTCCACACAACGAGGTCGTGGATGGCCAATGGACGTCCAATGATGATCGCGGCATCAGCATGGAAGAGGGCATCATGGATACGCTGGGCTTGGCGTTGGGTGATGAGGTTGGATTTGATATTGCTGGCCGGCTTGAGGTCCGCCGCATCACCAGCGTGCGAAAGGTGGATTGGGCGAGTATGCGTGTGAATTTCTTTGCCATGTTCCCCGTCGCGGATGAGCCTGCGTGGCCTGTGACGTACATCGCGGCTTACCGCTCGCCCGATGGTGCGCAGGTGGATGGACGATCGTTGGACAGTGCCTTGATTCGTGGGTTTCCGAACGTGACGCAAATCGACACCACCCGAACGGTGGCTCAGGTGCAGGCCATTCTTGATCAAGTGATTGCGGCAGTGGAGTTTTTGTTTGGATTTGGGGCGGTGGCTGGGCTGGTGGTTTTGGTGTCGACTTTGGTGTCAACGCGGGCGCAGCGTGTGCAAGAGATGGCCACCTACCGAGCGCTGGGCGCCAGAGCGCCGCAGTTGCGGGCCATGCTAAGGGTCGAGCTGTTGGGGTTAGGCGCGCTGGCGGGTGCGTTGGCTGCCGGTGCAGCATGGCTGATGGGGGCTGGACTGGCGACTTGGGTCTTTGAATTTCCGTGGACCGCGAGCTTGTGGTGGGTGCCGGCGGGTGCCCTGTGTGGGGCCGCTTTGGCATTGTTCACGGGCTATTGGAGTTTGCGGGGCGTGCTAAGCACGCCCGTCTGGCAAACCCTTCGTCAGAACCAAGGCCTTTGAGCTAGTAACGCCCAACTTGCGGCGCGACATGGCGTCGCGCCGGGTGAATCAGTAGACTCGTCTCCAAGTGATTGGATGGATGGAAGTGAGTGTGTGATGCCAATTCAAGACCCGATGCCCCGGCGTGCGGATGGGACGCAGATGAGCCCATTTGAGTGGATGGGCGGTGAGACAGCCGTTCGAGCCTTGACCGATCGGTTTTACGATTTGATGGAGCTGGAGCCTCGATTTGCAACGCTGAGGGGGGTGCACGGCAGCACGCTCGACACGGCGCGAGACCGGTTGTTTTGGTTTTTGTGCGGATGGCTCGGTGGGCCTCAGCACTACATTGAGCGATTTGGGCATCCGCGTTTGCGTGCAAGGCACTTGCCGTTTGCCATAGGGGTCGTGGAGCGCGACCAGTGGCTGGCCTGCATGGGACAAGCGATGCAAGATGTGGCGGTGCCGGACGGCCTTCAGGTGTTTTTGAATCAGCAGCTCGCGGGCACGGCCGACTGGATGCGCAATCAGCCGGAGCCCTCTGGGGCACCGACTCCGGGTGTGTGACGGCTCGTGCGCTGTAGCCGAGCGCTTGAGCGCAACAAAACGATCAGAGCGCCAGCCCCACCATCGCAGGCCCTGGCTTGCACAAAGGCGGCCACATCCTGGCGCTGCGCAAGCCAGCGCAGCGCTTTGGTCTTGAGCACCGGGCTCTTGCCGGGGGAACCCAGTCCCTTGCCATGCACGACGCGAACACAGCGCCATTCATTTTTGTGGGCCTGTTGAATGAATTGACTCAGCGCTTCACGCGCGTCATCTGAGCGCATCCCGTGGAGGTCAATTTGGCCCTGAAGGCTCCAGTGCCCTCGCCGCAACTTGCGCACCACGTCCAGTCCAATGCCCCTTTGGCGAAAGCTCAGGGCTTCGTCTGTCTCTAGCAAGGACTCCACGTCAAAATCATCTGAGATGGACTCTCTCAGCGCGGCCTGGTCGTCGCGTTCCCGCTGGAGGGGCCGCGCAGAAACGGCGGGTGAGGGGTGGCGAGTGCGGTTGTCCGACTTGAGTGGCGTCACATCACCCACACTGTGCACGAATAGCGCACGTTCGCGCTCAGCCCGAAGTTGGGCCTCTCGCTCAAGTCTCGCCTGCTCTAGAGCAGCGGCCTGTGCCGCCTTGACTTGGCGATGCAGCAATTTCAGTTGATCCAGACCCTTGGCTTTCATAGCGCCGTCATCGTAGCGCCATTTGAAGTCCCTAAAGCAGCCCTTGGCTTTGCATGGATAGGTGGCCGGTTGGACCGACGATCACGTGATCGAGAATGGTCACATCAATCAAAGTCAAGGCTTGTTGCAAGGTGCGGGTGAGGTTGACATCGGCAGCGGAGGCCTGCAGCGAGCCGCTGGGGTGGTTGTGCGCCAGTACGACCGCGTGGGCGTGCAATTGCAGTGCCCGCAGAACCACTTCACGAGGGTAGACACTGGTTTGCGTCAGGGTGCCTCTGAACATCGGCTCATAGGCAATCAGCCGGTGCTGAGCATCCAAAAAAAGGACGGCAAATACCTCGTGTACCTCCAGTCCCAAGTGCACCTGCAAGTACTCGGCCACAGCCTCCACCCGCTGAAACACCGGTTGCTCCCGCAACGACTGGGTCATGCCGCGTTTGACCAGCTCCATCACAGCAATGAGCTCGGCGCCCTTGGCGGGACCCAAGCCTTTGACGGCGCGCAAAGCTTGTTGGTCGACGCGCAAAAGGCCGGCAAGGCCGCCAAACGTGTTCAATATGTCCGCAGCCAGCTCTTTGACCGGCTTGCCTTTCAGACCCGTGCGCAGCAACAAGGCCAGCAATTCGGTGTCATCTAGCGCCTGGACCCCTTGTTGCTGCAGCTTTTCACGAGGCATCACAGTGGCAGACCATAGGGGCAAGGCGTGTTTCGTCATGGGCAGGGTGCGGGCGACCTAAAATAGGGGACTTTTACTTTTATCGGTCTGCCGCGTGCTTGGCAATGAAGGCCAGGCGAATGGGGCACCAGAATGGCGACTATTTCATGAACCGTGTGGATGAACAATCCTTTTTGACGCTGCACTACCGACTTAGCTCGTTGGAGGGTGAGGACTACATCAACACCTTTGAAGACAAGCCAGCAACCCTGAGTATGGGCACTGGCGAGCTGTCGGCGTCGCTTGAGGCACGTTTGATGGGCTTGGCTGAGGGCGCCCATGAGGTCATTGACACAGAGCCCGGTGAGGCTTTTGGCCCGCATAACCCCGAACTGGTTCAGTGGGTTGCACGCAGCTTGATCGATCAATTGGGCGGCGCCGATCAGGCTTACACGCTGGGTGACGTGGTGCAGTTCCCAGCGCCCCAAGGGGACCGCAACATCGCGGGGATGTTGATCGCGGTGAGTGACGATGGCCAGTCCTTGCAGTTTGACTTTAACCACCCGCTGGCCGGGCGACCAGTGCGCTTTGAAGTGCAATTGATTGGAGTGTTGTGATGCCTGCGCTGGAAGAAGTGCTGTTGGCCCAACCGCGTGGTTTTTGCGCCGGTGTTGATCGGGCGATTGATATTGTCGAGGCCGCATTGGCCAAGTTTGGCGCCCCTATTTATGTGCGCCACGAAATCGTGCACAACACATTCGTCGTCAACGATTTGAAGGCGAAGGGCGCGATTTTTATCGAAGAATTGGCGGACGTGCCGGCGGGTGCGACCTTGGTTTTTTCAGCGCACGGGGTGAGCAAGGCTGTCAAGCAGGAAGCGGCAGAGCGCGGTTTTCATGTGTTTGATGCCACTTGCCCCTTGGTCTCCAAAGTGCACATCGAAGTCGCCAAGCTCTCTAAAGAAGGGTTTGAGTTTTTGATGATTGGACACAAAGGCCACCCTGAGGTCGAGGGCACCATGGGGCAACTGCACGATGGCATCCATTTGGTAGAGGATGTCGATGATGTGTGGCGCGTCCAACCCCGACAAACCGAACGCCTCGCTGTGGTGACTCAAACGACACTGAGCGTGGACGACACCGCTGATATTTTTGCGGCGATCAAGCAGCGCTTTCCTCATGTGCGAGAGCCCAAACAGCAAGACATTTGCTACGCCACCCAAAATCGCCAAGATGCGGTCAAGTTGATGGCGCCGATGGTCGACGTCGCGATTGTGGTGGGCAGCCCCACCAGCTCCAACAGCAACCGGCTGCGTGAATTGGCGGAGCGATTAGGCAAGCCGGCTTACATGATCGATACCGCAGCCGACTTGAAGCCTGAATGGTTAGCCGAAGCCAAGACCATTGGATTGACTGCTGGCGCATCCGCCCCCGACGCCTTGGTGCAGGAAGTCATCGCCCAACTGCGGGCGTGGGGCGCGCAATCCATACGCCAGTTGCCAGGGGTTGACGAGCAGATGCAGTTTCCGATGCCCAAGGGTTTGCGTCTTGATGCGTGAACTTGTTTTTTATTGATTAACAGAGCGATTCCATGATTGATATCCAATTGCTGCGCAAAGACATTGACGCCGTTGTGGCGAAGTTGCAAGCGCGCAAAAGTCCTCAGCCCTTTTTGGATGTGGCGGCGTTTCAAGCCCTAGAGGCTGAGCGCAAGACCATTCAGGTCCGCACAGAAGAGTTGCAGGCGCAGCGCAACGCCCTGTCTAAGCAGATCGGACAACTCAAAGCCAAAGGCGAGTCAGCAGACGATGTGATGGCCCAAGTGGCAGCGATGAAGGCTGAGCTCGAGCAATCCGCGACCCGATTGGATGAGATCCAGGCGCAACTCAATGCCTTGTTATTGGCGGTGCCCAATTTGCCCCAAGACGATGTACCCATGGGTGCCGACGAAGCGGACAACGTTGAGATGCGCCGCTGGGCGCCGCAAGGTGGCCTAGGTGCAGACCCTGTGCCTTTGGGTTTTGAGCCCAAAGACCACGTCGACTTGGGGGCCCCATTGGGGCTGGATTTTGAGGCGGGTGCGAAGTTGTCGGGTTCGCGTTTCACCGTCATGCGCGGTGGCATTGCCCGTTTGCACCGGGCTTTGGCGCAGTTCATGTTGGATGTGCAGACGCAAGAGCACGGTTACACCGAGTGCTACGTGCCGTACATGGTCAACGCGACGTCCCTTAAAGGCACGGGTCAACTGCCCAAGTTCGAAGAGGATTTGTTTGCCTCGATCAAAGGCGGCCAGAGCGGAGATACCAGTGGCCTGAGTGATGACACTGCCCTCTACCTGATTCCGACCTCGGAAGTGCCACTGACCAACTTGGTGCGCGATGAGCTGCTGGCGCAGTCGGATTTGCCTCTCAAATTGACCGCGCACACGCCTTGTTTCAGAAGCGAGGCGGGCTCAGCAGGACGGGATACACGCGGCATGATCCGACAGCACCAGTTTGACAAGGTCGAGATGGTTCAGGTGACTCACCCGGATCAAAGCGAGGCGGCGCTGCAGGAAATGACTGGTCACGCTGAAGCAATATTGCAAAAGCTGGAGCTCCCCTACCGGGTGGTCAAACTGTGTACGGGGGATATGGGGTTTGGTGCAACAAAAACCCACGATATTGAAGTCTGGTTGCCTGCCCAAAACACCTATCGCGAAATCAGCTCGATTTCGAACTGCCAATCGTTCCAAGCGCGGCGTATGCAAGCGCGTTTTAAGAATGAGCAAGGCAAAAACGAGTGGGTCCACACCTTGAACGGTTCAGGCTTGGCGGTCGGTCGCACTTTGGTGGCGGTTCTGGAGAACCACCAGTTACCCGATGGCAAAATTCGAGTGCCTGAGGCGCTTCGCGCCTATATGGGTGGCGCAGAAGTGCTGGGTTGATCAACGGCAAGGCGACACAAAGGGCCCCTGGGGCCCTTTTTTATTGCACCGCTTAAACCGCGGGATCTCGCATCCGCCAGCGCACCTCATCGATGGCTTTGAGCAATTCTGGTGTCAATGCGGTGCCCCAAGCATCGATGTTTTCGTCCAATTGCTCAATCGACGTGACCCCAATGATGGTGCTTGCCACGCGCCAGTTTTGGTAGCAAAACGCCAGTGCCATGGCTGTGGGCGTTAGACCATGTTCGCGCGCAAGCTGGTTGTAGGCGCGAGCGGCTTCGAGCGAGTCGTTGCGCCCCCAGCGTTGCTGTCGAACGGAGTCGTATTTGGCAATGCGCGCTTCTTTGGGCGCATGGGGTCCATCCACACCATGTTGGTCATACTTGCCTGTCAGCAACCCAAATCCGAGGGGAGAGTAGGCCAGCAAGGGGACATTGAGGCGGTGGCACGTCTCATCCAGGGCATTTTCAAAGGTCCGATTGATGAGGCAATAGACGTTTTGAATGGATGCAACGCGGGGCAGATCATGCTGCTCGGCCAAGCGAACGAATTCATGCACGCCGTAGGGAGTTTCGTTCGATAGCCCGATGGCTCGCACTTTGCCAGATTTCACCAATCCTGCGAGCGTCTCCAGTTGCTCGTGGATGGGGGTGAGTGAGGTCTCTTTTTCAGGGGCATAAGTCATGTTTCCAAATGCGGGCACGTGACGCTCTGGCCAGTGAATTTGGTAGAGGTCGATGACATCGGTTTGCAGCCGTTTGAGGCTGGCCTCCACCGATCGAATGATGTCCGATGGTGTCATCCCTTTGCCTTCGCGCACCCAGGGCATTCCACGGGAGGGCCCAGCCACTTTGGTGGCCAGTGTGATTTTGGCTCTGGCGCCTGGGCGGCTTGCCAGCCAGCGCCCAATGATCGCTTCGGTGGCCCCAAACGTCTCGGCTTTGGTCGGGACCGCATAGATTTCTGCGGTGTCGATGAAGGTGATGCCACGCTCGAGTGCACGGTCCAGGATGCGGTGTGACGCACTTTCATCGACCTGCTCACCAAACGTCATGGTGCCAAGGCAAATCGGTGTGACCGACAAGTCGCTTTCACCTAGCGTTGCGTTTTCCCAATGGGCAACCATGTCAACTCCTCCTGCTGCACAAAACACTCAAAAAAGCGGCGCCCGCCAATGCGGGCGCTCAGAGACCAACCGCAGACACTCAGACCAAAACGTCAGACTGAACGTCGTCGATTTGGGTTCGACCGCAAAATGCCATGGTGAGATCCAGCTCGCGATGAATGATTTGCAGCGCTTTGGTGACGCCTGCTTCGCCCATTGCGCCCAGGCCGTACAAGAAGGCTCGTCCAATGTAAGTGCCCTGGGCACCCAGTGCGCGCGCCTTCAAGACGTCTTGGCCACTGCGCACACCACCATCCATATGCACTTCAATTTTTTGTCCAACCGCATCCACAATCCGGGGCAAGACTTCAATGCTCGATTCGGCACCATCCAATTGGCGCCCACCGTGATTCGAGACGATCAAGGCGTCCGCTCCGGCGTCCACGCACAGCTGTGCGTCGCGCTCGTCCATGATGCCTTTGATGATCAACTTGCCACCCCAACGCTTTTTGATCCACTCGATATCGCCCCAATTCAAGGCAGGGTCAAACTGCGAGGCGGTCCAAGATGCGAGATCGCCCATGTTGTCGACCCCTTTGACGTGACCCACAATGTTCCCGAACTGACGGCGTGGCGTGCCAGCCATGCCGAGGCACCACCGAGGCTTGGTCAACAGGTTGATGATGTTGGCCAGGGTAGGCTTGGGTGGCGCTGATAACCCGTTTTTCAAGTCTTTGTGGCGCTGCCCCAAGATTTGCAAATCCAGCGTCAAAACCAATGCAGAGCAGTTGGCGGCTTTGGCGCGGTCGATCAAGCGATTGATGAAATCGCGGTCCTTCATCACATACAGCTGAAACCAAAACGGATGGCCGCCTGTGGCCTTGGATACGTCCTCAATCGAGCAGATGCTCATGGTCGACAACGTGAAAGGCACCCCAAATGCTTTGGCAGCACGCGCAGCCAACATTTCACCGTCGGCGTGCTGCATTCCCGTCAAGCCGGTCGGTGCGATCGCCACAGGCATGGCCACCGGTTGTCCGATCATGGTCGTGGCGGTGCTGCGGTTTTCCAGATTGACGGCGACACGCTGGCGCAATTTGATCTTTTGGAAATCACTTTCGTTGGCACGGTAGGTGGATTCCGTCCAACTCCCAGAGTCGGCGTAGTCGTAAAACATCCGGGGTACGCGACGTTTAGCGAGGACGCGCAAATCTTCGATATTGGTGATGACGCTCATGTGCTGTGTCTCCGTGAATAAGGTTGATGTGCTTCATCTCAACCGATGTGTGCGGTGAGGAGAGGCATTCTGTTTAGGAATATTAGCCCGAGCCCAGCAAATGTGCTTGTGAAAGCGTGACAGGACAGGCTGAAAATTTTTACAAGCGAGGCGCCGCGGGTGGTGTGTCAATAGGGCAAGGGCTGGCACCCAATCCCTGTAGTGGACTCAGTGACGGCTTCTGTTCACCACCCGTGGGCTCGCTGTGCGCATTGAGCGCCCCTCTTGCGCAGCCAGCGATACTGGCCTATTCAGGGCTTATTCATCTGTGCAGGTGACGCTGCCGCACCCGCTCATGACCACGTTTTTGAGCTGACTGGGGTCCGCGACTGTTTCGGTCAAGCTGTCAAAGCCGACTTCGCTCAAGTGCAACGCCAAGCCTCTATCCATGCTGTTGGCATGGCCAGGAAACCACTCTGCCATGGCGTCCATCATGCGGTTGATGATGTCGGTGTCCCCTTGAACGTAGTGCTCCTCCACGGCCCGCATCGTCTCCAAGATCGTTTCGTGGTGCGAGGCGTGGCAATTGTCGGCGGTGAACCCCGTCGCCAACATCCATCGTTCCTCTTGAGCGAAGTGGTCCACCGTGTGTTGGTAAAACGCTCGGTAAGGCTCAAGCTGTTGGTCTTGAGGCAAGGACTTGATCTGGTTCAACATCTCGACAAACTCCGCGTGGGTCTCGTCCATTCGGGTGTCACCGGTGACCAAGTCACCGGACCATTGCAGGTCAATGCTGGGTGGGGTGGTGGGTGCTGAAGTCGTTGCCATGGCGTTGTGATGAACTGGATCGGTGTGAGACAGGTTGCAGACGGGGTGCAGTCAGAAGATTAAGGACCCGCATTTTTGCATTGATGGTGCAAAAAAGTGTCAAATAGCGGCATGAATGATACGCCCCCCGACCCATTTGCGCTCAACGCTGAGATGTCTCAGTGCCTGGCGCGACTTGAAACGCTCGAAGTGAAAGCTGCTTTTAGTGAAGATGCCGTCGACCAGTTGAGTGCAGAGGTCTATCGCCAGCAAGCCGTCATTGAGCGCCTGTTGCGTGAGGTTCAAGACCTGCGCCGACAGCTTGATGCGACCCGCGTTGCGGGTGAGGGCGGGTCCGTCAGAGACGAGCTGCCTCCCCACTACTGACCCTGCAGCGGCACCGCGTCAGCCGGCAGGTCAGGCCAGGCGCGCGCGGTGGCGTTGCAATTGGTGAGTGATTTGGGACGGGGCAGTGCCGCCCAAGGTGGCTCGCGCCCCCATCGAGCCCTCTAAACTGAGCGGGCCAAAGACGTCCGCGTCAATGCGCGAGTCGAATCCCTGTAGCGTTGCCAGAGGAAGCTCCGATAGGTCCAAACCTTGGGTTTGAGCCGTCTTCACTGCATGGGCCACGATTTCGTGTGCGTCTCGGAAAGGCAGGCCTTTTTTGACCAGGTAATCAGCCAAGTCTGTTGCAGTGGCATACCCTTTTTGGGCTGCTGAGCGCATCGCTGAGGCGTTCACTGTGATGCCGCCTTCTTTGTGGCCGGACTCATTCGTTTGGCCTCCCACCATTTCGACAAAGATGCGCAAGGTGTCCTTGAGGGTGTCCACCGTGTCAAACAAAGGCTCTTTGTCCTCTTGGTTGTCCTTGTTGTAGGCCAATGGCTGGCCTTTCATGAGGGTGATGAGCCCCATCAAGTGACCGACCACCCGACCCGTCTTGCCCCGGGCAAGTTCGGGGACGTCAGGGTTCTTCTTCTGCGGCATGATCGAGCTGCCTGTGGTGAATCGGTCGGCAATTTTGACGAACCCAAAGTTCTGACTCATCCACAAAATCAGCTCCTCGCTCAAGCGACTGATGTGGACCATGACCAAGCTTGCGGCACTGGCAAACTCGATGGCAAAGTCTCTGTCACTGACCGCGTCCAGGCTGTTTTGGCACAACTGAGGCACACCTTGGGCATCCACCATACCCAAGTGACGCGCGACACGCTCACGATCAAGCGGGTAAGTGGTCCCGGCCAATGCCGCACTGCCCAGGGGCAATCGGTTGGTGCGGGCACGCACTTCGGTCATGCGCTCGCTGTCCCGTGCAAACATTTCAACGTAGGCCAACAAATGGTGGGCAAAGCTGACGGGCTGGGCCACTTGCAAATGGGTGAAACCGGGCAAAATCACGTCGACATGGCGCTCAGCCACGTCGACCAGGGCGATTTGCAGCTCTTTAAGTAAATCGACAATCAGGTCGATTTCGCCGCGCAACCAAAGGCGAATGTCGGTGGCGACTTGGTCATTGCGACTGCGGCCTGTGTGCAAACGTTTGCCTGCATCGCCGACCAACTGCGTCAACCGCGCCTCGATATTCAGGTGCACGTCCTCTAGATCAAGCTGCCATTGGAAAGCACCCGACTCGATCTCTGATTGAATTTGCGTCAGACCGTTTTGAATGGCGGTCAAATCATCCGCGCTGATACAGCCCACAGCAGCCAACATGTCGGCGTGCGCCAAAGACCCGCGAATATCCGCATCAGCCAACCGTTTATCAAAAAACACACTAGCCGTGTAGCGCTTGACCAGTTCGCTCATGGGCTCTGAGAACAGAGCCGACCAGGCTTGGGATTTGCTGTCGAGTTGATTGTTGGAGGCCATGAGCGTGCAATGTGAAAAACGAAAACCCCGATTTTAGGCGCAGGCCCGGGTGGTGGACCCTGGGGCGTTTAACCGGTGTTGCGAATGCCCGCAGCGATGCCATTGATGCTGATGTGGATGCCTCGTTGAACCCGCTCGTTGACATCGCCCGCTCTCATGCGCCGAATCAGCTCAACTTGGACGTGGTGGAGCGGGTCAATATAAGGAAAACGGTGCTCAATAGATCGGCGCAGTGCGGGGTTGTCAGCCAAGCGTTGCTTGTGCCCAGTGAGCAGGGTGAGGGCGTCTGCCGTGCGGTGCCATTCCGCCTCAATGGTGCTGAAAATACGTTGGCGCAACTTTTTATCTTCGACCAGTTCGGCGTAGCGAGACGCCAACGCCAAATCACTTTTGGCCAGCACCATGTCGATGTTTGACAGTAGATTGGCAAAAAACGGCCACTCTTTGACCATCGCCCGCAAGTGCGCCAGACGCTGGTTGCGAGAGCTGGGGGATTGCTCTGGGCAAGCTTGGCCCTCGAGGTAGTCGATCACGGCGGACCCAAATCCATACCAGCCTGGCAAGGTGAGGCGACTCTGCCCCCAGCTAAAGCCCCAAGGGATCGCGCGCAAGTCCTCGATGCGTTGACTTGGTTTGCGAGAGGCAGGGCGTGACCCGATGTTCAGATCCGCCAGCTCCTTGAGTGGGGTTGCCGCAAAGAAAAATTCGGTAAATCCGGGTGTGTCGTAGACCAAATGCCGGTAGGCCTTCATGCTCGTGGCCGATAAGCACTCCGCGGTGTCAAGAAACGCAGGATTCACCTCGGGCGCGCGCGGCAACAAGGTGGCCTCTAGCGTGGCAGCCACCAAGGTTTCAAGGTTGCGCCGGCCAATGTCGGGATTGGCGTATTTGGAGCCAATGACTTCGCCTTGCTCAGTCAACCTGATTTGGCCACGCACGGTTCCCGCCGGCTGCGCCATGATGGCGGCGAAACTGGGTCCGCCGCCGCGGCCAACGGTGCCGCCTCGACCGTGGAACAAGCGCATGGCCACGCGCCGTCCGGCAGGGAGGGCATCAAACACCCGCGCCAACGCCACCTCGGCCCTGTACAAAGACCAATTGCTTGTCACAATGCCACCGTCTTTGTTGCTGTCCGAGTAACCCAGCATGATGTCTTGCTCGTGGTACTGGTGGTTCTGGCCTCGGTGAATCATGTCCAAAATACCTGGCAGCGCAAAGTACTCAGACATGATGCGGTCTGCCGCGGCCAAGTCTTCGATGGTCTCAAACAGAGGCACCACGATCAAGTCCGCGGTGGCGTTGTGCTGCAGGCGGCCCCGCATCAGCCCCACCTCTTTTTGAAGCAAAAGCACTTCGAGCAGATCACTGACTTGTTCGGTGTGGCTGATGATGGCGTGTCGGATCGATTCGGCCCCGTAACGCTGGCGCGCAGTCAGTGCCGCCTCAAAAATAGCCAGTTCGCTCTCGCTGTGCGCCGAGTACATCTCTCCGGGCACCCGCAGGGCACGGGGGTCATGCAATTGCGCCAACAAGACCTGCTGTTTGCTGGCCTCATCGAGGCTGCTGTAATCAGCGTGAATGTGTGCCTTGTCGAGCAATTCAGCGACGACCGCCT
>JBEAPX010000119.1:0-2626 GCA_041164205.1 Pseudomonadota bacterium
TGAAGCCAATCGTTTTGAGGCTGTTGCTGTTCGTCTCGGTTGGATAGCCACCACCATTGGCCGTTTGCCGGATCCCCGAGGACCAAATTGCAGCCTGCGTACTGACCCGCATCGTGGTGCAGCAGCCAGTCGCCAATATGCCCGCCGTGCAGCCATGCCAACGCCAATTCGCCCCGACTTTTCACCCCGGTTTCAGGGCTGCCCCGACGCACATTGGTCAAAAACGCGATCCGCCCGGATTCCGGCTGTTCGGCCATCCACACACCGCCGTCTTTGAGGTCGCGTCCGCCGACGATGCGTTGACCGCTGGCGCTGTGCCATGCGCTCAGTCGCTGCGTTGGCCTGTCATAGGACTCATCACGATTGGCGACTACCAGCCAATCCACCCCAGCATTGGGTGCGATCGCAAAGCTGATCAAACACACGGGGCTGGCGCCTCAAAGGTCAGTGAGCAAAGGATAGGGCAGGCCGAGGCGCTGGGCCTCGGGCCCATCCGCTGCGCCTACGTGCAGGGTGCGCCCCTCGGACTCTCCGACGTGGATGCTGATGAAAGCGGCATACAAACCCTCGGACACCATCGCTGCGTTGACCACCATGCCCACCGGCTGGCCGTTGGCAAAGACATCCTGACCCGCTTGAACGGGGGATTCAGCAGAGGCCTGGACCAGGATGCGCTCACCCCTGCGCTTGATGGCGCCTCTGAACTGGCTGCGAGCGACCACCTCTTGTCCCGGATAACAGCCTTTCTTGAAAGACACGCCGTCCAGGGACTCCATATTGACCATCTGCGGTACCAGTTGGTTGGCTGTCGCTGGGGTGATCCATGGCAACCCGGCTTGGATATCCAAACCGTCCCACACGCGGGCCGCATCGGCTGACGCCTCCAAGGAAGGTAGCCCGTCGAGCACCACCAGGGCCCGGAGCAACGCTTGATCCGCCACCACAGTGTCTGGCAATCGCACCCCCACCCCGGGGAGTTGATCCAGCTCGCTGTGGCGTACAGACCAGGCCGATGCACCTGCCCAAGGGGCGGCAGTCGCGCCCCAAACGCCCACCACCGCATGGGAGTTGCTGAGGTCTTCAAAAGTGCATTTCGCGCGCAACACAAACATACGCCAGCGCTTGATCAGCGCATCGATGGCGCTGACGGGCGCCGCGATCCAAACCGCTTGGTCGCGCTTCCAGATGACAAAGTTGGCCTGCATCCGGCCCTGCGCATTGCAGTAGGCGGCGTAGCGCGCCTGATCTGCCGGTAGCAACGCCAAGTCATGCGTGATCTGCCCCTGCAAAAATGCCGATGCGTCGTCGCCTGTGGCGCGAATCACACCCCAATGTGCCAACCGGACTTGCCCCGCATTGGCGGGGATTTGAGCCGCAAAAATGTCAGTGTTCATGTGCGTATTATCCGCTCCAGGTCAAAGGCACACCGGTATCATGGGCGCCTCTATGACACGCAAGAGTTCAACATTGAGGCGTTTGGCAGTCCTTGCACTGGGGCTTGGTCTGTTGATGTTGCTCGCGCGGCAAACCCTCACACGGTGGGTGGACTCTCCCTTGCACGTGCTCAACCCCGAGCAAAGTGCTTTGGTCGTCGTCGCACCCGGCGCGTCCGCCAAACAAGTGGCCAACGCCGTCGTGCAAGCCGGCGTGGATGTCCCTACTTGGGCACTTTACGCTTGGTTTCGCTGGTCGGGTCAGTCCCGCCAAATTCAAGCCGGCACGTATGAGTTCACGCCGCCGTTGACACCCAACATCTTGCTGAGCAAGCTGGCAAAAGGGGATCAGGCGCTGGCCCGCATCACTTTCATCGAGGGTTGGACATTCCGCCAGATGCGGCAAGCCATGGCCCAGGCCCCCGCCATGAAGCACGAGACCGAAGCATGGTCAGACGCGCAAATCATGGCTGAGATCGGTATGGCCGGCATTCCCGCTGAGGGCCGTTTTTTCCCCGACACCTATGTGTATCCCAAAAACAGCTCTGATCTGGGCGTGTATCGCCAAGCGGCAAGAGCCATGCAGACCAAACTCGATGCGGCGTGGCAGAGCCGCTCGGGCTTGGCCGCCCTGGATGGTCGCGACGACTTGTTGATCTTGGCCAGCATGATCGAAAAAGAAACCCAGCACTACCCGGATCGGCAGTTGATTTCAGCCGTGTTCCACAACCGCCTGCGTCTGGGCATGAAGCTGCAAAGCGACCCCACCATCATTTATGGGCTGGGCGAGGCCTTTGATGGCGACCTCAAGCGTGTGCACCTGCGCACGGACTCGCCCTACAACTCTTACACCCGCTTTGGCTTGCCGCCCACACCGATCGCGATGCCCAGCGAAGCCGCGCTGTTCGCCGCCGCCAATCCCGCCGAGAGCAAGGCCCTGTTCTTTGTGGGCAAGGGCGATGGCAGCAGCCATTTCAGCGAAACCTTGAGCGAACACAACGCGGCCGTTCGCCAATTCATCCTCAAGCGCTGAATGGCCCACGGCCTGCGGTAAGCTAAGGGTTTTGTGCGCGCAGTTTCCGAGGAGAGTTTGCGACATGGTCAGCAACGCCAGGGGGTTATTCATCAGCTTTGAAGGCATAGACGGTGCCGGTAAGACTACACACATTGAGGGGGTCGTTCGCCTGTTCAAA
>JBEAPX010000120.1:0-7403 GCA_041164205.1 Pseudomonadota bacterium
CCGCTGTTGGCGGTGGAGATCTCGTAATACGCCTCACGATTGGCCTGCAACACCTGGCCGATCTCGCCGAGCATGGCCGCGCGTTGGGCGTAGGTCATGTTGCGCAGTGCGGCGCCACCCACCTCGCGAGCGAAGCGAAAAGCGTTCGGCAAATCCAAACCTGTGGCGTCCACGCGCACCAACGCGTTGCCTTTGACCGGATCGAACAAGGCCGTGCCACTGCCTTGACCGTGTTGCCATTGCCCGCTGATCCAGTTGGGTAATAAAGGGGTGCTCATGTGGTGTGCCTTTCAGTGCATGGGTGGCTCGCGAAACGATCGGTGGCGTTGAGCGAGTGTCGCTGGGTTGGGGTTCATCGATCAATCGAGCTTGCCCTGATTGAAGATATGAATTATTGTGCGTGTACTGAATGTAAAAGCAGCCTCATACCATGTCAAGCAATATAATGCATATTCCCGGGAAAACCCCAGACACTGAATTGCCAGATGGCCAAGAGCGCCATCGCTTTTTGCGTGACTTGGGTGAGCGCGTGCGATCCATTCGTGCCCGCCGTGGGATGACGCGCAAGGCCGTGTCGATCGCGGCTGAGGTTTCTGAGCGCCATCTGGCCAACCTGGAGTACGGCGAGGGCAATGTGTCAGTCTTGGTGTTGCTGCAGGTGGCCCAGGCGCTGCAGTGCTCATTGGCTGAGCTGGTGGGGGATGTGAGCACCTCCTCACCTGAGTGGTTGCTGATGCGCGAGATGTTGGCGGGTCGAGACGAGTCGTCATTGCGCAAGGCGCGCATCGCCGTAGGTGAAGCCTTGGGTACGGGCACGGCTGGTCCCACTGTGTCATCGCGCATCGCACTCGTCGGGCTGCGGGGCGCGGGCAAGTCAACGCTGGGACGAATGTTGGCTGAAGATTTGGGCTTTCCTTTTGTCGAACTCAGCCACGAGATTGAGCAGTTCGCTGGATGCACCGTGCCAGAACTTCAGTCGTTGTACGGTATGAACGCTTACCGCCGCTATGAACGCAGAGCGCTGGAGGAAACCATTCAGCTCTACTCCGAGGTGGTGATTGCAACGCCGGGCGGCTTGGTGTCCGACCCAGCGACCTTCAATCAACTGCTGTCTCATTGCACATCGGTGTGGCTACAAGCCAAGCCCGAAGACCACATGGGGCGCGTGCAAGCGCAAGGGGATATGCGTCCCATGGCCGGCAACGCAGAAGCCATGGAGGATTTGAAGGCGATTTTGGCCACGCGTGAGCCGTTTTACAGCAAGGCCACATACAAGGTGGACACCAGCGCTCAGCCTCTGGTAGACATTTTTCAATCTCTGCGCCGAACGGTGCGCGAGGCATTGGGCATTGAATATGCAAAATAATGCTTGACTTTGGGATGCTTGTGCATTATCGTGCAACTTAATTCAGGCAATATCTTGCCTTTGCCGATCCAGCGAGACACCACCAGAGGAAGACAAAAATGACCGAACAACAGCGCGTGGACTACCAAACATCACCAGACCAGTACCGCCATTGGTCGATCGAGGTCGAAGGCGAGGTTGCCAAACTCATTGCCGACTTTGACGAGGACGCGGGTTTGCGTCCTGGCTACAAACTCAAGCTCAACAGCTATGACCTGGGTGTGGACATCGAGCTCAATGACGCACTGAATCGCATTCGGTTTGAGCACCCTCAAGTCAAGACCGTCGTGTTGACCTCGGGCAAGGACCGTATTTTTTGCTCTGGCGCCAACATCTTCATGCTGGGCGTATCGAGCCATGCCTGGAAGGTGAATTTCTGCAAGTTCACCAACGAAACACGCAACGGCATGGAAGACTCCAGTCGGTTCGAAGGCCTTAAGTTTGTGGCCGGGGTCAACGGCGCTTGTGCTGGTGGTGGCTATGAGCTGGCCCTAGCGTGTGACCAAATCGTGCTGGTCGACGACCGCTCTTCATCGGTGAGCCTGCCCGAAGTGCCCTTGTTGGGCGTTTTGCCTGGCACGGGCGGCTTGACCCGGGTGACCGACAAGCGCAAGGTGCGCCACGATTTGGCCGATATTTTTTGCACCTCGAACGAAGGCGTTCGCGGACAACGCGCGGTCGATTGGAAGTTTGTCGATGCGATCGCCAAACCTGCCGTGTTTGCCCAAACTGTCGCTGAACACGCCAAACAATTGGCGGCCACAAGTCAGCGCGACAGCAGCGCCACAGGCGTGGCATTGACGCCATTGAATCGTGCGTTCACTGAGGAGGGTGTCACCTACACCCACGTCCAGGTCAGCATTGACCGAGCCAAACGCGTGGCCACGTTCACGGTCAAAGCGCCCTCACAAGAGGTGGCAACAGATGCCGAGCACGCCGTGCAATTGGGTGCGCAGTTCTACCCACTGCAACTGGCGCGCGAGCTCGATGATGCGATCCTGCACATGAGAACCAACGAGACCGATATTGGCCTATGGCTCATGAAAACCAGTGGCGACGCTGCTCAGGTGTTGGCCATGGACGCCTTCTTGGCAGCCCATCAAACGCATTGGTTCATCCGCCAGACCATCGGCGCACTGCGTCGCACCTTGAGCCGAGTGGATGTGTCGTCACGCAGCTTGTTTGCCCTGATTGACGAGGGCACTTGTTTTGCCGGTACGTTGCTCGAGCTGGCGTTGGCGTGCGATCGCACCTATCAATTGATACTCCCAGACACACCCGAGCAATCGCCCAAGGTGGCGATGAGTGAAGCCAACTTTGGTTTCTATCCCATGGCCACAGATCAGAGCCGCTTGGCGCGCCGTTTCTATGACGACGCCAGCACGCTGGCCAATCTCAAAACACACATCGGCGAAGCCTTGGACGGGGATCAAGCGCAGGCGCTGGGCTTGAACACGGCGGCGTTGGATGACATCGACTGGGCCGACGAAATTCGGCTGGCTCGCGAAGAGCGTGTCGCGATGTCCCCAGACGCTTTGACGGGACTGGAGGCGAACTTGCGCTTCAACGGTACGGAGAACATGTTCACTCGCGTGTTTGGTCGCTTGACGGCATGGCAAAACTGGATTTTCCAGCGACCCAATGCCGTTGGTGACAAAGGGGCACTCAAGGTTTATGGGAAAGGCGATAAAGCCGCATTCGACTGGAACCGCGTCTAAGCCAGGAGCGGTTCTTTGCAACAATCAATCAGGAGCAAATGTCATGTCAAGCATCAACTACAGCGATAAGATCCCGAACAACGTCAACCTGAGCGAAGACCGCACACTGCAACGTGCGCTCGAGCAGTGGCAGCCCAACTACCTCAGCTGGTGGCAAGACATGGGGCCCGACGGCTCTCAGGACTTTGATGTGTATTTGCGCACCGCAGTGAGCGTCGATCCGCAGGGTTGGGCGCAGTTTGGGCACGTGAAAATGCCTGACTATCGATGGGGCATCTTTTTGAATCCCGCCGAACAAGATCGCAAAATTCACTTCGGTGACCACAAAGGAGAAGATGCGTGGCAAGACGTTCCCGGCGAGTACCGTGCCAACTTGCGCCGCATCATCGTGACGCAGGGTGACACAGAACCCGCGTCGGTTGAGCAACAGCGCCACCTCGGTCTGACCGCGCCCAGTCAATACGACTTGCGCAACCTGTTCCAAGTGAACGTCGAAGAAGGCCGCCACTTGTGGGCGATGGTTTACCTATTGCACAAGTACTTTGGTCGCGATGGCCGTGAAGAGGGCGAGGCCTTGCTCGAGCGCCGCAGCGGCCAGTCGGATAACCCCCGCATCCTGGAGGCGTTCAACGAAGAGACACCCGATTGGTTGAGCTTTTTCATGTTCACCTACTTCACAGATCGCGATGGCAAGTTCCAGCTCTGCGCCCTAGCAGAGTCCAGCTTTGATCCGTTGGCACGCACCACCAAATTCATGTTGACCGAAGAGGCTCACCACATGTTTGTGGGTGAATCGGGCATTGGTCGAGTGATCAACCGCACTTGTCAGGTGATGAATGAGTTGAAAACCGATGACCCTAAAAAGCTGCGCGAAGCGGGTGTCATCGATTTGCCAACGATTCAGCGCTATTTGAATTTCCACTTTTCGGTCACCATCGACTTGTTCGGTGCGGATGAGTCATCCAATGCGGCGACGTTCTACAGCACAGGCTTGAAAGGCCGTTACGAAGAAGGCAAGCGCACCGATGACCACCAACTGCGCAACGAGACATATCGGGTGCTGAACGTGGTGAATGGCCAGCTGGTCGAAAAAGAAGTGCCCATGTTGAACGCATTGAACGAAGTCTTGCGTGATGACTACATCCAAGACTCCGTTGGTGGGGTGGGGCGCTGGAACAAGATCATCGAAAAGGCTGGCATTCCCTTCCGCTTGGCCGTACCTCATAAGGCATTCCATCGCAACATCGGCGCCTTGTCGGGCGTGAAGGTGTCGCCTGATGGTCGCGTGATTTCAGATGCCGAGTGGAAGGCCCACGCAGACGAGTGGTTGCCCAGCGGCAGCGATCGCGCCTTTGTTGCGAGCTTGATGGGGCGTGTGGTGGAGCCTGGTCAATTTGCCAACTGGATCGCCCCTCCTGTCATGGGCATCAACCGTCAGCCCGTTGATTTCGAATACGTGCGGTTCAATTGATTGAGCGCCGACGACAAACGCAGAGGAACCGGCTCTCAGCCGGGTCCTCTGTCTAAGCGAATACCTTGTCAGAGAATTGCACATGACCGACGCCGTAATCCAGCAGCACCTCATTGATCCAGAGATTTGTATCCGATGCAACACGTGTGAGGCCACGTGTCCCATTGGTGCCATCACACACGACGCCAACAACTACGTGGTCGAGGCAGACAAGTGCAACCTGTGCATGGCGTGCGTGCCGCCGTGTCCGACCGGTGCGATCGATAACTGGCGCAAGGTGCCGCGGGTCAAGGCCTACTCGCTTGACGATCAATACAGCTGGGACGAATTGCCCGCAGAACTGCCCGCAGAAGCCTTTGATGACGCGGCTGCGTCATCGTCGAGCCATGGCGCTGCATCAGAGTCCATCGGCAGCGCCGCTGATCAGGCCTCAGATGCAAGCTCGGTTGGTTTTGGCCCTCAAGGTACCGCTTCGACACCTTTGACACCGGGTGCCACCATCCCACCTTGGTCTGCGGCCCATGCCTATACCAATTTGTATGGTCCCAAAGCCCTTCACAAGTCGATCGAAGCAACCGTCACGGGCAACGTGCGGGTCACTGAAGTAGGCAAGGAGTACGACACCCACCACATTGTTTTGGATTTTGGTGACACCCCGTTCCCAGTGCTCGAAGGGCAATCGATTGGTGTGGTCCCACCGGGGGTAGATGAGCGTGGCAAGCCGCATCATGCGCGCCAGTATTCAATCGCCAGTCCACGCAATGGTGAACGCCCTGGCTATAACAACGTATCCCTCACGATCAAGCGGGTGCTCGAAGACCACAGCGGTCAGCCGGTTAGGGGTGTTGCGTCCAACTACATGTGTGATCTGCAGGTGGGTGATAAGGTGCAAGTGGTTGGGCCGTTTGGGCACAGTTTTTTGATGCCGAATCACCCCAAGAGCCACATTGTCATGATCTGCACGGGCACAGGCTCTGCGCCTATGCGAGCCATGACAGAGTGGCGGCGTCGGCTGCGCGCGTCTGGCAAGTTCGAGAGCGGCAAATTGATGCTGTTCTTTGGTGCGCGCACGCGCGAAGAGTTGCCTTACTTCGGACCATTGCAAAACTTGCCCAAGGACTTCATCGACTTGAACCTGGCGTACTCGCGTGCCGCCGACGTACCCAAAACCTACGTTCAGGACCTCTTGCGCCAACGCAGCGCGGATGTGGCGGCGATGTTGGCGGACCCCAACGCGTATTTTTACGTGTGTGGATTGAAGGACATGGAAGAAGGTGTGCTGCGCGCGTTGCAAGAGGTGGCGCAGGGGGCTGGCATGGATTGGGCGCAGCTGGCAGATCAGCTGCGAGACCAAGGGCGCCTGCACCTGGAAACCTATTGAACGGGCCCTTGCGGTGCGTGAACCCATGCAGTTTTAGAATGAAAAGGCCGCGATGTGCGGCCTTTTGTTTGATCGATACAAGTGGGTCTCTATGAAGTTCAGTCAATTCAAAGCAGGGCAGGTGATTGAGGCCGGGCCTTACACCCTGACGACCGAGGCGTTGTTGGCATTTGCCAAAGAATACGATCCCCAGTGGTTTCATACCGACACCGAGCGAGCCGAGCAGGGACGACATCGCGGACTCATTGCCAGTGGCTGGCAAACGTGTGCCATTGCGATGCGCTTGGCGGTCGAGTCAGTGTTGACGGACTCCGAGTCCTTTGCCTCGCCCGGTGTCACCAACGTCAAGTGGCTGCATCCTGTGCGTGCCGATGATCAACTGCGGCTGACGTCCACCATCACGCAAGTGCGCACCTCGGCGAGCCGTCCTGAGCTGGGCATCGTGCATTGGCACTGGCGGCTGGTGAACCAAAGCGATGTCACGGTCCTTGAGGTGGATGCCACGAGTTTGTTTGACTTGTCACCTGCGTGAGCCTTGCCGATTGCACCATCCCCGATACTTTCTGAATCACAACCCATCCGAGTACTCACCATGACCCAAGCATTTATTTGTGACGCCGTTCGAACCCCCATCGGTCGCTACGGTGGCGCTTTGTCGAGCGTGCGAACCGATGACCTGGGAGCCGTCCCCATTCGGGCTCTCATGGAGCGAAATGCCCAAGTCGATTGGGCGGCGGTGACCGATGTGCTGTACGGATGTGCCAACCAAGCGGGCGAAGACAACCGCAATGTTGCGCATATGGCGAGTTTGCTCGCAGGCTTACCGGTGGATGTGCCAGGCGCCACCATCAATCGCTTGTGCGGATCAGGGCTGGATGCAGTGGGCACGGCAGCGCGAGCGATTCGGGCAGGCGAGGCCACTTTGATGATTGCAGGCGGTGTGGAAAGCATGAGCCGAGCGCCGTTTGTCATGCCCAAAGCGGACACCGCATTCAGTCGCGCCAACGCGGTGTACGACACCACCATTGGTTGGCGCTTCATCAACAAGCTGATGAAGGCTCAGTATGGCGTCGACTCGATGCCAGAAACGGCAGAGAACGTCGCCACCGACTACAACATTGAGCGTGAGGCCCAAGACCGCATGGCCATGGCCAGCCAGGAAAAGGCAGCTGCAGCCATCGCTGCAGGCCATTTGGCTCGCGAAATCGTCCCAGTTCATATTCCCCAGCGCAAAGGCGATGCCATCGTGGTTGACACGGACGAACACCCACGCATCACCACCCTGGACAAGTTGGCCGCACTCAAGGGTGTGGTGAGACCAGACGGGACGGTCACGGCAGGCAACGCCTCTGGTGTGAATGACGGCTCTTGCGCTGTACTCTTGGCCGATGAGGCGAGCGCCGGGCGCTATGGGTTGACGCCCAAAGC
>JBEAPX010000121.1:0-3036 GCA_041164205.1 Pseudomonadota bacterium
CACGCCCCCAAAGCACAGACGCTTTCGGTGAGCGAAGGCAACAAACTCACCACACGCTGTGGCGCCGCTTGCACGCTGAACGCGAGCAGGGCGGTGAAGCAGAGGGTGGTGAGTACGCGCACCATCACCAGTCCCAATTCATGGTCGCCACCAACCGACGGCCAGGTGAGGCCAGGCCGCTCACCTCCTCGACGTCGCGATCAAATACATTGTCTGCACGCAGCGTTAACTCACTATTAGATGACACGGCCTTCTTGAGCTCGATATTCAACAAGCCAAAGCCGCTCAACCAGCGGGTGTTGGAGGCGTCATCCCAGCGGGCTGACTTTGCCAAGAGCTCGAGTCGCGTTTGCCAGTTCGCTATGGGCATTTCAGCGAAGGCAGACCACTTGCGAGGCGATCGGTAATTGAGGCGTTTCATCGAGTCGCTGTTGATGGCATCGGTGTAGTCAAAGGAAGCGCCAAACTTGGCGGCCCCCCACGCCTTTGTGCCACGCAGGTTGATGCCCTTCACACGGGCTCGGCCCACGTTGTACCAAACAAAGCTGGAGTTCGCACTGATGAGGTCAACGTATTTGGACTGGTAAACCGTTGCGTGCATGGCCACGCCATCCGCCCGGTAGCTCAGCCTTGCTTCGACGCCTTTGGAAGTCTCCGGCCTGAGGGATGGGTCACCGTAGTTGGGGTCGTAGACCTGAGACAAGTTAGGGGCCCTGTAGCCGCTCGACACACCCATTGTCAATTGAAGCGCCGGCGAGATGTGAATTCCGTAGTTGATCCCGTACGTGAGCTTGGGATCAAAGCCTGTGATGTCGTCGTGGCGCGCCGATAGGTACACCGATTGTTCACCCAGGCGCACCCCCCATCCAACATTGACTCCCATCTGTTTTCGGCTTCCGCCTTGCGCTGGGTTGTACCAGTCATCGGCTGCAGCAGTGAAGGTGTCATTGATGTGCTCGACTCCCAAAGTCACCTGTTGGCCTTGCGATAACGCGAACTGGTTATCGATGCGAAAGGACGTGAGTTTGGTGTAGTGGTTTTTGTCATCCACTTGGGTCGAGGCGTTGGGTTGCCTGAAGTGGGTTTTGCTATCGGACCACTGTATTTTTGATTGCCATTGGTCACTCCAAACCGATGTCAATTTGAGACTGTAGGCGGCCAGTTGTCCCTTCGTGGTCATGTCGTCGCCGCCATTCCACGGCACCTCTTTGTCCATGCTGGTGTTTTGAATCGTTTTGAACGCCAGGTGTTGGGCCGGGTTCAATTGCAATCCAATGTTGGCATTCATGTGGGTGCGCGCCCAGTTCTCAGTCTCCGGCGTATGCGCTATGTCGGGCTTGGTGTTGTAGCCAGCATTGGTGTGGCGCCCGAGTCCGAATGAATAGTCGATGCGGTCAACCTGTCCTGCTTTGATTAGGTTGACAAAACGGTCGGCACGGTTGCCGATGCCGGTTGTCAACGACGATTTGTCGCCATCTCGACCGTCGTATGCAAACAGTTGCACCACACCGCCCATGCCGTCAGAGCCGTACTGGCTGGAGCTGGCCCCTTGCAAAATCTCGATGCGCTCCATTTGTCCCGCAGAAATCAACGACCAAGGGGCGCCCCCTCCAGTGACATAGCCATCTTGTCGATCCACACGAATGCCATCGATGTAGACCGCAGTCATTCGCGCCTCAGCGCCTCGAATAAAAATTTTGTCACCCGTTGCGGAGCTTTCAATTCCGGGGAGCGTTTGCAGCCTTTCACCTAGAGTGGTGGCGCCGGTTCCGACCAACCGGCTCCCTTCGATCAGTGTGAGGTCGGACAGCACTTCGGACAAGGGCATTTCAATTCGAGTTGCCGTGACGACGACAGGATCAAGCGTTGTTTGCGCCAAGGCGCTCGCAGAGGCGCATACCGCACAGGCGGCCACGGCCACGGGGGTCCATTGTTTAAGCATGAGTTGCATTCAAAGTCAGCGCCCTGTGCTGTCCTCCCCGACAGCGTGGGCAAATGTGGCTCGACCGCAGTCAAGCCGCCTTGTTGGCCGGTATCCGGGCTGACGAAAACAACATTCAATGCCTTCCCAACACCTGAGTGTCAGTGGCGATGGATTGAACGCGGGGTGTCATCTTTGGCGATGGCGACCCGTTCGCTTACCGTTGCGGGGGCAGCGCAGGTTAGGTCTGTGCGCTGGCACGCGACCCTCCTGCTTCCCGTTGAACTGCCGACTCAGAAAAGCCAGCGAGCACCAACGCCCTCATTGTAAAGCGGTGGATTGGGGCTGGATGTCAGAAAGACGTCAGTCGTCTGGGTACGGCGATGCCACAGGCAGCGCACTGGGCGCACAGTGAACTGGCAAGCCCGTCAGCGGGCGAGGGCCACCGATTTGATTTGGGCCCAGACTGGTTGGCCGACCTCCAGCTGCAGCTGGTGAACGGCTTTTTGCGTCACTCGGCCGAGCAACAAGGTGGATCCACAGCGCATTTGCACCAGTGCCTGTGCGGGATGCTGAGCCGGGGCAATGTGCTCAATGGTGCCAGCCAGCTGGTTTTGGATGCTGGTGTGGTGGGCTGGTTGCGTGGTGATGCTGACGTCGCGTGCCAATAGGCGAAGCCGCACCGACTGACCGAGCTTGAGTCCGCTGTCGCGCACACTCAGTTCACCACCATCAAATTGCGCGTATGCCAAATGCCATTGGTCTTCGATGGACGAAACCCGCGCTTCAATCAGGACCGAAGCCTCGTCTGCTTGGGCGAGTGGCGTATCCGTGCGTGCCAATACGTGGCTCAGCGGCCCCTGGGCGTGTACCTGTCCTGCGTCCAAAATCACGATGTGATCTGCGAGGCGCAACACCTCGTCGATCGAGTGCGTGACGTAGACCATGGGAATACTCAGATGGCGTTGTAAGCGCTCTAGCCAGGGCAATATCTCTTGCTTGCGCCGCCAGTCCAGTGCGGCAAGCGGCTCATCCATCAGCAGCAGCTCTGGCTTTGCCGCGAGGGCGCGGGCAATGGCAACGCGCTGCTGTTCTCCCCCCGAAAGTTGCTGGAC
>JBEAPX010000122.1:0-8505 GCA_041164205.1 Pseudomonadota bacterium
CGCTTACGCAGGCCGGAGGTGCCGGGCTGCTGGTCCGCAAATGGGGTGCTTTGAATGGTCAAGGTGATCATGCCGCACAGTGTATAAAAACGGCGTGTCAACGATGGCCCTCAACTCACGACAGTGGCTAGAAAGTAGCGGGCCTACCAGATGTCGCAGCGCTGAAATCGTTTGCATCGGTCATGCGCGCACTATTCCATCACCCGGCTGCGACTCGAGGCCGCCCCATGCATCAAGCGTGCGCTCTGGCCCAGCGCACCAAGTCAGCTTGCCCCATGGCCCCCGCCTGATGGGCGATCATGCGTCCATTTTTGAAAATCGCGAGGGTAGGAATACTGCGGATTTGATAGCGCGCCGCCAGCGCCTGGGCCTCTTCGGTATTGACTTTAGCCAGTCTGAACGCAGGCTCCAATTGCGCCGCCGCAGCCTCGAAGTGAGGAGCCATCATGCGACAGGGGCCGCACCAAGGCGCCCAAAAGTCGACCAACACAGGGATGTCATTTTTTTGAATATGTCGGTCAAAGTGTGCTTCTGAGAGCGCCGCAGGCTGTTGCGTGAACATCGATTGGTGGCATTTGCCACAGTGCGCCTGCGCTCCCAAGCTCTCAGCGGGGACACGATTGGTGGCGTGACAGTGGGGGCAAACCACGTGGGCGTGATGGGTCATGGTGGTGTTTCTTTCTATTGATACCCATCAGATGTGGTGCGTTGGCCTGATTTCAAGGCGCCAAGCTGACCATTCAATGGCACTCATATCCAATGCCAGAACACACGCTCCAAGAGCATCATCAGCCCCGTCAAAATCAACGTCGAGCCCAACGGAACAGACCACTCGCGGCCTAGCCAATGAAACCGAAAATCCAAAGGCATTCGACCCAAACCCAAACGGGACAACCAAGGCCAAGCCGCCTGAAACAGCATGAGCGCCAACGCCATGAAAAAGAACCAGCGCAACATCACAAGGTGTGCGTGCGGTCACCCCGCACAAATCCAATCGGCGGGACTTGGTCGGCCGTGGCTTCAGGTGCCAAAACCATGACTTTGAACAGTTCGCCCATTTCGTGTTCATGAATCAACTTCAGCGCAGCCGACTGCTCTGCCGCGCTGGCGTGCGGGAGCACATCCACGAAGCCCACATCCAACAAAAAACTGCCTTGGCTGGTGTAGCCCACGACCGCCAAGCCCGCAGCTTGCGCGGCCAGCGCGATGCCCGTGAAGTCGACGTGCGCGGTGATGTCTTTGTCCCCCACGCTTTCTAAGGGGTTAGGGTCGCTCAAGTGGCCTCGGTGGCACATCACTGTGCCTGCGCTGCGCTGAGGGTGGTAATACTCCGACTCTGGAAAGCCGTAGTCAAACAGAGCCACCACCCCTTGGCTCAAGCGGCGACCCAAATCCTGCACCCAAGCGTGTGCCTGGGGATGTATCTCCGTGAGGTAGTCGTGCTCGCCGGGAATGTCTACCGGTGGCTGCAACGGCGTTGGCCGATCCGCCCATACCAGGCTGTCGCCCTCAAGGGTCACGCCACGCTCATGCCACTGCCCACCGGTGCGATACAGCAGCTGAACAGGCATGGCATCCAGCACTTCATTGCCCAGCACGACGGCATCCAACTGCTCAGGCCAAGCGTTCGCCCACGTGACTACCCCCTCGTAGAGAGCCAGCGTCTCCTCTTGGACACGCCGCAAGGCACCTGAGACTTCCACAATCACATAGCGGCGCACCCTGCCTTGGCGCGGACCGACGCCCAAGTCATCCAAAGCCTTGAGAAGGTCTCTCGCCAGCACACCGCGTCCAGCGCCAAACTCCCAGATCTCGTGGACTCCACTTTGCGCCATCCAAGCTGCAACGGCACGCGCCAAGGTCTGGGCGAACACCGGCGAAAGCTCTGGCGCCGTCACAAAATCACTGCCATCCCCAAAGCCCGTGCCAATCAAACGCCGAGGCGTCGCGTAATAGCCCCAGCCAGGTGCATAGAGCGCCAAGTGCATCCATTGATCAAAGGGCAACCACCCACCACTAGCCTCAAACTGCGCGCGCAGGGCATTTCCTGCCTCGGTGTGGGGGATGGCATACCCATCACCGCGGGTCGCAGGCTCTGGACTGGATAAACTAGGCGTTCTGTTCACCCCCCTATTGTCCGCCATGCCGACTGCGCCACCCAAACCCACTTCACCCCGAGTGGTCCTGATCACCGGGGCCGCGAAAAGGCTGGGGCGCGACATGGCCTTGCATCTGGCCCATGAGGGTTGGGACGTGGCCGTGCATTGCGGTCGTTCGCAAGACGACGCCGCCAAAACGGTGAAAGAACTTCAAACGCTGGCGCCCCAGGGTCGATTCCAAATGTGGTCAGCTGACTTGAGCGACACCGCGCAAGTGCGCCAGTTGTTTGCCGACGTGGTCAATGCGTGGGGTCAAGTCGATGCCGTGGTCAACAGCGCGTCCTTGTTTGAGCTCGACACCATCCAGGACGTCGACACGGCGTCATTTGACGCCCACCTGCGTACCAACACGTTGGCGCCTGTGGTGCTCGCGCAATGCTTGGCCCAGCACCTCACCAGCAGGCAGGCCAAGGGCGCCGTGATCAACTTACTGGATCAAAAGCTCTACAACCTGAATCCGGATTTCTTGAGTTACACGCTCTCCAAGGCAGCCCTTGAGTGTGCCAACACCATGCTTGCTCAAGCACTGGCGCCCGATGTGCGAGTCGTTGGTGTAGCCCCTGGCCTGACGCTCACCAGCCATATGTTGGATGACGACGCCTTTGCCGCTTTGCACCGCCTCGCGCCTTTGGGACAATCATCGACCTCACAAGACATCGCTCAAACCGTGAGCTTTGCCCTCAACAACCCCGCCATCACAGGAACCACTTTGGTGGTGGATGGCGGACAACATTTAGTGCGACAAGCACGCGATTTTTCACTGATGAAGCCATGAGCGACACGCAAGGCACCCAAATCCTCACCCTCACAGGCCTGCGCTTCACTGCGAACTTGGGCATCTTGGCGCATGAGAAAACCACACCCCAACCCATTCAAGTCGATGCCGAACTGAACCAGGGCCCACAAAAACTCATCCCTCGTGACGATGACATCAACCACGTGCTCGACTACCGCCGCGTTCGACAAATCATCATCGATGAGTGCACAGCTGAACACATCAACTTGCTCGAAACCATGATCGGTCGCTTGTCCAAACGACTGATGCAGTTACCCGGTGTGGTTGGCGTGCGGGTCAAAATTGCCAAGCTTGAAATTTTTGATGATTGCGAAGTCGCCATTCGCATGGAGAGTGGCCAATGGTGAACACCATCGAAGCGGTGGCCTTCCCTGACAAAAAGGCCCAACGCCAAGCCTACGACAACAACAAACTCGAAAAGCGCCTGTGCCGCCTAGTGGGTCAAGCCATTGCCGACTTCAACATGATTGAAGAAGGCGACAAGGTCATGGTGTGCCTATCGGGCGGCAAAGACAGCTACGGGATGCTCGACATCCTAATGAAGCTGCGTGACCGAGCGCCGATATCGTTTGACATCATCGCCGTCAACCTCGACCAGAAGCAACCTGGCTTTCCAGAAGATGTGTTGCCCAACTACCTGCGTCAAGTGGGTGTGCCATTTCACATCGAAGAGCAAGACACTTACAGCATCGTCAAAGAAAAAGTGCCCGAGGGCAAAACGATGTGCAGCCTCTGCAGTCGCCTGCGCCGCGGCATTTTGTACCGGGTCGCCACAGAGCTGGGGGTCACCAAAATAGCGCTGGGTCACCACCGCGATGACATCTTGCAGACGACGCTGCTGAACTTTTTTTTCGCCGGCCGCCTCAAGGGAATGCCACCGAAACTCACCAGCGACAACGGCGAGCACGTGGTGATTCGACCGCTTGCCTACGTTGAGGAAAAGGACCTCGAGCGCTACGCGCAAGTGCGCGAGTTCCCCATCATTCCCTGCACACTGTGCGGTAGCCAAGACCAATTGCAACGCCAACAAATGTCGGCCATGTTGCAAGACTGGGAAAAGAAATTCCCCGGGCGAACGCAAAGCATGTTCACCGCCTTGCAAAACGTGGTGCCGAGCCACTTGATGGATCACCGCCTGTTTGCCTTCAAATCAGTCAAAGCCACGGGGCAACCCGAAGCAGAAGGGGACATCGCCTTTGACGATTTACCCGTCGTGCCAGCGGCAACCGTTCAATGGCTGTCGCCCGAAGACCACCGATGACCCTGATCACCACTGGGATGATCGCACCCGTGCGTGTCCTTGCATGGGCGAGGCGCGCAGGCATCTGGGGCAGTGCGGCGTGGGGTTGTGCAGTGGGCGCGCTGGTGCTGAGCGGTTGTGCTGGTATGCGTCAGATCGACAGCCAAGTGCGCTCTTTCAAGGGATCTGCAGGCCCCATCCCGGCAGGGGCGGAGGTGCAAGTGGAGCGCCTGCCATCCCAACAAAGCGCCGAGTTCGAACCCATCCAGCAGGCCTTAGAGCAAGCCCTGCGCACCAAAGGTTTGAAACCTGTCGCCGACCATGCCGCGCCCTGGGTCCTTCAAACCCAATGGAAAGTGCGGGCGGTCGAGCCGCCCCGGTCGCTGTCGCCACAGCACCCTTTTGGAACAAGTATGTGGTTGGGCTCGGGAGGCAGTGGGGCCTCGTTTGTGTTTCACTTCCCTGCTGTGGAGCCCGTGTGGTCTGCGTTCGATCTGGACCTGGTGTTGCGCCAGCGCGCATCACAGGCGGTGGCTTTTGAGGCCCACGCCAGCCATCAAGGTCCCTGGAACGATATCCCCCAGTTGGCGTCCACCTTGGTCAATGGGGCTTTTCAGCATTACCCACAAGGCCAGCCCAACCTGCACACCGTGATCGAAGAAATTGCCAGATGAAAGCGAGCAGACTGCATGAATCAAGCCACCCGCATCATTGCCATACGGCACGGTGAAACCACCTGGAATGCCGAAAAGCGCATTCAAGGGCAGCTCGACACCCCATTGAGTGCCCTTGGTCGGTGGCAGGCCGCCCAAGCCGGTCTCGCCCTCGCGCAAGAGCAATTTCATGCGTTTTACGCCAGTGATTTAGAACGCGCTTTTCACACCGCCGAAGCGATTGCGGCACATCATGGTCAAACCGTACAACCGCACCAAGGTCTGCGCGAGCGGCACTTTGGCTCGTTTGAGGGTCTGACTTGGGACGAGATTCAAGCCCGCTGGCCCGATCAGAGTTTGTCGTGGCGCCAGCGAGACCAGTGGTTCACCCCAGGGTCTGGTGAAAGCCTGATCCAATTGAGGGATCGCGTGTTGGGGGCATTGGAGAGCATCGCCTCACAGCACATTGGGGAGCAAATCCTATTGGCTGCTCACGGCGGCGTCATGGATGTCCTCTACCGAGCAGCAAATGGGGTGCCTACAGACGCACCACGCGACTGGGAGCTTGGCAATGCCGCCATCAACCGTTTGCTGTGGACCCCCGAGGGGCTCACGCTTTTGCATTGGGGTGACACCCGGCACCTCGACGGGCAAAGTCCGGCGGACGAAATTTCTTCTTGACCCCTCAGGCGTCTCCCTCGCCTTAGACCGAAGCGGGGTGTCCTCTTGCGCTCCTAATCTAAGACCTAAACGACGACCTATGCCAAGGTCAGGACCCACAGGGCGGTTGCCACTGACGTGTCACGCCAAGTGACCCCGCTTTGGGCCCATCAAAGCAGAGTGTCGTTGCCTTGCGGTGCAGCAACGCCTAAGTGGCGATACGCTGCCAAGGTCGCGATGCGCCCGCGCGGGGTGCGCTGTAAAAATCCTTGCTGGATCAAATACGGCTCAATCACATCCTCAATGGTGTCGCGCTCTTCTCCGATGCTTGCCGCAATGTTGTCCAACCCCACAGGTCCGCCGTCGAACCGGTGGACCACGGCCTCGAGCAGTTTGCGGTCCATGACATCAAAGCCTTGAGGGTCGACATCCAGCATGGCCAGCGCTTTTTGCGCGATCCCTGCATCGATGCTGCCATTGCCTTTGACGTCGGCGTAATCGCGCACCCGACGCAAGAGCCGATTGGCGATGCGCGGCGTTCCTCTCGAACGGCGGGCGATCTCCATGCTGCCCTCGGGATCAATGGGCGCTTGCATCAGCCCCGCCGAACGGGTGACGATCCGCGTCAACTCTTCGGGCGTGTAGAACTCAAGGCGCGCAACGATACCGAAGCGGTCGCGCAGCGGGTTGGTCAACATACCCGCTCGGGTGGTGGCCCCCACCAATGTGAACGGCTGCAAGTCCAGCTTGATAGAGCGCGCAGCGGGCCCCTCACCGATCATGATGTCGATTTGGTAGTCCTCTAAGGCTGGGTACAGAATTTCCTCAACCACTGGCGACAGCCGATGGATTTCATCGATGAAGAGCACATCGTTGGGCTCTAAATTGGTGAGGAGCGCCGCGAGGTCCTTGGGTTTTTCCAAGACAGGGCCACTTGTTTGGCGCAGATTGACGCCCAACTCATTGGCGATGATGTGCGACAAAGTGGTCTTGCCCAAGCCGGGAGGACCAAACAAGAGCACATGATCGAGTGCCTCAGAGCGCATTTTGGCGGCGCCGATGAAAATCTCTAGCTGCTCGCGCGCCTTGGCTTGTCCAACGTACTCCGTCAGCGCTTTAGGACGCAACGCACGCTCCAACGCCTCTTCTTGAGGCGTTTGTGAGGCGGGCGTGACCAGCCTAGGAGCCGGCGCAAAATCGTCGGTCTGGATGCTCATGGCATGGATCGATGGGTTGAAAGCATGGCTTGCATTGTCGCACCACCCACAGACTCATGGCGATGCTGGTGCTTCAGCCGTTCAGGCGTTTGAGCGCCAACTTGATGCCTTCGCTGACATCCACGTCGGCAGGCAGTTGCTTGATGGCAGCGGCCGCTTCCTTGTCGCTGTAGCCCAAAACAACCAGCGCTTGCATGACATCGGCGTGGGCGTCGCTGGCCACGCCCGCTGCGGATTGCCCAATGGCGTCGACCAGTTTGCCTTTGAGCTCCAGCAGCAGACGTTCTGCGGTCTTTTTACCAATGCCGGGGACTTTCAGCACGCGAGCAGGCTCTTGTAAGGCGACGGCTTGACTCAAAGCCTCTACCCCCAAGCCAGAGAGCACAGCCAAAGCCGTGCGCGGCCCCACCCCAGAGATTTTGATCAACAACCGAAAAGCCTGTCGTTCCGCAGCACTGGCGAAACCGTACAAAATATGGGCGTCCTCACGCACCACCATGTGAATCAGCAGCGACACGGGGGTCCCTACATCTCCCAAGTTGTAAAACGTGCTCATAGGCACATCGACCTCGTAGCCAACACCGTGACAGTCGATCAACAGCTGGGGAGGATTTTTTTCCAGCAGAGTTCCGCTCAACTTGCCTATCATTGGTGTGTCCTCTTTTTAGGGCGGCTGTGGCCGCGTTGTCTGTGTCATGGGCTCAGCCCAAGCTTTTGCGAGATTATCCGATTGATTCTGCGACATACTTTTTCCCCAGCCGATAACCAGCGCATGGCGCGCTTGTGCGGTCCGACAGACGCCCACTTGCGCGCGATTGAGGAGGCGCTTGACGTCAAGATTCAGCACCGGTTTGAGCAGTTTCGGGTGGAGGGCAGCAAAGCCCAAGCCACGCGCGCCATGGAAGTGCTCCAAGCGCTGTACGAGATGGCCAAGCGCGAGGTCTCCGCAGACCAGGTCCAATTGATGCTGAGTGGTGACGGTGACGCCTTGGACGACGGGCCCAGCGTGCACACCCGACGAGGCACCTTGGTCGCCCGCAGCAACAACCAGGCGGCATACCTGCAGGCCATCGCAGACCACGACATCACGCTCGGAATTGGCCCTGCAGGGACAGGTAAAACCTACCTGGCGGTGGCCCACGCTGTCGACGCCCTGGAGCGCCAGTCGGTGCAGCGCATCGTCTTGACACGTCCAGCTGTCGAGGCCGGTGAAAAATTGGGATTCTTGCCGGGTGACTTGGGTCAAAAAGTGGACCCCTATTTGCGGCCACTGTATGACGCCTTGTATGACCTGATGGGCTTCGAGCGCGTCCAAAAGGCGTTTGAGCGCCAACAAATTGAAATCGCACCGCTGGCATTCATGCGGGGGCGCACCCTCAACCACGCCTTCGTGATTTTGGACGAAGGACAAAATGCGACGCCGGAGCAAATGAAGATGTTTTTGACGCGCATTGGTTTTGGCTCTAAAGCCGTGGTCACGGGTGACGTCAGCCAAATCGATTTGCCGCGCCCGCAACTGAGTGGCTTGGTCGAGGCGGAGCGCATTTTGCGCCGCGTCAAGGGCATCGCTGTGTGCCATTTGACGAGTGCCGATGTGGTTCGCCACCCCTTGGTGGCGCGCATCGTCGACGCCTACGAATCCCAGGGGCGTACCGTGGACGAAGTCCCTGAGCCACCCAAACGCCGATCGCGCACCGGAGGTGCTGCATGAGCTTGTGCCAGCTTCAGCTCTCTTTGCAATTCGCTCGTGACCTCGATGGGGCGACCAAAGCGGAACTCA
>JBEAPX010000123.1:0-14872 GCA_041164205.1 Pseudomonadota bacterium
ATTGTTGGTTTCGATGCGCTCGTGCGTGAAACCTTGTGGTTTTTCGTGATGACTCATGTTCTCACTCCTTAAGCTTGAGCCACAGCGGCAGGGGATGCCTGAGTTGCGGGCACGTTGTACGCGGTTTTGATCACGTTCCACAACATCACCAACATGCCGAACAAGTACAAGACACCGCCGAGCAGACGAATCACGTAGAACGGGAAAGTTGCCTTCACTGACTCAACAAAGGTATAGGTCAACGTGCCATCGGCGTTCACAGATCGCCACATCAAGCCTTGCATCACTCCAGCGATCCACATGGCGGCGATGTACAGCACGATACCGATGGTGGCAGTCCAAAAGTGCACCTCGATCGCTTTCACGGAATACATTTTGGTCTGACCAAACAAACGAGGAATCAAATAGTAGGTCGCACCCATGGTGATCAAGCCCACCCAGCCCAAGGCACCTGAGTGCACGTGGCCAATGGTCCAGTCGGTGTAGTGAGACAACGCGTTGACGGTCTTGATGGACATCATGGGCCCTTCAAATGTCGACATCCCGTAGAAAGACAAGGACACAATCAAGAAACGCAAGACTGGGTCATCGCGCAACTTGTGCCACGCACCGGACAAAGTCATGATGCCGTTGATCATGCCGCCCCAAGATGGCGCCAACAGAATCAAAGAGAAGACCATGCCCACCGACTGCGTCCAATCAGGCAGCGCTGTGTAATGCAAGTGGTGAGGACCGGCCCACATGTACGTGAAAATCAGCGCCCAAAAGTGAACGATCGACAAACGATAGCTGTACACAGGACGACCCGCCTGCTTGGGCACAAAGTAATACATCATCCCCAAGAAACCAGCGGTTAAGAAAAAGCCAACCGCATTGTGTCCGTACCACCACTGAACCATGGCGTCTTGCACGCCGGCGTATGCTGAATAAGACTTCATGAAGCTGACAGGCAACGCTGCGCTGTTCACAATGTGCAGCAAAGCCACCGCGATGATGAACGCGCCGTAGAACCAGTTGGCCACATAAATATGGCGCACCTTGCGGATCCCAATCGTGCCAAAAAACACGATGGCGTAAGACACCCAGACGACGGCAATCAACAAGTCAATCGGCCACTCTAGCTCAGCGTACTCTTTGCTTTGGGTGTACCCCATCGGCAAGCTGATGGCAGCCGCGACGATCACCACTTGCCAGCCCCAAAAAGTCAGCGCCGCAAGCTTGTCAGAGAACAGCCGTGTATGGCACGTGCGTTGCACAACGTAGTAACTGGTCGCAAACAAGCCAGAACCACCAAACGCAAAAATCACGGCATTGGTGTGCAGCGGACGCAGACGGCCGTAGCTCAGCCAGGGGATACCGTTGATCAATTCAGGCCAAGTCAATTGGGCCGCGATGATGACACCAACCAGCATCCCCACCACGCCCCAAATCACGGTCATGATGGCGAACTGTTTGACGACTTTGTCGTTATAGACGGGCGCGGGGCCAGCCGTGTGTGACGCAGACATGCAGAGTACTCCTTGAAGATGAACCCCCGCAGTGTCACAGAAGCCGTCTGCACGCCGCTTGACTTAAATCAAGGGCACCGTGCAACGATGCACCGGAGCGACAAAAGAATGGCTTTACATCAAAAAAACCACCAGGATGCACCAAATCGGTGCGTAGTTTGATGGGCTATTCGTCCTCTAGGATGCGCTCGCCTTCGCGATCCAAATGGTCAAACTGCCCGCTGTGCAATGCCCACCAAAACACCACCATGATGATCAACACCAAAACAACCGAGAGCGGGATGAGCAAAAAAAGAATGTCCATGCCGGCACTTTAGCGCACACGGCGCAAGCGAAGCGCATTCAAGACCACCAGCAAAGAGCTGCCCGCCATGCCGATGCCTGCGACCCAGGGTGGCATCCAACCCATTGCCGCCAAAGGCACTGCCGAGGCGTTGTAGGCCAAAGCCCATCCCAAATTTTGACGCACCACTTTGAGAGTCGCCTTAGACATCGTGCGCAAGGACGTGATTTCACTCAACTGCGCGCTTTGCACAATGACATCCGCTTGTGACTGAGCCAGCGCAGCGCCTGTACCCATCGCAATCGATACGTTGGCCTGCGACAAAACGGGGGCATCGTTGAGGCCATCACCCACCATCAAGACGCGGCGACCTTGCTTCTGTAAATGCGCAATCCAGGCCATTTTGCTCTCGGGCGTCGCACCGGCGATGGCATTGTCCACCCCAAGCGTCTGAGCCACGCGCTGTACGGCTCCCGACGTGTCACCTGAAATCACATGAACCCCGATGCCCGAGTCCCTCAACGATGCAATCAACTCGGCAGCCCCGTCCCGCAGCGTCTCTGCAAACGAGAAAGATGCCACCCATCCTTGGCCATCCGCCAAGCTGACTTGGACTTGGTCGGGCGTCAATGAATCGCCTGGCGCGGCGCACCAGTCAGCTGATCCCAGCCGCCAAACTTGGCCTTGTGAGTCGCGTGCTTCAATGCCGCGGCCCGCGACCTCTTCCCATGACTGCCAACTTGAGGCATCTGCACCTCGGCTCGGCAGTTCCGCTTCAGTCTCGCTCGTTTCAGGCGTTTGAATCGGCGCTTGGATCAAGGCCTTAGACAATGGGTGTGCTGACCCCTTAGCCAAACTTGCGGCCAGCGCCAGCGCGACCTCCCGCGTCACCCCGGCGCGACAAGCCACGTCAGACAACTGCAACACATCAGCAGTGAGTGTGCCGGTCTTGTCAAAAACGGCCTCATCAATCCGCGTCAGGGCCTCAAGGGACTGAACATGTTGGATCAATATGCCTCGGCGAGCGAGGGCACCCGTGGCACTGAGCATGGCCGCAGGCGTGGCCAACGACAAGGCGCAAGGACAAGTCACGATCAAAATCGCCACAGCCGTCGACAGTGCACGCGAGGGATCCGTACCCCACCAATAAACGCCTACTGCAGTGGCCAACAACAGGACTCCTAGCAAAAACGGGCCAGCGATGCGATCTGCGATCGCAGCGAGGCGAGGCTTCTCTTGCAGCGCACGCTCCATGAGTGCCACGATCTGAGCAAAGCGTGTGTCGTGGCCGACCGCACCAACCTTGAACAGCACTTGAGACTGCAAGTTGCGACTGCCCGCGATGACAGTCTCGTTGCGAGACTTGCGAACGGGCATGGCCTCACCCGTCAGCAGCGCTTCGTCCACCGTCGCGACTTCGCTCAGCAACACGCCATCGCCCGGAAAAGCCTCCCCTGATTCAACGCGCACCACGTCACCGACAAGCAAGCGCCTGGACGACACGCGCTCCCAACGACCTGACTCGGTTTGGCGTTCGCAACTCTCGGGCAGGCGAGTCATCAAGGCATCCAAGGCGCCTGCTGTCTTGGCTCGCGCCTTGGTCTCTAGGTAACGGCCACCCAGCAAAAAGAAGACCAGCATCGTCAGCGAGTCAAACCAAATCTCGCCCCCCCAAGGCCCTTCCGGCTCATATGTAGCGGCTGTGCTCACCCAAAACGTGACGACGATCGCAATGGACACCGGCAGATCCATACCCACTCGACCCTGTCTCAAGTCGCGCCAAGCAGAACTAAAAAAAGGCGCACTGGCAAACAACACAACCGGCAAGCTCAACCACCAGCTGGCCCAACGCAGCAAGGCCTCAATGTCTGCATCCATGGTGCCTGGATCGGCCACATAAATCGGCCACGAATACATCATCACCTGCATCGCGCAAAAGCCCGCGACGAATAGGCGCCACAGAGCTTTGCGCTGATCCTTGAGGGTTTCCGCATGACTGAGGGCCACTTCAGCTGGCAGCAATCGGTAACCAATGTGAGCAGCAGCCTGCGCCCAAGTCGATGCCAACGTGTGCGCCTTGTCCCAGCGCACAGTGATGCGACGCGTGGCGGCATTCACGCGGGCGGACAAGACGCCAGGCTGCTTCATCAGCGCGGCTTCTACCGCATCGGCACACGCTGCACAGTGCATCCCTTGAACCATCAAGTGCGACTCACAAATCATCCCCTCGCTCGCATCTTGGGCTGGCAACTCAGTCGTGAACTGAGCTTGCTCTTGCGCGTCATCCAGCGTGCGAAAGTCATCCTGAACAAGCAAGTGCCCGCGATGGCCTTCGAGCCAAGAGCTTGGGGGCGACTGATCCGACAGACTCATGAGTACACCTCAATCAAACGAAGGCAAACGCTTTTCAAGAAACGCGCTCACGCCTTCACGGTGCTCTGCACTACTGGCGTAGTCATAGGCACGCTCTACCCAGGTGCGCATCGTTTCTGGGTCGGGCTCTAACAGGGCTTGAATCCCACGCTTGTTCAATCGCGCGGCTTGGGGTGACAACCGAAGCATTTGGCTGACACGCTGCTCAACCCGTTCGGTCAGCTCGCCATCGGGAACCGATGCGTGCAGGTAACCAGTGGCCACCAAACGGGAGGCTTCATACACTTGCGCACCCAAAAGCAAATCCGTGGCCACACTGGTACCCAATCGCGACGCGACCAATTGCAGCTCACGAGGCGCCATCGGAAAGCCAAGCTTCGCGATCGGAGCCCAGAATCGAGCGGATTCGGCGGCCAGGCGGATGTCGCAGCAACTGGCGATCTCCAAACCTGCGCCCATGCAGTTGCCCTGAATCATGGCGATCACCGGGACTGGGCAGGCCAGCACCGCACTCAGACCGCCCCAGACATCCTCTTCATGAAACGCGCGCAACTGGATCGAGTCAAATCGAAATGCGGGATACTCGAAAATATCGCCACCTGCACAAAAATGGCCGCCCTCACCGGACACCACCACGAGCCTAAGTGCTGTGTCTTCGCGCAAGCCATCAAAGACTTGGGCCAGTTGGCTCCACATCTCGCGCGTCATGGCATTCATGCGCGCAGGCCGTGTCAAAACGACCCGCGCCACCGCGCCGCTTCGTTCCAGCCGAATCTTCCCACTCATCCCTTGGCCTGTCCTTCGGCGCGGTGTTTCCCACTCCAGAACCAGAGGGCCAGACCAACCAGGACCATCGGGGCGCTCAGCCATTGCCCCATAGACCACCCCAAGGACAACAAACCCAAAAAGTCATCCGGCTCGCGGAAATACTCCGCCACAAACCGAAAGGCACCATAGCCCACTAAAAACGCTGCGGATACGGCCCCCGTGGTTCGCGGCTTCCTCCCATACGCCCACAACAAGACGAACAGCAAGATGCCCTCCAGCGCAAATTGGTACAGTTGCGAGGGGTGTCGAGGCGCTGGTCCAGCGCCAGCAAAGACCATACCCCAAGGGAGATTGGGGTCCGACAATCTACCCCAAAGTTCGCCGTTGATGAAGTTGCCTAAGCGGCCTGCCGCCAGGCCAGTGGGTACGCAGGGCGCGATGAAGTCGGTGACGTCTAGCCACCTGCGACCACGGCTGCGGGCAAACCAAACCGTGGCCAAGAGCACCCCCAAAAAGCCACCATGAAAACTCATGCCACCTTGCCACACCGCCAATATTTCAAGCGGATGGGCCATGTAATAACTGAATTTATAGAACAGCACATACCCCAATCGCCCCCCGATGATCGCCCCCAAGACACCGAGAAACAGCACGTCTTCAACGTCCTCTGAACGCCACGCAGCTGGCTTTGCCGCTTGAAGGTGCGGCAGCTTCAGGCGTTGGCGCGCCAACACCACAAACAGCGAAAACGCGACCAGATACATCAGTCCGTACCAGTGAATGGCGACGGGGCCAAGCTGAATGGCAATGGGGTCAAATTGAGGGTGTACGAGCATATGCTCTATTGTGCCTTGAGAAAAACCTGACATTTGGTCAGGTTAGATCCGAATTCGCTGGTGGCTCGGGGCGCCAAATCTGCTACATTCGCGCCCATCTATTCCTCTTCTTCAACCGGAGCTCACCATGAAAAAACTATTTGCAGTCTTGGCCATCAGCGGCGTTTTAGCATCCCCGGCAATGGCTGCTGATGCCATGAACCTGGCCAAATCTAAAAACTGCTTGGCCTGCCACGCCATGGACAAGAAACTGGTTGGCCCGTCTTTCAAAGACATCGCTGCCAAATATGCATCTGACAAAGGCGCCGTTGACAAACTGGCCGTGAAGATCATGAAGGGTGGCGCTGGTGTGTGGGGTGCGATCCCAATGCCTGCCAACAACGTCACCGATGCAGAAGCCAAATCATTGGCTGCCTGGGTGTTGTCTGTGAAGTGATCGAGGCAGCCGCGTAGGTCCCAGCCTTCCAGCTTTATGCGTCTGTTCAACTGAGGCGCTGAGTTCGAAAAAAAGCCCACCGAACGGTGGGCTTTTTTTATACCAAGTCGCAAAGCCTAAAGGCCAATCAGCGCTGGGACACCGAACCCTTAGAAAGGGAACGCACGGAAGCAAGCAATCGCCACCAGTGTGGGGGCAGCTGCACCAGCCAACAGCCCAAGCGGATTGATGGCACCCTCATCAAAGGTACCTTTCAAAATCGAAGCACCAGCGGGGTTAGGTGCGTTGGCGATGATGGTCAAACCACCGCCCGTGACTGCACCCGTGACCAACGCGTACTTGAATTCATCGCTCAGGCCTTCGACCAATGAGCCCAAATAAGTCAGCGCCGCATTGTCAGTGATGGCCGTCAAAGCAGTGGCGCCAAAATACACAGCGGTTTCATCCATCGACATCAGGATCGGCTGCAACCACCACTGCTGCATCCCACCCAAGACCACCAGACCACCGAGGAAAAATGCCACCAACAGGCCCTCGCGCAAAATCAAACGGTCTTGGTACTGGGGATAGGCGGTTGCCACACCCATGAACAACAGGAAGATCGCCACAAACGCCGCAGGGTGGTGAGCGAATACCACCACGCCGACCAAGAACAACACGTGCAAAAAGATCATGCCACCCGATACACCGGTATAGGGTGATTTGGCAGAAAACTCGAGTGCCTTCAACTCTTTGGCAAACAACAACGTCACGGCGGTCGCATTGATGCCCACGGCAATCGCTGCCTTCCAACCGATGTGGGTCAGCATGTAGGTGATGTCAAACCCCCACTTGGCCGCCACCATCAGCACCGGTGGCGCAGCAAACGGCGTCAAGGTTCCGCCGATGGACACGTTGACGAACAGTACCCCCAGAGTGGCATAGCGCAAACGAGAGGACACCTTGCCAAAAATCGTGTCACGCATCAGCAGTGCGGCCAAGGTCATGGCTGCAGGCTCGGTAATAAAGGAGCCCAGCAACGGCACGATCGCGAGCGCCACAAAATAAAACGCCATGGTCTTGTTGGTTGGGGCCGCTTTGACGATACCTTGCACAGCGGTCGAGGCCACTTGCAGAACGGGGCGGCTGCCTGCGATCACCATGATGGCAAACACAAACATCGGCTCGGTGAAATTGCGACCGTCTAAGTAAGCGATCGCATCTGTTTTACCCTCGACCGCAATCATCACCACCATGAGCACCATGGCCCAAAAACCAAAAACGATTTCGACTTCAGCCAATAAGTGCCACACGCCAGCGTGCGCCGGGCGTGTGTGAGCCAAGTGCTCAAAAAATTTGGTCGAGAAGGTGTGAATCAGCGCGATCGCAAATAGGCTAGCCGCGATGACCTGCATGCTGGTGGGTGACATGGGTGTTGTTCTCCAAGTTCTATATGTGAGTGCACCAATTCATTGGCCGCTAGCGATTGTAGTCAGTCGGTGCCGCCAAGCCTCAGCGATCGCTTGCTCAGCGCTATTCATCGACGGGGGGCGGCAGCAATTGCTGCGCTTCATGCTCAGGCAAGGCCTCGACTTGAGTCAACGCCTTGTTCATCACGCGACTGCGGCGTTCGGCCTGATCCAGCGTGTTCAACACGGTCTGTGTTTGGGTTTTGACTTTCGCCAACACCTCCCCAAACTTGTTGAACTCCCCTTTCACAGCACCAAGCACGCGCCAAACCTCGCTGGAACGCTTTTCAAGCGCCAAGGTTCTGAAGCCCATTTGCAAAGAGTTCAACATCGCCAGCAAGGTGGTGGGCCCGGCCAGCGTCACACGCTGCTCGCGCTGCAGGCGCTCCATCAGCCCGGGCACACGCAAGACCTCTGCATACAAGCTCTCGCTTGGCAAAAACAAAATCGCAAAGTCCGTGGTGTGCGGTGGCTCTAAATATTTTTCGGCAATCGACTTGGCCTGCGCTCGCACTGTGGCTTCGAGTGCCTTTTGTGCCGCCAACACCAGAGACACATCGGCCTGCGCTTGTGCATCAAGCAAACGCTCGTAATCCTCAGTAGGAAACTTGGCATCAATCGGCAAACGCACCACTTCATCGCCATCCCCTCGACCAGGCAGACGGATCGCGAAGTCCACCACTTGACGCGAGCCGGGGCGAGTGGCGACTTGCACCTCATATTGCTCTGGTGTGAACACTTGCTCAAGCAAAGCATGTAATTGGGCTTCGCCAAAGATACCGCGCGATTTGACGTTGGTGAGCAAGTGCTTCAAGTCACCCACGCCTTGCGCCAACGACTGCATTTCACCCAACCCTTTGTGCACCAACTCCAGTCGTTCAGCGACTTGCTTAAAACTTTCACCCAGTCGCTGGTGCAACGTGGCCTGCAGCTTTTCATCGACCACTTGCCGCATTTCGTCGAGCTTGGCGGAATTGCCTTGCTGGAGCTGGGTGAGCTGCTGCTCGAGGGTCTGGCGCACCTCTTGCAACCGCCTCAGGGTGGATTCGCTCACAACTTGCATTTGCTGGGTCAGGGTGTCATTGACCTGCTTTTGGAGCGCGTGGACCTGCGCGCTCATGGCTTCCAGCTGTGCGTTTTGAGTCCTCGCTAACTCACCGACTTGCGCCACCCACTGTGCCTGTTGTTGAGCCAACGCGGTGTTCAGGTCTTGGCGCGAGTCGCGGGCTGAATCTTGAATCACGGTGCGCCATTGGCGCTCAGCCTCGATGCGCTGGATCCGCTCTTGCTCTTGCCCTTGCACCACCAGTTGAACCAATGAGGCTTGTTGGGCTCGGAACGACTGAATTTGGCGCCCGATGAACCACACCACAGCGAGTGTCAACGCCGACACAGCGAGCGTACAGACGAACCACAGCAACTCGCCGCTCATGACGAAGCCACCGCTTTGAGTCCCTCTGGGACCGCCGTCAAGGCGACGCCATCGGTGTGCAACGCAATCAAATTGTCGACCGCGAGATCCGCCATGGCGAGCCGCGTTTTGAGACTCGCACTGGCGATGTGAGGGGTGAGGACAACGTTGTCTCGCTTCAGCAGCTCAGGGTGGACTTTGGGTTCACCTTCAAACACGTCCAAGCCTGCGGCTGCGATTTGGCCCACAGCCAGAGCCTGTGCCAAGGCTGCATCGTCCACCACGCCACCACGGGCGATGTTGACCAAGGTGGCCGAAGGCTTCATTTGTGCCAGCTCAGCAGCGCCGATCGCGTGGTGAGAGCTCGGACTGTACGGAACCACGATGACCAAGTGATCGGCCTGTGCCAACAACTGCGCTTTGCTGACATAACTGGCGCCACAAGCCCGCTCGGTTGCGGCGTCCAGGGGTGTGCGGTTGTGATACAGCACCGACATACCAAACCCCAATGCCCCCCGTTTGGCAATGGCCTGTCCAATGCGCCCCATACCCAAGATGCCCAACGTGGCGCCATGAATGTCTGGCCCGATCATCATGTCATGGGACCACCGCGTCCACCGACCCTCGCGCAAATAGCGTTCCGACTCGGTGATCCGCCGGGCAGTGGCCATCATCAGTGCGAACCCAAAATCGGCTGTCGTTTCCGTCAATACGTCTGGGGTGTTGGTGCACACGACCCCCCGAGCAACCGCCGCCTGCACATCAATGTTGTTGTAGCCCACCGCCATATTGCAAACCGCGCGCAAGGTCGGGATCGCCTCGAGCAATGCGCCATCCACACGCTCGCTGCCTGTGGTCAACATTCCCCAACAACCTTGGGCTTTGGTCTGCAGCAGCTCAGGCGCCCAGGGCTCATCTTCTGGGTTGGTCACCACTTCGAAGTGCTCGCGCAAGCGCTCAAGGCTGGATTCAAAAATAGCCCGAGCCACAAGCACTTTGGGCCGTGGGGTGGCACTGGTCATCAGACGCCCAACAGTTCCACGTCAAACAACAAGGTCGCATTCGGTGGGATCACGCCACCCGCACCATAGGCGCCATAGCCCAGATGCGGTGGAATCACCAAACGGCGTTGGCCACCTACCGCCATGCCTTGGACACCTTCGTCCCAACCGGCAATCACCTGCCCTACGCCCAGCAAAAACTCGAAGGGGACGCCCCGATCCTTGCTGGAATCGAACTTCTCACCCAACGCCCCATCATTGAACAACCAACCGGTGTAGTGGACCTGGACCATGGCACCGCGCTCGGCCACCGCTCCATCGCCAACTGCCACGTCTTCCCATTGCAAACCGCTCTCATTTGTATTCATGTGTGTTCCTTTTTGATGCGCGAGACTCAGCGCAACCAAGTGGTGAAATCTTCAGCTTTTTCACGGGGCGTGTGAAACGTGTTGACGACCTCGCTCGCATCGGCATAGCCCAAGGCCATGCCACAAACCAGCATTTCATTGTCGCCAGCACCCAAAATGGGCATGATGATTTTCGAAAAATGATTCCAAGCGGCCTGCGGGCAGGTATGCAAGCCCTCGGCCCGCGCAGCCAACATCAAGCTCTGCAAAAACATACCGTAATCCAACAAAGAACCACGCCCCATCACGCGATCGAGCGTGAACATCAAACCAACAGGTGCGTCAAAAAATCGATAGTTCCTCTGGTGCTGCGCGTGCATCCGGTCTTTGTCGCCTTTTTGAATGCCCAGCACGCCGTACAAACTCCAGCCGTTTTCACGCCGGCGGTCTATGAAAGGACTCACCCACTCTTTGGGGTAGTAGTCATATTCTTCTTGGTATTGCGATGCCAACCCTGGGTCTTGCCGCAGCGCATCGTGCGCCGCACACACCTCGGAGACCACGCGGTTGCGCGTCTCACCCTTGAGTACATACACCTTCCAAGGCTGCGTGTTGGTACCCGATGGCGACCGTGCTGCGGTGTTCAGCAACCGCTGAATGGTGTCGTCGGACACCTCTTGGTCGGTGAAAGCGCGCATCGAGCGCCGCGTGTGAATGGCGTCATTCACGGTCGGTGAAGCACCAAACAACGGATCTGAGTTGGTCATAAAGCGGTCTCCAATAGTGCTCTCAATGGGGTGGGTAGCGGCACGGGCTTGCGACTGATTTTGTCAACGTAAACATGGACAAAATGACCACAGGCAGCGGTGATCGGCTCGCCTTTGGCGAACAACCCGACCTCATAGCGCACGCTGCTGCGGCCCATATGTGCAACGCGGACCCCTGCCTCCACCACCTGCGGAAAAGCCAAAGACGCAAAATAATGGCAGCCGGTATTCACCACCAGCCCCACAACCTCGCCCTGGTGGATGTCCAACGCCCCTTGCTCAATGAGCCAAGCATTCACGGCCGTATCAAACCAGCTGTAGTACACGACGTTGTTGACGTGCCCATACACATCGTTGTCCATCCACCGAGTTGGGATATCGCGAAACACCCGGTAATGGTCGCGCGGCAGTGGCTCCGGGCGATCGGCTTGGCTCTGTGCATCTGTCATGGGCAATATTATGCGGGGATCCATGTGCCCTCCCTGCTTCAGAGGCGACGCCCGGCATCGCTTGCCGCAGCCATCCATCTCTGGGTTTAGGGGTTTGGCTCTAAATTGCTGCAATGCAACAAAAAAGGCTTGAAAGCTTCAGTAGAAACCCTATACTTCAGGTCATGTTGCAGCGCAGCAAACGACGAATACACCGGTCGCAGCGTTTCAACAGCCCCAAACCACTTTTCAATTGGAGTATGAATATGTTGACTGCTGACCAAATCATCGCCGCTCAAAAAGCAAACATGGAAACCCTGTTCGGTCTGACCGAAAAAGCCTTCTCTGGCGTCGAGAAATTGATCGACTTGAACCTCCAGGCTTCCAAAGCTGCTTTGGCTGAATCTGCCGAGCAAGCCCAAGCCATGTTGGCCGTGAAAGACGCACAAGAACTGTTGGCCCTGCAAGCCGGTTTGATGCAGCCTTTGGCTGACAAAGCTGCCGCCTACAGCCGCCACCTGTACGACATCGCTAACGGCACTGCTGGTGAATTCACCAAAGCAGCCGAAAGCCAAGCCGCTGACGCACAAAAGAAATTCATGGACGTCGTTGACAACGCCGCCAAGAACGCCCCTGCTGGCAGCGAGACCGCTGTTGCCATGATGAAAAGCGCTGTGGCTGCTGCCAACAACGCAGCTGAATCTGTGCAAAAAGTGGTGAAGCAAGCCTCTGAAATGGTGGAATCCAACGTGAACACCATGGCTGCGACTGCTGCTTCAGCTGCCAAGCGCCCTGTTGCTAAAAAGCGTTAATCCAACGCTGTACTGATTGTCTCCTCGGGTCTTGCTCAAGCGCTGCTTGACAGATCCCTTCACCCAAGCTGGCAACAGCTTGGGTGTTTTTTTATGTAACGGACTCGCGGACGAACTCCAAAATATGTCGCGCGATCAAGCCCGGGGCCTCTCGCTGGGGGAAATGACCAATGCCCGGCAATACCCGCCGCTCATATCGGTTGGTGAACCATGACTCCCGACCTTCTGAGCTCGCCAAGCCACTGACGCCATCGGCATCGCCGTGCAGCACCAAAGTCGGTATGTGAATATGCGCCAACTTTGCCAATTGCGCGTCGTCCTGCGCGTACGCTGGGTCACCGGCCGAGTGGCCCCAGCGATGGGTATATGAATGCAAGGTAATGGGAACCCAATCGTCGTTGTCCCACGCATCTGCGGTCGCTTCAAACTCTTCCGGGGAATACCAGCCCTTGGGTGCCCAGGTATCCCACATTTGCCGTCCAAACGCTCGCCGCTCCGCGGCAACGGTCGCTTGCCCGCGCGGTGTGGCCATGAACCAGTGGTACCAGTACCGTTGCACTTGGTTCATGTCTAGCGATTGTTTGGGGTCGTTGGTGCCATACCCGGTGGAAAGCAGCACCATGTGCGACGCCAAATCGCCTTGCAGTCCGAGGGCATTGGCGACCGCTCTTGCTCCCCAGTCGTGTCCCACCAAAACTGGCCGGTCTAGGTGCATCGCGTTGACAAAGTCGATGACATCCCTCCCGATGGCTGCCAATTGTCCCGTTCTGGGCGTGTTTGCCCGCAAAAATGCCGTGGGATGAAAACCTCGCAAAGCGGGCACCAACACCCGATAGCCAGCATCTGCCAACACCGGCGCCACTTGTCGCCACGTGCGCACGCTGTCAGGCCAACCATGCCAAAGCACCATGGTTTTTGACCCGGTGGGATTCCAGTCTTCGTAGCCTATGCGCAAGACCGGTGTGTCAACAAAATGCGGCTCAACCATGCTTCAAATCTCCTCACTTGGCCGTGCAATGTACCCAAATCAAAACGCGCACCAATCCGCCTCGGCGACTCTGCGCTCGACAGCCCTTGCGCATTTTTGGTCTAATTCACGATTCAATTGACGTTTACGTAAACGTCAATGTATCTCTTCATGCGAATTTTTAAGGAGCACCCCATGGACATTCAGGGCAAAGTTTTCATCGTGACAGGCGGAGCCTCTGGCCTCGGCGAAGGAACCGCGCGTATGTTGGCGAGCGAAGGCGCCAAAGTCGTGATCGCAGATATGCAGGCAGACAAGGGCGAACAAGTGGCCCAGGACATTGGCGGTATCTTTGTGAAATGCGACGTCAGCAGCGAGCAAGATGGCCTCACTGCCGTGGCTGAGGCCACCCGCTTGGGCAAGCTCATGGGCTTGGTCAATTGCGCGGGCATCGCACCAGCACAGAAAACGGTGGGCAAGAACGGCGCACATGACTTGGGTGTCTACACCAAGACCATCATGGTTAACTTGGTGGGCTCATTCAACATGATTCGCTTGGCAGCGCAAGCCATGTGTGAGAACGAGCCTGAGTCCACGGGGGAGCGCGGCGTGATGATTTCCACCGCGTCAGTCGCGGCATACGATGGACAAATCGGCCAAGCGGCATACAGCGCATCCAAAGGGGGCATCGTTGGCATGACTCTACCGATTGCGCGAGACCTGTCGCGCAACGGCATTCGCAACATGACCATTGCACCGGGCATTTTTGGGACGCCCATGCTGTTCGGGATGCCCCAAGAGGTACAAGACGCGCTCGCAGCGGGCGTGCCCTTCCCCAGCCGCTTGGGAACGCCAAACGACTACGCGAAGTTAGTCAAACACATCATCGAAAACGACATGCTCAATGGCGAAGTGATTCGCTTGGATGGCGCCATCCGCTTGGCCCCCAAGTAAGGCCCTTGTGGCTAGGTCAGTTCTCTTTCGAGAGTCAGCCGACTTGCCCACAAAAAAGCCCCACTGTGTGGGGCTTTTTCGTTTTGGCGCAAGGACCATCTGTCAGACGTCGATCGCAGCCACTGAGCCGACCCGCTTGCGCAGCTCAAATTTCTGAATCTTGCCTGTGCTTGTTTTGGGTAGCTCCCCAAACTCAACTGCCCGGGGGACCTTGAAGCCCGCCAGATGTTGCTTGCAGTGCGCGACAATTTCGGCAGCGGTGACCGAGGCGTTGGCCTTGAGCTCGACAAAGGCACACGGGGTCTCACCCCAGCGTTCATCAGGTTTGGCGACGACTGCTGCCGCAAGCACCGCAGGGTGGCGATACAACACATCTTCCACTTCGATGCTGGAAATATTTTCCCCACCTGAAATGATGATGTCTTTGCTGCGGTCTTTGATTTTGATGTAGCCATCGGGATACTGCACCGCCAAGTCACCGCTGTGGAACCAGCCGCCAGCCAAGGCTTCTTGGGTGGCCTTGGGGTTCTTCA
>JBEAPX010000124.1:0-2622 GCA_041164205.1 Pseudomonadota bacterium
CTTACACACAATCAGTGTCGGGCGGTCAGCACTGTGCTTGGCGTTGGCAATGGCTCGATCCACAGCTTCAATGTCGTGGCCATCGATTGGACCGATGACTTGCCAGCCGTAAGCTTTGAAACGTGCGGGTGTATCGTCTCCAAACCAAGGCGCCACCTCGCCATCAATAGAAATGCCGTTGTCATCGTACAAGGCCACGAGCTTATTCAGCTTCCAAGCGCCAGCCAAGGCGCAAGCCTCGTGACTGACACCCTCCATCAAACAGCCGTCGCCGAGAAACACATAAGTGTGATGATCGACCACGGCATGGCCTTCCCGGTTGAATTCCGCGGCCAGCATTTTTTCGGCGAGAGCCATACCGACAGCGTTGGTGATGCCTTGCCCCAACGGACCGGTGGTGGTCTCGATGCCAGGCGTGATCCCGACTTCAGGGTGGCCCGGCGTTTTGCTGTGCAACTGGCGGAAGTTCTTCAACTCTTCGATCGGAAGGTCGTAGCCGGTCAAGTGCAGCAGCGCATAAATCAACATGGAACCATGGCCGTTAGACAACACGAACCGGTCCCGGTTGAGCCACTGAGGATCTGACGGGTTGTGCTGGAGGTGCCTGGCCCACAGAGCGACGGCCATATCCGCCATGCCCATGGGAGCACCCGGGTGTCCAGATTTCGCTTGTTGTACAGCATCCATTGCAAGCGCGCGAATGGCATTGGCCATGTGTTGAGGTTGGGGCATATTGAGATCGAAGTTGGGTGGAAATTGGCTTCGACAGCACTGGACTCTGCGGCCGCCGAAGCATTGATTTTAACGGGGAGGCTGACCCCAAACTGATGCACCTCAAATCAGAGAGAATGGGAGGCAATGAACACCTCCGCTTTTTTATTGGCCGCTGGTCGAGGGGAGCGCATGCGCCCCTTGACAGACATCACGCCCAAGCCCTTGCTTTCGGTGCGCGGCAAGCCATTGATTGACTGGATCTTGGCGCGCCTGGTTGGGGCTCGGGTCGAAGAGGTCTGGATCAACACCGCCTGGCTGGGCGAGCAAATTGAAACCCAAATCACGGGCGAGGCGCCTATCGGTGGGCAAGGCCCGCTCCGGGTGCATTGGTCACGTGAGGGAGTGGATTTCGGTCATGCGCTCGAGACCGCCGGAGGCATTGCCCGAGCCTTGCCAGAACTGCCTGACGTGTTTTGGGTAAGCGCTGCCGATGTGTGGGCCCCGGACTTTCAATTCCCGTCCGAATGCGTGCAACAATTTCGCCTCAGCCAAGCCTTGGCACACATTTGGCTCGTGCCGAACCCTGATCACAATCCCGGCGGTGATTTTGGGCTCGACGAGCAGGGCTTGGTGCACGATGGACAAAATGGCGGCGCGCGCCTCACGTACTCCACCATCGGGTTGTTTCGCAAGGCGCTTTTTCAAGCACCCTGGCTTGAACTTCCCGGCGGCAATCCTGAAGGTGTGCGGGCTGCCCTGGGCCCTTTGCTGAAGAAAGCCGCCGGGCGGGGGCGAGTGACTGGTGCAATTTACACAGGCGAATGGGTCGATGTCGGCACCCCAGAACGCCTTCTATCACTGAACGAAAGCGACGCATGACTGTTCCCAACGCATCGATTTATCGTGCGCGCCGTCAGGCTGTGGCCAAACAGCTGGGCGCGCAAGATTTGGCCCTCATACCCACGGCGCCAGCGCGGACGCGCAACCGAGACGCCGACTACCCTTACCGTCACGACAGCTATTTTTATTATTTGAGTGGCTTCACGGAACCCGACGCATGGCTGGCTATCCAACCCAATGGACACACCACTTTGTTTTGCCAGCCGAAGGACTTGGAACGGGAAATTTGGGATGGGTACCGCCTCGGGCCAGAAGCGGCGTGCCAGGCACTTGGCGTAGACGCAGCTTTTTCTGTTGCCGATCTAGATCAGCATATGCCTGAGTTGCTGGGCAACCGCCGTCAGGTGTGGTGGCCATTCGCGACGCACGACGGCTTGCACGCGCGCATAGAAGCGTGGCTTCGACTGGTTCGAGGGAAGGCTCGCCAAGGCGTCACCGCGCCGGACGGTCAACGCGATGTGTGCGCTGTGCTTGATGAAATGCGGTTGATCAAAGACGGGCACGAGCTATCCATCATGCGTCGCGCTGGAGAGATCAGCGCGCACGCCCACATCCGTTGCATGCAGCGGTCCGCCCACATGCTTCGCTGCGGGGAGGACGCACGCGAGTACCATTTGGACGCTGAGTTGCTTCATGCTTTCAGAGCGCACGGCGCGGAAGGGCCTGCATACACGTCAATTGTCGCTGCGGGGGCCAATGCTTGTGTGCTGCATTACCGGGCCGGTAACAGCGCATTGCGGGCAGGCGAACTGGTTCTGATCGATGCAGCCTGCGAGCTTGAAGGCTACGCCAGCGACATCACACGGACTTTCCCCGCCAATGGACGCTTTACCGGCGCGCAAAGAGCAGTCTATGAAGTGGTGTTGGCAGCCCAAGAAGCGGCCATCGCCGAGACAAAAGCTGGCGCCCGATTTGACACGCCCCATGAAGCGGCGGTGCGCGTGTTGGTTCAGGGGATGCTCGACTTGAAGCTGTTGAATGCTGATCACGTCGGCACTGTCGATGATG
>JBEAPX010000125.1:0-4817 GCA_041164205.1 Pseudomonadota bacterium
CCCTCTTATCCGTGATCAATGCCATTTGGCTCTGGCGCATCCTGCCTGGCCCCATCAAGCCGCCTCCTATGCCTTTGTCCGCTTGGCGCGAAACCTTTGGCAACAGCGTCTTGATGAAGACGGTTGCTGTGACCTTGATCGCGGGGAGCGGGCAGTTCGTGTTGTTCGCTTACTTTGCACCCTACTTGACGCAGTACCTAGGCGCCACGCCAAGCGACTTGGCGCTGTTCTATGCCTGCAATGGTTTGATGGGATTCATTGGGATGTGGGTGCTCACCAAACGCATCGACCGCATTGGACCTGCGCCTGTGGTGACGCTATCGCTGTGGGCATTCGTATTCAGTTGCATCGCATGGGGCTGGGCCGGCGGGGTGATTTCCGCGATTGTCACCATGCTGGCTTGGTCAACGGTGAGTTTTGCTTGGAACTCGTCGCAACAAGCCCGCTTGGCCGGCATTGCCCCTCATGCGGCCAGCGCCTCCATTGCGCTCAACACCTCCGCGATCTACCTCAGCCAGGCCATCGGTGCCGGCATCGGCGGCGTCTTGATCGAGTGGGGTGCCATGCCACAGTTGCATTGGGCGGCGCTGGTGATCCTCTTCGGTGCCGTAGCACTCAACCGCCACCTGCGCGTCCGTTACCAAACCTGATGCGGCGCGCCAGCGCCAGCCGAGCGCCCCAACGCATGGCGTCAGAGTTTTTCTTGCGGCCCCAAATACCGCCATTGCCCTACCGGCAATCCAGCCAGACTCACTCGGCCCATCCGTTGGCGACGCACCGAGGTGATGGTCAGCTTTGCACGCTCGCACAAATACGCGACTTGACCTAGGCGCGTGCCATGGATCGCCAGGCGCAGACGCAACTCGCTTTGCCAACTGGCGCGGGCGCGGTCCAGTGGCTCGTCATGCCAGGCGAGCGCACCTTTGAGCGATCGCAACACGCTTTCGCGCTCGTCCGGGTCTTTGAGCCGCTGCTCTGGCGCAACCTCCACCAACCACTCGTCTTCGAGCGGCGCCCAACGGTCGGTGGCTTTGCGGGCCACGCCTTCGCGCTGGGTCAACACCATTAGCCCGCTGCTCAACTCGGCCAAGGGTGACACCGCCATCAATTTGTGAATATGTGCGCGCACCCAACGCTGTGGGGTGGGGTCCTGCTTCCAACGTTGGCGCTCACCCACCACCTCCAGCGCGTAGGGATCGGGCCAAACCGGGGCCTCGGGCAACAGCACGCCGGCAGGCTTGTGCCACACCAGCGTCACGGGTTGCAAGGGCTCTACCTTGGCGCCGGCTTTGACGGTGACGACTTGCTTGGGGTACACGCGCTCTTGCGGCAACTCAACCACGCGCCCATCCACCTGCACCCAGCCGCCCAAGATCAGGGCCTCGGCATCGGCACGCGAACAACCTTGCTCAAACGCCACGCGCTTGGCCAAGCGCTGCGCGTGGGCTGGGGTGGGCTTGTCGGTGGTGGATTCGGTCGCAGTCATGGCAGGCCTTCAGTGGATACAACTCAAACAAAAGAAAGGCCTGCACCAAGGCAGGCCTGCAAGGTCAGCACGGATGGCCAACGTGGCTTGTCGTGCCAAGGCTCAGACGTTGAACAAGAAATTGAGCACGTCGCCGTCTTTGACCACGTACTCCTTGCCCTCGGCGCGCATCTTGCCCGCCTCTTTGGCGCCTTGCTCACCTTTGTAGCTGATGAAGTCATCGAAGGCAATGGTCTGCGCGCGAATGAAACCACGCTCGAAATCGGTGTGGATCACGCCCGCCGCCTGCGGCGCGGTATCGCCGATGCGAATGGTCCAAGCGCGCACTTCCTTGACCCCTGCGGTGAAATAAGTCTGCAAGCCCAGCAGCTTGAACGCCGCACGAATCAGCCGGTTCAGGCCCGGCTCATCTTGTCCCAACTCGGACAAGAACATGGCTTTGTCTTCGTCTTCCATGCCGGACAACTCGGCCTCGATCTTCGCGCAAATCGCCACCACGGGTGCACCTTGGCTCTCGGCGTAAGCGGTCAACTTGTCAAGGAAAGGGTTGTTGGTGAAACCGTCCTCAGACACATTGCCCACAAACATCGCAGGCTTGGCGGTGATCAAACACAAGGGCTTGATCAACTCTTTGTCGTCGTCGCTCAGGTCAGCAGTGCGAATGGGCTTGCCCTCGTCGAGCACTGCTTGGCAATGGGTCAAGACCTTGACCAATGCAGCGGCTTCTTTGTCGTTGCCAGATTTGGCGGCTTTGGTGTAACGCTGCAAAGACTTCTCAACGGTGCCCAAATCAGCCAAACACAACTCGGTTTGAATCACTTCAATGTCGGCGATGGGGTCCACATGACCGGCGACGTGAATCACGTTGTCGTCTTCAAAGCAGCGCACCACATTCACAATCGCATCCGTCTCGCGGATATGCGACAAAAACTGGTTGCCCAAACCCTCACCCTTGCTCGCGCCAGCGACCAAGCCAGCGATATCGACAAACTCGACTATGGCCGGCAGGATGCGCTCGGGTTGAACAATCTCAGCCAATGCCGCCAACCGGGGGTCTGGCACCTCAACCACGCCCACGTTGGGGTCGATCGTGCAGAAGGGGTAGTTTTCGGCCGCGATGCCCGCTTGGGTCAAGGCGTTGAACAGGGTGGATTTACCAACGTTGGGCAAACCAACAATGCCGCATTTCAAACTCATGGGGTGTCCTTTAGAAGGCCGCTGCCCTCATTGGGGGCGCGAAGGGCCGGCGCGGATGCGCGTCACAAGCCGCTATTGTAATAAGCCCCCCGCCCAGAGGATTTGAGCGCCCTCCAATGCGGGCAAACGCCGCCCCACTAAAATCTGGGGCATGGCTGTATCCAACGAAGTCACCATCCAAGGCGCCGGCATTGTCGGCATGGCGCTGGCGCTTTCGCTCGCCAAAGCGCGCTTTCGCGTGACGCTGGTGGGCGACTTGAATCCACCTGCCCAGGCCGATGTGCGCGCGTATGCCATTAACCACGCGGGCAAGGCCACGTTGCAAGCGGTGGGGGCGTGGCCCGAAGACCCTAGGGTGGCCACCCCTGTGCGGCAGATGCGCGTGTTTGGCGACGCCCAAGGCTGCGTGCAATTTGATGCGCCGCAGGGTGACGATTTGACATGGATTGTGGATGTGCCGGCTGTGATTCAACGCCTACAAGACGCGGTGCGTGCCCAACCCAAGATCACGGTCGCCGATCACGCACCCGAGCGCAAGCCCGGCAGTTTGTGGGTCATCAGCGAGGGACGGGGCACCACCGCACGGGCAATGGCTGGCTTCTCGGTGCAAAGCGTGAGCTATCCGCACCACGCCGTGGCTACCCGGGTGCGCATGGCACAACCCCACGCCGGGACCGCCTGGCAATGGTTTGACGGCAACCGCATTTTGGGTTTGCTGCCGATGGACGGTCCCGATGGCCGAGACATGGCAGTGGTGTGGTCGCAGGATGGCGCGCAGGCCCAAGCCTGGCGCAACGCCTCACCCGAGGCCCTGGGTCAAGCCATCAGTGAGGCCAGCCACCATGTCATGGGACAGGCCGAAGTGATTGCCCCAGTGGCGACTTGGCCGTTGGTACTGAGCCGGGCCGATCGCTGGGTTGCGCCTGGGGTCGCGCTGATTGGCGATACCGCGCACACGGTGCATCCACTGGCGGGTCAGGGGCTTAACTTGGGCTTGGGCGATGTCGCCGAGCTCACTCGGGTGTTGAGTGAGCGGGAGAGCTGGCGAGCCGTAGGCGACCACCGCCTGTTGCGTCGCTACGAGCGCGCTCGCGCGGTCCCCACACTGAGTATGCAAACCGCCACAGACGCGCTGTTTTTGGCGTTTGCCAGCCGCCTGCCGCTGGTCGGTACGCTGCGCAATGTCGGGATGCAGTGGTTTGATCGAATGGGCTCGGTCAAGCAGTGGGCCATGGCTCAGGCGCGACGCACCGAAGCCAATCCTGCTTCGCCGATTTAATTGACTCAAACCCACTTGGGTCACCGCTGTGGTTGGTCGGGGCTGGAAGCGGCCGCTTCTCCTCGCTGGCCAGAGGCTTCGCGCTTTTGTGTATTCTTGACGCTTCACTTTTTGGAAACCCCCTCATGCTCCACACCCGCTTTGTTTCTCGACTGTTGATCAGCGCTGCGCTTGTCCTTGGCTCATCCGCCTGGGCGGCAGACACCATGGCCAAATTGCGCCAACTTTTGCCGCAGTTACCTGCAGACGCTGAAGTGATGGCCACGCCCATCAAAGGCATCATGGAGCTGCGGGTCGGCAACGATGTGATGTATGTCGATGAAAGCGGTCAGTTTTTGATTCAGGGCGCGTTGATTGACCTCAAGTCCCGCATCAATTTGACCGAAGCCCGGACCAACGATTTGCTCAAGATCCCATTCAAAGACCTGCCCGTCAAAGATGGTTTTGTCATCAAGCGGGGCAATGGCAAACGCCAGTTGGTGATTTTTGAAGACCCCAACTGCGGCTACTGCAAGCGCTTGGAGCGCGATATGGCCAGCATGGGTGACATCACCATCACCGTGATGCTGTTGCCCGTGCTGGGGCCAGACTCCAGCGTCAAATCCAAGGGCATTTGGTGCGCCAAAGACCCCGCCAAAGCCTGGGAAGAGTGGATGCTCGACGGCATCAAGCCCCCTGCTGCCAAGGTAAATTGCGATACCAGTGCGCTGGATCGCAACCTTGAGTTCGGTCGCAAGCACCGCATCACGGGCACCCCTACCCTCTTCTTTGTCGATGGCTCACGTGTGCCAGGTGCCGTGCCGGCGGCTGAGATCGACAAGCGCCTCAACGAACTGCACCCTTGAGGGTTGCCGT
>JBEAPX010000126.1:0-15576 GCA_041164205.1 Pseudomonadota bacterium
GCCAACGCCACCAGCGCGTAAATGGAGCCACTTGCGAGGCCAGAAAATACTTGTAAGAGGAATCCGTCCATTTTTTCTCTACTCCCTTTGCCTCAATAACCCAGATAAGCCCGGCGCACTGATTCGTCTGCACGAATCTCAGCGGCAGGTCCTGAAAGCACCACTCTGCCGGTTTCCAGCAGGTAGGCTTGGTCGGCCAAGTTCAAGGCCAGGGAAGCGTTTTGTTCGACCAGCAACATACTGACGTGGTCGGTTTCGTTGATCGCACGCAGGTGTTCGAAGATTTCTTGCACCACCAGTGGAGCCAAGCCAAATGAGGGCTCGTCCAACAACAGCAAGGCAGGGCGAAGCATCAATGCACGACTGATCGCGAGCATCTGTTGTTCGCCACCGGACAAGGTGCCGGCCTGCTGATGGATGCGCTCTTTCAGCCTTGGGAAACGCTCAAACATCCGCTCCATGTCGGCTGCCACCTCGTGCTTATCAGAGCGAGAGTAAGCGCCGAGACGCAGGTTTTCTTCAACCGTCAGGCCTGTGAAGGTGCCGCGGCCGTCGGGCACATGGGCCATGCCCAGTCGAACAATTTTGTCGGTGGGTGCGCCGCCGATGGTGTTGCCCGCAAAGGTGATGTCGCCCGACGTTTTGACGGTTTGGCACATCGCGCGCAGGGTGGTGGTCTTTCCTGCACCGTTGGCACCCAAGATCGTGGTGATGCCGCCTTTTTCAAGCTCAAAGCTGACCCCAAACAAAGCTTGGGTGGCGCCGTACCAGGCGTTCAGGTCTTTGACTTCCAATAACTTCATATTCAAGCTCATGTTATGCACCCCCCAAGTAAGCACGAATCACTTCGGGGTCTTGTTGGATTTGTTCGGGTGTGCCCTCGGCAATTTTTTTACCGAAGTTCAGCGCCACGATCCAGTCAGAAACTTCCATCACCAAGCTCATGTGGTGTTCAACCAGCAGCACGCTGATGCCCATGTCATCGCGCACCCACTTGATCAAATTGCCGAGATCATGCAGCTCCTCGTGGTTCAAACCGGCGGCAGGCTCGTCAAGCAACAACAGGCGCGGCTGTGAAGCCAAGGCGCGCGCAAACTCAACACGTTTTTGGTAGCCAAAAGGCAATTCTCCCACCGCTCTTTCGGACACCTCAGTGAGTTTGAGCTTCTCCATCAGGTCATCTGCGATGCGGTTGAGTCGGGCTTCTTCTTCGCGCACGGCGGCGTTGGGCAACATGCCGCGAAGGAAGCCCGTTTTGGATTTGCTGTGTGCGCCGATCATGATGTTGTCGCGCACGGACAGGGCCCGGAACATGGCCAGGTTTTGGAAGGTGCGTCCGATACCCAGCTGGGTCATCTCGTGGACTGGTGTTGGCGTGATGGACTTGCCTTCGAAAACCAAATCACCCTCTTGGTACTGGTACAGACGGCTCAGGCAGTTAAAGAGTGTGGTCTTGCCGGCACCGTTGGGGCCAATCAAGCCGCACACTTTGTCACGAGGAATGTTGAACGAGACGTCGTCCAACGCGGTAATGCCTCCAAAGCGCACCGTGATGCCTTTGACTTGAAGCAGAGCATTCGATTCATCGATGACCAAGCTACTTTCTCCTCTGTTTTGGGCGCCCACAGAACGCCTCTTGTGTTTGTGCGCACCAGTCTAAAGTGGAGTGGGGGGGGCTTGTCTACCGGGTAATACCAGAGGGGAGTCATGTTCGTTACAGGATGCTTACAAACTCCCTGGGCCGATTCCTCTGAATGCGCCTATTGACGGGGCTTGCAGGCGAATTCAAGGGAATACCCTTGAACCTGAAAAAACCCTCTTGAATCGCAAAAATCAAATCTTTTTTAAGGGTATTTGAGGGCAATTTGGAGGGGTGTGTTGGCGCAATTTCTTTACCTCGATGTGCTTCGCAAGGGCCCCGCGAATGGGATGGGAGCTGCTGCTGCCCTTGAAATCGATTGCAGCGATTTGGCGTGTCGCTGTCCACCGCTGAAGGCCAGCGCCGCCGTATCGCAGCATCGCCCCTTGGGCGGCAGCTTCAGTCCCTGGGTTTGTCTCTGGTTTTGAGTCGTTTTGTCAGCTCGAAGTGCCAGACAGGTGATAAGGTCGTGGGTGTCGGCAATGGCCGCAAAAAGCAAAGGTTTGGGGTGGATCGAAAGTCTGTTTGGCTGGTCGCGTTGGCGCTGGCGTTTTCTTTTGGGGTACTGAGTTGGGTGGCGACGGAAGCTTGGAAGCCGGATGCACGCTTTTTGGAGTCAGCGCAGAGGGTGGACGCGCGCCGCGCCCCGTTGCCAGACTTTGCCAGCCTGGCCGACACGACGGATCGCAAGATAGCGTTTTTTGAATTTGTCAAACGGCTGATCAATGCAGAGAATGCCGCCATTCTTGCCAAGCGGGCCACTGTCAGGGAGGGGTTGCTGTTGCTCAGAAACGGGGAACCATTGACCGATCAACTGGCGCACACCATCCAAGCTTGGCTCGACGCCTACAACGTCGAGGATTCGGTCACTGAGGTGGCCACATTGCAGCGCCTGTTGAAGCGCATGGATGTCATTCCACCCTCATTGGCCATGGCGCAGGCAGCCAATGAGTCGGCCTGGGGGACGTCACGATTTGCGCGCGAAGGAAACAATTTGTTTGGTCAATGGTGTTTCAGGCTTGGTTGCGGCATCGCGCCTGCGCTGCGTCCCGAGGGGGCATCCTACGAAGTCAGGGTATTCAAAAAGCCCTACCAATCGGTGGTCTCTTACGTGCACAACTTGAATACGCACCGCACATACGCGCGGCTGCGCAACTTGCGCTTAGCGGCCAGAGACGCGGGACAGCCGCTGACAGGACTGCGCTTGATTGATGGCCTGCGTGGCTACTCGCAAGAGGGGCCCAAGTATGTTGAGTGGATACGGCAAATCATCATCACCAACAACTTGACCCTCGCGGATCAACACTTGGGCGAATGAGCGCGCCATTGGCGTACCCGTGAGGTGAGTGGCGATTCACGCCGCTCATCGGCCTCACGAATCGATGAATGACGGCAGGAACAAACTGATTTGCGGGAAGCTAATCAGCAGCCCAAGCGTCACGACCATCGCCAAGACCAAAGGCCAGACGCCTCGGAAGATTGCGCCCAGTTTGACTTCGGGCAACAGCCCATGGATCACAAACAGGTTCATGCCAACCGGCGGTGAGACCAAACCAATTTGCACCACCATCACAATCAGCACCCCAAACCAGACGGGGTCAAATCCCAGGCCCGTCACGATTGGAAAGAACAGCGGAATGGTCAACAACACCATCGTCAGCTCTTCCATGACCGTTCCCATGATCACGTAGACAGCCATCATCGCAACCACAATCCAGATCGGCGTCAACCCCAACTCCATGATCCAGTCTTTCAACAAAAACGGCATCGGGGTGAAATTGATGAAGTTCGCAAAGATCGTTGCCGCCATCAGCAGCATGAACAGCATCGAGGTGGTGCGAGCAGACTCGATCAACACGTTGTACAGGTCACGCAGGCTGAGGCGTTTGCGGGCAACGGCAAACAAGAATGCACCCGTGGCACCCACGCCTGCGCCCTCGGTCGCAGTGAACACACCGCCATAGATGCCGCCCAGCACCAGCAGGGCCAGCAACAGCACTCCCCAAATGCCACGCAAGGCAGCCCAACGCTCTTTCCAGCTGATTTTTTCACCGGCTGGGGCGTGGTCAGGGTCTAGCCAAGTCATGATCGTGATGGCAAGCATCAGCAGCGATGCTGACAAGATGCCCGGCAGCACGCCGGCAGCGAACAAATGCCCGATGTTGGTTTCCGTCACGATGCCGTAAATCACCAAGATGGTCGATGGCGGAATCATGATGCCCAGTGTCCCGCCCGTCGCAATCACGGCTGTGGACATGGAGTCGCTGTAACCCAGCTTCTTCATTGAAGGGTAGGCCACTCGACTCATCGTGGCGGCAGTCGCAATGGACGAGCCACAAATCGCGCCAAAGCCAGCGCAGGCCAGCACCGTCGCGTGGGCCAAGCCACCACGCACATGACCAATCATGGTGTGCGCGGCGTAAAACAGCTCTTGTGCCAGGCCGGCCCGCGAGACAAAGTTACCCATCAGCACAAACAAAGGCACCACAGACAAGGTGTAAGCAAAGCCTGTTTCTTGGACCACTTGCTCCAAGCTGGCCCAAGCGGGTTCCCAGCCTCTGATCAGTCCCAAGCCGATGGTTCCCGAGATCGCCATTGCAAATGCCAAAGGCACCCGCATGAGTGACAGCGCGAAAACGCCAATAAAACCCAAAAGTGCTTCGATCATGTCGCGTTATCCGTGTGCTGAATGCGCTGGCGCTGGGGTGAATGCCAGCGCAATGTGAATCGCCCCAGCCAAGAACGAAAAGACCCCCATCAGGTCTAAGAAGGGCGCGCGTGGAATAGCCAGTTGGGCGCTGACTTCGCCGGCCTCCGCGGTCTCTACTCCGACCCCCCACATCAGCCAACCCACCCACAACAAACACGCGCCGCAGATGAGTTGGATCAGCACCCGTTGTACCTTCTTAAATCCATCAGACCAGACGCTATCGAGCGAGCCAAACACCACGTGCTCTTCGTTGAGACTGACCAAAGGCAGGGTTGAAAAAATCACCACCACCATCAACATCTCCGTCATTTCCAAAGAGCCGGTGATGGATTGGCTTAAAAATTTGCGGCCGCCGACATCAAAGAAAGTGAGCCACATGATGGCAAACAACGAGAGGCCGCCTACCCCACCACAAATGCGTTCAAGATAAGTTCGCATATCACCGTCGGCTTTCCACAAAAAACAATGGCGGGAACCCCCGCGGGTTCCCGCCGATACCTTGAATGCTAACGCACCGTGCAGGAACGGTGCGTCGCAAAGGTCTTACTGCTTGGCGATTTCCGCGCGGAACTCGCGCAGCGCTTGGCCCGCGTTGCTCAAGCCAGCGGCCTCAGCCTGAGCCACCCAATCGCGCTCAAGTTTGCCGATGCGCACCGTGATGTCGCTCACCATGGATGCAGAGGCAGCCGTGATCTTGACGCCGTTCTTGCGCATATTTTCTGTTGAGGTCGCATCCGCAGTATCCCAAGCCTTACCGAAATGGCGGGCCGCAAACTCGCCTGACATTTCGTCAATCGCCTTGCGCTGGCTATCGCTGAGCTTGGCGTAGGTGTCTGGGTTGATCATGAAAGCAAAGCTGGTGTTGTACAAGCCGCCGGGCAGCGTGGTTGCGTACTTGATCAGCTTGTCGATCTTGAAAGAGTCGGTGGACTCAGCAGGGAACAGCGTGCCGTCCATCACACCGGTCGATAGCAACTCGTAGGATGCGGGAGCGGGCTTGAGGGTCACGTTCATATCCAAGCGTTTGCTGATCTCGTTGACCATACCGCCACCGATACGGAATTTGAGGCCTTGCAGATCATCGACTTTGGTGATCTCTTTTTTGGTGTTCAAAATCATGCCAGGACCGTGCGTGAAGTACGCCAACACTTTGACGCCTTGCTTGTCGTGCTCGGCTTTGAAGGCAGGGTAGCGCTGGGCAATGCGGTTGTAAGCGACAGAAATGCTCGTGGCGCTGTCGCCGAGGAACGGCAATTCGGCCATCTGCGTGGCGACAAAACGACCGGGCGTGTATCCGTGCACTGCGAAAGAAATATCGACCAAGCCTTTTTTCACGCCATCGACTGTGCCGGGTGCGGGCATAGGCGCCTTGGGCAGGACGTTGCAGCGCAAATCACCACTGGTCTTCTTCGCCAACATGTCGCACCACTCTGCCTGGGCAACCGACAACAAGTGCTTGGGGGGCACCCAGCTAGAGACGGTCAGCACGGTGGCTGCTTGTGCGGTGGCAGACATCGCCAGCGTGGCGACGATGGCACTGAGATGCAACTTCTTCATGGTTTGATCCTTTGAGAGGGGTGGGGTGAACCGGTTTCGAAAAATGGTTCTTTTATTTAAGCAAATATCCGAGCGAGTTATGGACAGGGATTACCCTAAAAAGACTGGGAACTGAACCAAACACCAGCCGATCAGGTCAATAATCAAACACCTAATTCAATCCAGCCACCTCCCAGTGAGGCCTCTTTCGCCTATGCGCCCCAACCGATTCTCTGAGCCCGAGTGGGCCGCTCGCATTCAACTCGCCGCCACTTACCGGATCTTTGCGCACTTGGGCTGGGCAGAGCTGATTTACAACCACATTTCGCTGCGCGTGCCGGGGGAGCCAGAGCACTTCTTAATCAACCCTTTCGGCTTGCATTACAGCGAGGTCACGGCGTCCAACCTGGTCAAAGTGAATGGTCGTGCCGAGATCGTGGGCCATTCTGACTGGGGCATCAATCCCGCTGCCTTCGCGTTTCACGGTGCCATCCACGCGCAAGTGCCTCAGGCGCACTGTGTGATGCATGTCCACACCACCCCGACTTTGGCGGTGTGCTGTACTGAAGAAGGCTTGTCATTCACCAATTTTTATGCCGCGCAACTGTGGGGGCAAGTGGCTTACCACGACTTTGAGGGCATCACCGTGCACCAAGAGGAGGGTGAGCGCATTTTGGCGAGCGCCCAAGGAAAACGCGTGTTGCTATTGCGCAATCACGGACCCGTCGTGATGGGGCACACCTTGGCTCAAGCATTCAACTTGATGTGGCTGGTGCAGCGTGCGTGTGAAGTGCAAGTGGCCTCTCAAGCACTCGGTCCGCTGCGGGCGATCCCAACTGAAGTGCTCGACAAGTGCGTGCGCGATTCTTTGAACTTCAACCCCAATACGGGCGCGGGCGAGGACTCGTTTGATGCCATGCGCCGCCTGATTGATCGGCACAATCCGGGCTACGATCTCTGAGTACCGGGTCAAAATTTCGGCTGAGCCGTCTGATCCATCCGATGCGATGACCACGTGGCGACGGCTGCAATGGCCAAGCAACTGACGATCACCGCGGCGTAGTTGCCGCTGAAGTCAAATGCCGCGCCCGCCAACACTGGCCCGAGCAAATTCCCCAATGCGGCGCCTGAATACAAGGTGCCGACGATGCTGGCGACCGAGCGGCCGCCAAAGTAATCCATGCAAATGGCTGGCAGCAAAGACACGATGCTGCCGTAGCTCAAGCCAAACCACAGCGCAAACGCAAACATCCACGCGTAGCCATCGGCGCCCGCCCAAATGAAGTAAGAACACCCCATCGACAATTGCATCAAGACCAATGTCTTGGCTCGACCGATGCGATCGGCGACCCAACCAATGGCGAAGCGCCCAACCAAACTGCCCACCCCAATCACGCCCACCAAGCCGACGGCGCTGGCTTCGTCAATGCCCATATCGCGGGCTGCGGCGGGCGCATGAACAAAGGGAATGAACATCACGGGGGATGCCGTCACCGTGGCCACGTAGAACCAGCGAAAGGTGGAGGTGCGCAAGGTTTCACGCAGCGTCAAGCCAGGGGCTTCTTGACCCGACGCCGAACGGCGTGCGGCGGGCGCGCGTTTGAGCAATGAGGCCGCGGCGATACCGATGACCAACACGCCAACGGCTAACCACTGCATCGCTTCACGCCACGGCATGGCGGCAATGGCAAAGGCCAATAACATAGGCACAAAAAGCGTCCCAGCGCCCACGCCAGTGCTCGCGATGCCACCCGCCAAACCTCGGCGGGTGGTGAACCACGGTTGCACGCTCGCAATCGATGGCGTGTAAACCAGGGCAATGCCAAGCCCCGCGAGCAAACCGTAGCTGACATAGATGGCTAACAATGACGTGGCAAAGCTGGTGCCCAACAAGCCGAGTGCAATCAAGCCCATACCAGCGGAGCACACGATGCGGGGGCCGAAGCGGTCTGCCAACATCCCGCCAACGGCTCCCATCACGAAATAGACGAACCCAGACAGCCCAAAAATGAAAGAGACATCGGCGCGCTGCGCGCTGAACTCTGCGGCGAACGATTCGAAAAAAGCAGCGAACGAGTAAGACACGCCAAAAATCGTGGCCAGACACACAAATGTCGCCCAAACCACGACCCACGCTTCTATGGGTTCTTTCATTCTGTCTCCTCGAGTTCGTCAGGCCATTCTGCCCGCCTTGTGCTGGCGTGTGTAGCAGTCAATCTGTCGCGCGCGGGACGACTCGGCGCAGTTTCGAAGGCGGGTCCGCTGCTGAGTGTCCAAGCCAGAGTCATAGGCGCGTCAGCGCGTGGGCGTGTCTGTCATTAGCATGGTTGATCAACCGGCCTGAGCACTTTGCAAAAAAGAGCCCGTGGGTCGCCAATCAGTCAGGAGCACGCCATGGATCATGTGTTGACTTACCCGCGCACGGTCTACCGAGAGGACCACGAGATGTTGCGGGCGACGGTGCGTCGTTTCTTAGAGCGTGAGTGTGTGCCCAGACAAGCCGCCTGGGAGGCTGAGGGTCGGGTCGATCGAGAGACATGGCTCAAGGCGGGTCGCGAAGGGTTGTTGTGCACCACGATCGACAGCCAATGGGGTGGTGCCGGTGGCGACTTTGGCCATGCGGCGGTGATCGTCGAGGAGATCGCGCGCAGTGGTTTGAATGGTTTGGGTTTTGGCCTGCACTCAGACATTGTGGCGCCCTACATTGCGCGCCTGGGCACCGACGCACAAAAAGCCAAGTGGTTGCCTGCGTGTGCTCAGGGTCAGTTGATTTTGGCGATTGCCATGAGCGAGCCTGGTGCAGGCAGTGACCTCAAATCCATCCACACCACTGCCAAGCGCGATGGCGATCATTACGTCATCAATGGCGCCAAGACATTCATATCCAATGGCCTGAACTGCGATCTTGTGATTGTCGTCTGCAAGACCGATCCGGAGTTGGGCGCCAAAGGGGTGTCCTTGATCGCTGTCGAGGCCGATCGCGCGGGTTTTCGCAAGGGCCGAAAGCTCGACAAAATGGGTCAAGAAGCCGCAGATACCGCTGAATTGTTTTTTGACAATGTGCGTGTGCCCGTTGATCACCGGCTGGGTGAGGAGAACAAAGGCTTTGCATATTTGATGCAAGAGTTGGCGCAAGAGCGTTTGATCATTGCGCTGGGGGCCGCCACCAAGATGGAATGTATGTTGGCCGAAACCGTTCGCTACACCAAAGAGCGAGTGGTGTTCGGCAAACCCCTGTTTGACTTTCAAAACACCCGATTCAAGCTGGCCGAGGTCAAGGCCCACACCACCGCTGTGCGCATGATGGTGGATCAATACCTCGCTGAACACCTCAAGCGCCAACTCACGGTGGAAGAGGCCGCGATTTGTAAACTCTTTGTGACCGAGGAATTGAGCAAAGCGCTCGATGAGTTGTTGCAGCTCTACGGTGGCTACGGTTACATGAAAGAGTACCCCATCACAAGAGCGTTCATTGACACCCGGGTGATGCGTATTTACGGCGGCACCAGCGAAGTGATGAAAGAGTTGATTTCACGCCAATTGTGAATCCGTGTTTCGCCATGGTTTGACACACAGTCCAGTTCCCAATGATTTCGGAGGTCTCCCTTGATTCGTGATTCAGAAACCCTCAATGCCCTGCTAGACAGTGTGGCTCGATTTGTGCGCGAGCGCTTGGTGCCAGCCGAAGAGCTGGTCGCCAAAACCGATGAGATCCCACCGGAAATCGTGCAAGAAATGCGCGAGATGGGCTTGTTTGGGATGACCATTCCCGAAAGCTATGGTGGACTCGATCTGACCATGGAAGAAGAAGTGCGGGTGTTGTTTGAGCTGTGCCAAACGTCTCCTGCATTTCGCTCCATCATTGGCACCACGGTGGGCATTGGCTCCCAGGGCATCTTGATGGACGGGACCGAGGAGCAAAAGGCCAAATACCTCCCCGGGTTGGCGACCGGCGAGTTGATGGCGTCATTTGCGTTGACAGAGCCAGATGCTGGGTCTGACGCTGCGTCGCTCAAAACCACGGCCATACGCGATGGAGATCACTATGTGGTGAATGGCACCAAGCGCTACATCACCAACGCGCCTCACGCCAGCTTGTTCACACTCATGGCGCGCACAGACCCACAGGTCAAGGGGGCTGCGGGCGTCTCGGCTTTTGTGGTCGATGCGAAGTCGCCCGGTATTTCATTTGGCAAGATTGATCAAAAAATGGGACAAAAAGGTGCCCATACCTGCGACGTTATTTTTGACAACGTGCGCGTTCCAGCCGAAAACCTGATCGGACTCAAAGAGGGGCAGGGGTTCAAAACCGCCATGAAGGTGCTAGACAAGGGTCGCATCCACATTGCCGCTGTGTGTGTCGGCGTCGCCCAGCGAATGCTCGCGGATGCGTTGCGCTACGCCGTCGAGCGCAAACAGTTTGGCCAGGCGATTGGCGAGTTCCAACTGGTGCAGGCCATGCTGGCCGATAGCAAGGCAGAGATCTACGCCGCGGAGTGCATGGTGTTGGACGCTGCGCGCAAGCGCGATGACGGATTGAACGTGACAACCGAGGCATCCTGCTGCAAGATGTTTGCCTCAGAGATGTGCGGACGCGTGGCTGATCGGGCGGTGCAAATTTTGGGAGGCGCTGGTTATTTGTCTGAGTATGGGGTCGAGCGTTTTTACCGAGATGTGCGTTTGTTTCGCTTGTATGAAGGCACGACGCAGATACAGCAGCTCATCATTGGGCGCGCCATGGTCAAAGAAGCGAGACGTTGATCAATCACCCGGCGACTCCCTGAACGAGGGCGTTGCACACATTGACAGGAGAAACACATGATCAGTTATGACGTGACAGAGTGGGGTAAATCACTGCAGCAGGCCGTGCGAGAGGTGCCACAGCCGCAAGGCACCGAGGTACTGGTTCGTGTGAAGTACTGCGGGGTCTGCCACTCGGACGTGCACATCCGCGATGGCTACTATGACTTGGGGGATGGCAAGCGCTTCAATGTCGAGGACCGAGGTGTTCAGTTGCCTTTGACCATGGGGCATGAACCCTATGGCACGGTCATGGCCGCGGGTCCCGACGCCCAAGGTGTGCCCATCGGTGAGGACCGATTGGTGTACCCGTGGATTGGCTGCGGACAGTGCGCGCAGTGCGACGCTGGACAAGATAACTACTGCACCAAGCCGCGTTTTCTTGGGGTGATGCGACCAGGTGGATATGCCCAAAGTTTGCTCGTCGCGCATCCCAAATACTTGGTCGATGTCAGCGGCATCGAGCCCAGCTTTGCGCCCGTCCTGGCGTGCTCTGGCTTGACAACCTATAGCGCGATCAACAAGTTGATGCCTTGCCATCCCAAAGATTGGATTGTGGTGATGGGCGCCGGTGGCTTGGGGCTGATGGCTGTGGCGGTGCTGCGCGCCTTGGGGCATGAACGCATTGCGGTCTGTGAGTTGGATGAATCCAAATGGGAAGCCGCCAACGCCATGGGCGCGCAACTGGTTGTGCAGCCGCAAGATTCTGAGGCTTTGGCCACGCTGCAAGGACTCGAGGGCGGTGTCTACGGTGTGCTCGACTTTGTCGGTGCGGCGCCTACCGCTGAGCTGGGCATCGCCGCTTTGCGCAAGGGTGGTCGGTATGTGGTGGTGGGCTTGTTTGGAGGGCAGATTTCCCTATCGTTGGTGCCTATGGCTCAGCGGGCCATCTCGATCCAGGGTTCTTATGTGGGGAACTTGGCCGAGCTTGAAGCCGTGGTCGCACTGGCCAAGTCCGGCAAACTCAAGGCCTTGCCGACCAAAACCTGCGATCTGTCTGAAGTGTCTGGCGTACTGGATCAGCTGAAGGCGGGTACCGTGCTGGGACGGGTGGTGGCCGATGTGGGGGCCTTGGGTGCATAAGTGTTGGCGGCGAGTCGCCACCTTGGCAACGGCATGGATTCGCCACCGGTGATTGATTCCATGAACACTCAGCGATCTCAGCCTCAAGACATGAGCGATGCGGAATGGGTGGCCCGTGTCGATCTGGCGGCGTGCTACCGCCTGATCGCGCATTACGGTATGTCAGACCTCGTGTACAACCACGCGACGGCTCGCATTCCTGGCACAGAGCATTTTTTGATCAACGCTTACGGGCTGCTGTACACCGAGGTCACGGCGTCGAACTTGATCACCATCGACTTGGAGGGGCGCGTGATCAGACAGGGGCCAACAGATTTGGATGTCAATCGGGCTGGCTATGTCATTCACTCAGCGATCCACGGTGCGCGGCGCGATGTGGGCTGTGTGATCCACACCCATACGCGGGCCGGGATGGCGGTCTCAAGCATGGCTTGTGGATTGTTGCCTTTGACGCAATCTGCCATGCGGTTTCACGACATCGCGTACCACGACTACGAGGGCCCAGCCGTTGATTTGGCTGAGCAAGAGCGATTGGTTCGTGACCTTGGGCGTGCCAATGCGATGGTCTTGCGCAACCATGGTTTGTTGGTTGCGGGTGCTAGCGTCGCACAGGCTTTTAACTCACTGTATTGGTTAGAGATGGCGTGTCGCGCGCAAGTCGACGCCATGGCCAGTCGGACCGAGCTCTCAGTGCCCAGCCCTGAGGTGGTTCAGAAGACCTGGCACTTGTATCAACCCGATGTGCGTCGGCCTTTTGGTGAAATGGAATGGCCGGCCATGCTGCGCTTGGCCGAGCAACTGGATCCGGGTTTTAAAAACTAAGGGCTTGCTGGGTCAAACCTCGATCAACATTTGCTCGACGATTTGTTGCACTTCAAACGCCGTTTGGAAGTTGGGTAGTCGGTGTGTCTCACCTTGCATCATGGCTGCCACTTGGCTGAGTTGGGCTTGGTAAGTGGTGGTTCTGGGGTCCAGATCATGGGCCAGTGACAGTCCATCGGGATGTTCGGCGTCGCATTGCAACAGGCTGTACCAGTTGTTCAAGCACAGCGAGGTTTGCTCGCCAATGAAGTGGGCACTGACGATCTCTTTGGGTTGCCCGCCTGTGGAGGCCACCAGCGACACCGGAATGCCGCCCGCGCTCAAGTGGGCCATCAGCGACTCCTCTGCCATGTCGGCGTGTGAGCGCACGCCTTGGACCGATCGCAGTTCCACGCGACCTAAGAGGCGACTGAGCAAATAAACAAAGTGCGACGTCACCTCTCGCGTGAAGCCACCTTGCGCACTGCCGCTGAGCCAAGGTGCGTGCGCTTGGAACGGCCTGGGCCAGCGGTGGAAATGCAAGCGGATATGCACCTGACGCAAGCCGAACGTGGCATTGTTGATCCTGGACTCGAGCACATCCACTGCGGGTGCTGAGGCGAACACAAAGTTAACGGCCTCTGGCAAACCTGCGGCTTTGATTTCACTCACCAGCTTTGCGCTGTCATCGAGGTCGACCCCCAGTGGCTTTTCGCAAAACACTGCCTTGCGATGCACGATGCAAGTGCGACACAAGGCTGCATGGTAAAGCGGTGGTGTGGCGACGTACACGATGTCTACGCGGGGATCGGCGATGGCCTCTTCAGCGGACGCACACAGCTTGACGCTGGGGTAGTGCTGTGCGGTATGGGCTCGCGCGGACTCCGCGATATCAAATCCTGCGACAACTTGAAACTGCGGGTGTTGAGCCGTCTGGTCCAGCATTCGCTGACCGACCGCGCCGAGACCCAAAACGGCGACGTTGTACGTGCGTTGACTCATCTGGTTCGCTCCTTTGAACCGGGCGAATGGTGGCGCGATTGCGACCCCCGGGGTGTCACCATGGCAACTTCAGGACTATTGTGTGGGGCGTGGCTGACGCGTCAAAGCCACCATCCTGCCAGCAGCAGGGTCGCCACTGCACCCGCGGTCAGTTGGGCTCGCAATCGGAGCCATTGCTTGGGCCAATGCAGAAATGCGTTGTGCGCGACATCCATGCGCAGCGCCCAAAGGTAGACCAAGGCCAACGCCCACCATTGCATTGGGTTGGGCAGCATGACAGTCGCAGTAGACAGCAGCGAAGGCACGACGCTCCAGACCAACAATCGGCGCTGTTGTTGTGGCTGGAGACCGGGTACAGCCAATGCCCAAGCCCAAGACAGTGCGCCCACGAATGTGACGATCGAGATCGCATAGGCTTGCAGGACTTGAGCCCCTACCTCAGGGTACGGACCTGCCATGCTCCAGAGCAATGCCGCCGCGAAAGGGGCCCAGCCGCCATAACCTAACCAACGCAGCGCCGTCCAAACTGCGGGTGTCCAGCCAAGTCGATGTGAGTCAGTCATGTTGAAATTTTAGCCAGACCGAGCGTTGCTCACAGGTGCCTCAACAGGGCTCGGGCGCTGGTCCAAGCCCCTTCCACGCGGCCCCCGCCCAGCCAGTCACCGATGACCCCGATTCGCAGGTCTGCGTCCCAGTATGCCGCTTGAGCCGCCTCGCCTTCCGAGCGTGCATAGCGCCAGCGGTGTGCGTGGATTTGCGCGGGTGCCCCAAAACCTCGGTCGCTCAGCCACTGGCGTGCGTGCTCGATCACCGCCTCTGGCGCGGCTTCTTCGTGGACTTGCGACCATGCTGGCGTCGCGTGTATCGTCCAATGGGGCTGAGTGATGCGCCCAGGCTTGCGATGATTTTGCGCAATCCAATCAACGAACGGATCGTTCACGAACCACCCATCGAAGGCATCCGCTGGCGCCCTGTGGCCCCAATCGACCATCAGTGCCCAGCAAGGGGTCATGGAGATGCCGGACCATTGCGCAAGCCACGGTTGCGGCAGGTCAGCAAACAAGGGCGGCAACTGGGGCAGGGGAACGCTGCTGACCACAGCGTCGAATGGTCCAAGTGGTTGCGCGGCTTCGGCGGCATCCAGCCACCAAGCCTGGTCCTGTCGGCGTGCGCGTTGGATGGTGTGTTGGGTGTGTGTCGTGACCTGAGACAACAGGCCTTTGATCGGACCTGGCATTTGTGGCACACCGATGAAGCGCTGCACCGACGTGCTGAGTCGACGACTGCTTCCGTCGCTGGCCACCACTTGATCGCCCCACTGCTGTACCCAGCCAGCTTGAATCCATTGGCGAATGGTGTCCATGAATTCAGGCGACTGCGCGGTGAAATATTGCGCTCCGTGATCGACCGCACCATGCTCTGTGCGCCGAGAGCTCATGCGGCCGCCAGCACCTCGTCCCTTGTCAAAAACGGTGACGTCATGCCCCTGCTGATGGAGGGCGTGGGCGAGGGTGGCACCGCTGATTCCGGCGCCGATGATGGCGTATTTCATAGACACAACTGTAATCTGCGGTGCCAAGAGGCCAAGGGTCATCCCCAAGTAACCCCACGAACTGGACGCATCAGGGGCAAGGCCCATCGTGCGCTAGGTGTCCCGGCAAGCCCATGAAACGACGTTGTGCACTGTGCCTTCACACAAAAGTGACGTGCTTGTTGAGGGGGTATTCGCGGATGCGTTGACCGGTCAGCGCAAACACGGCATGGGCCAATGCCGCTTTAATGGGCGGGACGCCAGGCTCACCAATGCCCTGCACGCCGCCGCCTTCCAAAATATCGACGCTGACTTGAGGCATTTGGTGCATCCGAAGAGCGGGATAGTCATGGAAATTAGATTGCTGCACTTGACCGTCAGCGAAGGTGATTTCACCCATGATGGCCGCCGTTAAACCGTAGGCAATACCGGATTGCAGCTGCGCCTCGATGTTGCGCGGGTCAAGTGCCAAAC
>JBEAPX010000127.1:0-8236 GCA_041164205.1 Pseudomonadota bacterium
GTCAAGCAGCACGCTGCCAGTTTTGGGGTGCAATTGAATGACCACGAGGCCATGAGGCAGGCGCTTGACGTGGCCAAAACCAATGGCATCCGCAACCCCAATTTGATCTTCCCAGGGCAAAGCGTCGATTTTTCGACACTCGATCGAGGCCTTCAGGCGCGAGCGACGCCGGCGACCAGCTCGGGCACCATGCCTTCCCCCAACGCCGCCAGTGACTCGCTCGCCTCAACCCAGGCGGCGTTGCGCACGCGCCCAATACCTGCAGAGCGCTCAGAAGCCAGCATCTTGAGCCAGACGTTACAAAGGGCCGTCGACAAAGGCTATATCAGCCAAGCCGAACAAAACCAAGTCCAATCACGGATCCTCAAGCTGGCCAGTGACCTGAACTTTGACCCCGATGATTTCGCCCACGTCGCCATGATGGAAAGCGATGGCTTGAACCCCAAAGCCACCAATGGCCAATGCCACGGGATCATTCAGTTTTGCGAAGGACCAGATCGCGGCGCCGCCAGCGTCAACAAGGCGGGGGAGGCGGCCAGCATCCGTGACATGAGCGTGTTGGAGCAGCTTGATTTGGTCGAGGCCTATTTTCGGGACGTCGGTTTGGGCGGCTCCGGCCCCAAGCTCAAGCTGGATGACCTCTACCTCAGTGTCTTGACCCCTGCTGCCAGAGCCTATCAGGAGCCTCATCAGGCTCTCCCGATCCGTGGCACCCAAGCCGCCGCTTTGCATATTGACGGTCAACGAAGCCGCCCAATCACCCGCCAATCGATTGTTCAGGGGCTGATTTTGAACAGCCAAGACCGCTTGGCAGCCAGCCGCATCGCCTTCGAAGCGAGGCAATCGATCGCTTTAGCCCCACCGCTTGACGCACCTGAAGAAATTTTGACAGGTGACGCTTCGCCGGCGGCAAATGAGCGGCAACACCTTGCCGCCCGAGCCTCTCAAGCGTCAAACAGCCACTTCAATCGCGGCTTTGCTGGCCTGAACCAAGGGGAAAGTTGATTTTGGCATGGCAATTGCTTATGGGACCACATACGTCGTGTCAATGGCGGCCTGCGCGAGCGGGCTGCACACAACACTAAGGACAACGAGATGAGTTTCTTGAACGGTTTAACCAACGTTTTCGGCAATCACGAAAAGGCGCTGCAGCTCAAAAGCCAGCGCCTGGAGCTGCTTGCCCGAAACATTGCCAACGCCGACACCCCCAACTTCAAGGCGCGCGACCTCGATTTCAAGGCCGTGTTGTCCGGGTTGGCCAATGACACCCGCATGGATGCCACCGCTGCCGGCCACTACAAAGTCGGTGAGGGGTTGGACACCAACGGCTTGCGTTACCGCACGCCATTCAACACCTCATTTGACGGCAACACCGTCGAACTCAACGTCGAGCAGGCGCAATTTGGTAAAGCCACCGCCGACTACCAAGCCACGCTCAGTTTCTTAGAAAGTCGCGTCAGCGGTATGCGCCGTGCGCTCAAAGGAGAATAACCATGTCTCTTGACAACATCATTGGCATCGCTGGCACTGCTTTGAATGCGCAGATGACGCGCATGAACGCCACGGCGTCTAACCTGGCCAACGCCGACACCGTCAGCACCAACGAAAACGAAGCCTTTCGTGCCAAGCGACCGGTGTTCAAAGCGCTGATGCGCAACGAGATGGTCAATGCCGCAGCACCCTACATCGGTGGCGTCAAGGTGGACCGTATGTCTGATGACCCCACGCCTGTGCGCAAGGTCTATGAGCCCACCAACCCATTGGCCAATGCAGAGGGTTTCGTCTTTCATTCCAATGTGAATGAAATGACCGAAATGGTCGAAATGATGGCGGCCTCGCGTGCCTACCAAAACAACGTCGAGGTGGTGAACACCACGCGCCAGTTGATGATGCGCACCCTCGAAATCACCCGTTCTTGATAGCGGAGTTCATTCATGACCATGCTCACCACTGGCAGCATCAGCGCCAATCTCTCGATCAATAACCCGGGTGCGAAAAGCAACGGCGAAGAGATGGATCGCTCGGCGTTTTTGAAGCTGTTCACCACGCAGCTGCAAAACCAAAACCCGTTGGACCCCGTCAAAAACGAAGCCTTCGTGGCCCAGTTGGCGCAGTTTTCCCAGCTTGAAGCCACCACCAAAATGGCCGATTCTCTTGACACCATGGCCAGCACCTCGCAAGCCGATCGCTTGTTGCAAGGCGCTGCACTGATCGGCAAGCGCGTCAGTGCGCCCGAAGGCACCGCTGAGTTGGTCGAAGGTGCCAATATCAGCAGCATCATTTCAATCCCCAACGGCGCAGACAAGATCGCCGTGGATGTGTATGACGAAGCCGGCAATTTGGTGTCTACCCGCGCAATGGGGCGCCAACTGCCCGGTGACATCAACATCAGCTGGGACGGCACCAACAACATGGGCGAACGCCAACAGCCTGGACGCTACAAGATCGTCGCCGCGATCACCAGCTTGGGCCAGGTGACCCAGATGCCCATCACCACACCGAACACCGTGACCAGCGTGACTTACAGCGCTGCTCAAAACGATTTGATCCTAGAACTTGAAGACGGCTCCACTGTGCCGCTCTCTCAAGTGAGTTCAGCTTACCGATAACCGCCCATTGGAGATTCAGCCATGTCGTTTTACACCTCTCTCACTGGTTTGAACGCCGCCACCGCTCAGTTGAGCGTGACCAGCAACAACATCGCCAACGTTGGCACCACGGGCTTCAAACGCTCACGCGTCGACTTTGGTGACATCTTCGCTACATCGCCCTTGCAACGCGCCGCCTCGGTGGTTGGTCAGGGTGTGGCCATCAAATCGGTGACCCAGGAGTTCAGCCAGGGCAACCTGCAGTTCTCCGCGAACTCGTTGAACATGGGCATCAGCGGTGACGGCTTCTTTGTGATGAAGTCGGCCGACGGCTTGCAAGACGTCTACACCCGAAGCGGTGAATTCGTGCTCAACGAAGACTACGCGGTGGTCAACGCATCTAAACAAACCTTGATTGCAGCGGCTGTTGACGACGCCGGCAAAGCCGACTTGAGCAAACTCAGCAAGTTGGTGATTCCCCGTTCCACCATTGGCGATGCAAGGGAAACCACCGAAGTCAACCTGGGCCTCAACCTGCCAGCTGACGCAGCGGTGATCAATACCCCCTTCAACGCGGCTGACCCGACCACTTACAACTTGACCACTGGCGTCACGGTGTTTGACGAAGCAGGCAACGGCTACTTGGCCACGGTGTATTACGTCAAGACACAAAACGCAACCACCACCGATCCGACCAACAAGTGGCAAACGCACGTCTTCATTGGGGACACCAAACTCGAAGAAAAGCTCATTCAGGCCACCGACACCAGTGGTGCGAAATTGTTCGTCAACCAGTACGGCGAGACCCGCAGCTTTGAGTCTGGCACCGAGCCCCCTGTATACGAAGGCACACCGCTTTACTACCTCGACAGCTTGAACGATCGCATCGACTCCACGCCAGCCACGGCCAAAGGCGATGCCCTCACGCTGACCAAAATCACCAATTGGCAGACCGGTTACGACACCACCAAAAACCTGTTGACCAGCAGCACCACGCAAACAGGCTTCAAGGGTGTTGAAACCAACTACGCACAGCAAAGCTACAACCTTGGTGTCAGTGCAGCAATCCAGCCCACCACGGCCGTCGCGCTCACCTTCACCATCCCCGCCACTGTCTCGGGTGGCGCGGCCACCGAGTTGACTGCCACGGCCAACAGCTCGACGAGCTACCGAGTCGCGCTTGAGTCGATCGCCGCTGACATCAACACCCACTACGGGGCTGGCGACATCTCTGCTGCGGTGAATGCGAATGGCGAGTTGGTGATCACTGCGCCCGATGACACCACGGACTTGCCTGCTTACAGCTTCACGACTTTGTCCTCTTCAACCGGGTCGACTGCTGTCAATGTGGGTGCCAATCCATCGTTTGCTGCAGGCACCACGCACTCTGCGCCTTTAGGTGATGATACGGTCATGACCTTGACGGTTGGAGGCGTCACCATCGACTACACCGCCGGTCCTGCGGACACCTATCTCGATGGCTTGCACGCCATCAAAGCATCGATCAACGCGAACACCGAGTTGACGTTCAAAGCATCGATCGTGAACGGTGAAATGATCCTCACCTCAAATGATCCTCGCGACCCACTGCCGGAATTGTCCTTGTCCACGACGCCGTCAGGTGGTACAGCGACAGCGATTGCAGAGATTGAGAAAAAAACAGGTCCCAGCTTCTACCTGAATGTGGATGGCTCCAAAGAGCCCATTTATGTTGACTTGACATCGATCGCCAATTCCACAGCCGCCATCACCGGTGCAGACATGGCGCGGGAGATGACCAAGCTGATCAACCAACAGTATGGTGAGGAGCGCTACTTCGATTTCACCAACTACCTCAACACGGCCAAAGACAATGTGGCCTTGTTCCAGATCGCGGTGACGACAGCGGAAGAATCTGCGTCACAAAACGATTTCAAGACCATCAACTTCTCGGTCGATCCCAACGAGGATATGAGCAAGATCACCGTCGAGGACGCTGTGGCTCGGGTCCAAGACGCGGTGCGCGAAGTCAACCCCAACATCACGGTCGGCTACGACGCGGTGAACAAGAGCTTCACCTTCAAAGACAGCAGCGACATCAACCGCGTGCATTTGCGCTCCGCTGGGGGTCTCGCTGCCGACGCATTCTTTGGCATGGGCGGCACGCAGTACACCACGGTTGACCAAGTCACTGGTTTGTACGGCGCCTATACCATTCCCAATGGCGACATGATTCGCGAAAAGAGCGACCAGCGCTATGGCATCAAGGTCAGCTTCGGCGACGAGGGCTTCAGCATCTCTTCTGGCGCCACTGGCGACGATTCCAGCATCGCCATCTACGGCGCATCCGATTTGGCTAAGGAATTGTTTGGCTTCAGCAGTTCATCGACAGATGAGGATGGCAACTATGTCTCCACAGCCTTGGCGCCCGCTCGAGGCATCTCGTCAGAGCCTGCCAAACTGGTCGGTAACACGATCGGTGTGAACCTGAACAACAAATTCCGCGTGGACACCACCAACAACACCTTTGTGGTGTCGGTGGACAACGTCAGTGGCACGGTTGAAGTGCCGGCCAAAGACGACTACACCATCTATTCATTTGCAGCGGAGTTAGAGCGTCGGATCAATGCGATGGTCGACAACGAAGGCCGCACCGTCAACGGCGTGAAGGTCTCCGTTGAACAAACAGGCAACGGCACCGGCCGCCTGAGTTTCAGCACTGGCACGACGGGCAACAACGCGTTTATCCGCGTCTCTGGCGACAGCGTCTGGGGCTTGTCTGAAATCGGCAGCGCTCGTGGCACCACCAGCTTGTGGGTCCCCAACATTGAAACCCTGCAAGCCACCAACGCCGGCAACTCTTTGCTTTATGTCTCCGCAGAAGACGACAACAACTTTGCAGAGTCCACCCAGGCCAGCAATGACACCTTGCCAGACTGGGTCCCAGTTTTCTTGGACAAGGGCGAATTGACCTTTGACTCGCGTGGCAACTTGTACTCGCCCACAGTGCCAACCCGCCTTGTCCAGCCATCGGGCTCTGCTTACAACCTGAGCTTCTCGATGAACTACGAGGGCTCCACCCAATACGCGTCCTCGTTCTCGATTCTGTCGCAGGACCAAAACGGCAAGCCCGAGGGTGACCTGATTGGCTTGGATGTCGGCAACGACGGCTTGGTCATGGCGAGTTACTCCAACGGCTCGCAGAAGAAGCTGGCCAAAGTGGTTTTGGCGAACTTCTCTGCGCCGACTGGTTTGCGTCAAATTGGTGACAGTAACTACGTTGCCACCGCGCAATCTGGTGCTCTGGCACTCGGAGAGGCCAGCTCAGCCGGCTTTGGCACGGTTCGTGCTGGTGCTACAGAGCGAGCCAACGTGGACTTGACTCAAGAGTTGATTGAACTCATCACGGCCCAGCGCAACTTCCAGGCCAACGCGAAAGCGATTGAGACCAACAACACGTTGACACAAACCATGATCAACATCCGCTCGTGATGAGCGGACATTGACAAAGAAAGTGTTTCACCATGGATAAGCTGATCTTTAACGCTGCCAACTTAGTGGCACAACAATCGGTCAATCGGGCCATGCTAACCAACGAGTTGGCCAACCTGTCGACGACCGGGTTCAAGACCAGCTTTTCCGCCGCCATGCGCTCCATCAAGGCAGACGGTCCTGGCTTTGACTCGCGGTTTCAATCGCAAGTCTATGCACACGACCTCATCAACCTCAAATCAGGCGCCATGATGATCACCGGCAACCCGTTGGACGTGGCCATGACCGACGCCACCGTGATGGGCGTGCAGGCGCCCAATGGTGATCTGGCTTTCACTCGGCGTGGTGATTTGCGCATCAATGCCAATGGGGTTTTAGAGACGGGCTCTGGCGAAATCGTTCGGGGTGAAGATGGTCCTATCACCTTGCCAGTGGGTTTCCAATACACCATCAACCAAGACGGCAGCATCTATGCCTCAGACCCGACGCAGCCAGGCGTACCAACGAGCGAGCAGGTTGCCAAAATTTTGCTGCGTGATGCCAGCAACACCCCGTTGTTGCGCCGTGAAGATGGGCTCTACCGTGTCGAAGGCAAGCCCCTGGGCGCCGACATCGAACCCACGGACAAACAGCCTGGATTGATTTCACAGGCACTCGAGGGCAGCAATGTCAGCGCGATCGAATCCATGACCAAGATGATTGATCACGCTCGCACCTTCGAAGCCCAAATCCGCATCATCAAGGAAGCCAAGGACATCGATGCCAATGGCGCCAGCATGATGCGCCAGTCGTAATTGAATCCTCACCAAGGAAATAGACATGGACGCCTCACTGTGGATTGCTAAAACAGGATTGGATGCGCAACAAACGCGTATGTCGGTCATCGCCAACAACTTGGCCAACGTCAACACGCACGGCTTCAAGCGCGATCGCGCTTTGTTTGAAGACTTGCTGTATCAAAACATCCAGCAGCCCGGAGGCCAGGTCACCGCCGATACCCAGGCACCCACCGGCATGATGATCGGTACAGGTACCCGCGTGGTCGCGACCGAAAAAACACACACCCAGGGCAACCTGATCACCACTGGCAATGCCTTAGATCTGGCGGTGCAGGGCGATGGGTTTTTCCAGATTCAAATGAATGACGGCACGACCGCTTACACCCGTGACGGCGGCTTCAAAGTCTCCGCCACAGGCCAAATCGTGACGTCTGCGGGCAGCGCATTGATTCCCAACGTGACGTTGCCAGCCAACGCTGCCACCCTGACGATCGGGCGCGACGGCACCATCACCGCCGAGTTGACCAATGGCGGTGGCGCGCAGAACCTCGGACAAATTCAGTTGGCACGATTCGTCAACCCAGCCGGCCTGCAGGCTATGGGTGGCAACCTCCTCAAAGAAACCCCTGCCAGTGGCGCACCGCAGCTGCAAATTCCTGGCGAAGCCGGGGCTGGCAGCATCATGCAGGGCACGCTCGAGGCCTCTAACGTGAACGTCGTTGAGGAAATGGTCAACATGATCGAAACCCAGCGCGCCTACGAGATCAACTCCAAAGCCATCAGCTCGGTGGACGGCATGTTGCGCTACCTGAACAACAACATGTGAGCATCACCATGACAGCACGTGCAATTTGGACTCTTGGCCTGGCTGTAGCACTCAGCGCCTGCGGTCAAGCCCCGATCAAGCTGGCGAACTCACCCGAGTTCGCTCCGGTGCATCCGGTGGTGCAAACCACTCGAAGCTATGCGACTGGCTCCATTTACACCAGTGGCCAAGGCGACAACTGGTACGGCCGTGGCGTCTCTTACCAGATTGGTGACACCGTGACCGTGTTGCTCGACGAGACCACCCAAGCCACGCGCCAGCAAAGCACCACCGTCTCTCGCGAGTCGAGCAACGATGTGATGACGCCAGGGCTCATTGCCAAGTTGCCGGGTTCCAGCACGATCGCCGGGCTCAAGACAGACGGCGCCGCCATCACCAGTGATGGCAAAGGCGAAACTGGACAAGCCGCGAGTTTGCGTGGCTCGATCACCGCCTCCATCGTCGAGGTGCTGGCCAACGGCAACTTGGTGTTGCGTGGTGAGAAGCAGCTGGCATTGAGCGAAGGCACCGAAGTCGTCCAGCTGAGCGGCATCGTTCGTCCTACCGATATCTCTCCCAACAACACGGTGCAA
>JBEAPX010000128.1:0-5251 GCA_041164205.1 Pseudomonadota bacterium
TTTGCCAAGCCGCTGGTTGCCATATTTCCTATTTTTTTATTGGCGTGGCTGCGTTTCGCCATCGGTGCGATCGCCATGATTCACTGGGTCGCGCGCAAACGAGAGGATCCCTCTCTTCGCAGAGCCCAACATGCTTGGTTGTTTGCTCAATCCTTGTTTGGCAATTTTTTGTTTTCAATTTGCGTGCTTTATGGGGTGCAGTGGACCAACGCGAGCACTGCGGGCGTGATCATGGCCAGCCTTCCAGCGGTGGTTGCAGTGCTCAGCGCTGTGTTGCTTCGGGAGCGTTTGTCTGGACGAGCGATGGCTGCGATCGCCTTAGCTGTACTAGGAATTGGCGGATTTGCGACCTGGACACCCGATGCCGGTGAAGACCATTGGCTAGGCAATGCGTTGGTATTCGCAGCGGTGTGCTGTGAAGCCATGTATGTGGTGATTGCCAAAAAGCTTTCACCGTATGTCAGCGCCAAGCGCATGAGCGCACTCATCAATCTATGGGGCTTGACACTCATGACGCCGCTCGCCATTCCGCTAGGATTAGAGTTCTCGTTCAGCCAAGTGGGTTGGCCATCTTGGGCTCTCCTGCTGTTCTACGGCCTCGCGGCCAGTGTGTGGACTGTGGTCCTTTGGGTCCGCGGATTGAGGGATATACCCGCGCACCATGCGGGCGTGTTCACAGTGATGTTGCCCATCGCGGCCACGACCGTCGGTGTGCTGTTTCTCCACGAGCGCTTGATTGCGGAGCAGATCATGGCGTTCGGCATGGCCTTGCTGGGCGTGGCCTTAATCACGCGCGCCAGCAACGCAGGCAGCCTGCGCGACTCAACCGCCCGCAGGGACCTCGCAGAATAATCCGGTGGGCTGAGTGATGCCCATCCACAACGCCCACCCGGACGTTGCGATCAACGCCAAGCCAGCCAAGCGAATGGCCCAGTTTCCAGGGGCCGCCGCCCCCATGCGTTGAAACCACCAAGCACCTGCAGTCATGCTGATGCCACTGCCCAGCGCGAACGCAGCCATGACACCTGCGCCCATCAACCCATTCGCAGTCAGAGCTGCAACCATCAACGCAGAGTACAAGAGGCCGCAAGGCAAGAGTGCCCACAGGACTCCCACAGACGCAGGTGCCGAGCGGCCCAAGGGCAGAGCCCAAGCACGCGCCCTGCGCCAGACCGATTGACCCCACCCATCGAGCCAATAAGGCTGCCTTCCCAGCCACACTAGCGCAACGCCCAACATCACCAATGCCACATGAAACATCGTCCAAACAGGACGGAGCATTTGGCTGTTCTCCGCCATCCATGCTGCGCCTTGGATGGAGCCGGCTGCAATGGCACCGATCAACGCGTAGCCCACCACGCGGCCGATCTGAAAGGTGAGCAATCGGCTATGACCTTGGGCGCTCGTGTCACCACGGGTCACGCCCGCGCAGGCAGCCGAGCACATCGCCACGCAATGCGGCCCACCCACCAAACCCATCAGCAGGCCTGTCCAAATCAAGGAATAAGTCATAGCGTGATGTTGACACAAAAAGCCGACGCCAAGCGTCGGCCATCAAACGACTTTGCTGTACCTCAGCGGCTCAGTTTGCGCTTGCAGGTGTCGGTCGAACACCATCGCAATGATCCGCACCAAATACCACCCTGTCGCGGTGACGGTGATGCTTTGATCATCCATTTCGACCAGCCCATCTTTTTGCAGTGCTCGCAGTTGCTCGATCTCGCTGGCAAAGTACTTTTGAACATCGATCAACCACGCTTGACCAAAAGGTTCAAACAACAGTTGCCCTGCGCACATGATGGCGGCAATCGCAGCCCGCCGGATCATGTCGTCTCGCGTTAAGCTCAGGCCTCGTTCAATCGGCAGCTGCCGTTGGTCCAGTCGCTGATAGTACTGGTCTAAGGTTTTCAGGTTTTGGTTGTAAGTCGGACCGATGCGGCCAATGGCCGATACCCCAACAGCAATCAAATCACTGTCGGGCTGCGTCGTGTAGCCCTGAAAATTGCGGTGCAAGCGGCCCTGTCGCTTGGCGACTGCCAATGCATCATCAGGCAACGCGAAGTGATCCATGCCAATGTACTCATAGCCCACATCACCCAGCATCTGCAATGCAAGCGTCAGCATATGGAGCTTGTCAGCGGCAAGCGGCATGTCGGCCATGGCGATGCGGCGCTGAGGCTTGAATCGTTGAGGCAAGTGTGCGTAACCGTAGACTGCAATGCGGTCAGGTCGCAACGCCTGAACCCGCTCTAAGGTTTGAACGAACGTCTGTGGTGTCTGCTTTGGCAGACCATAAATCAAGTCAATGTTGATGGACTCAAAACCCAACACCCGTGCGTGCTCAACCAAGGAAAATACCTTTTCTTCGCTTTGTACGCGGTGCACCGCTGCTTGAACATCTGGGTCAAAGTCTTGCACGCCAAAGCTCAAGCGGTTAATACCCATGTCTCGCAATGCCTTCAGGCGCTTGGGCGAAACCGTGCGCGGATCCACTTCGACCGCGAATTCACCGTTGGGCATCAAAATGAAGTGGGAGCGCACATGGTCCATCCACTCCGCCAGCTCATCGTCGCGCAAGAACGTGGGCGTGCCACCACCCAAATGCAATTGAGAAACCACTCGTCCGGGCCCCAAAATGTCGGCAACCAAATCTAACTCGAGCTTCAGATAATCCAAATACTGACGCGCACGCTCGTGGTGTTTGGTGACGATTTTGTGACACGCACAGTAATAACAAAGTGACGCACAAAACGGAATGTGTGCATACAACGACAATGGCGCACTCATCGATCCACCGCGGCAGCTCTTCAGCGCATTGATGTAGTCGTTGGACTGGAACTGAGGCCCAAAACGATCTGCTGTCGGGTAAGAAGTGTATCGAGGACCGGCGACGTCGAAGCGGCGCAGCAGTTCTTCGCTGATAACAGATTGGCTCATGGTGTATCCGTGTCTAGTGTTCGAGATCTTGCGCGAGGTGGACACACACCTCTTTGACTTTGGTCAATAATCAAGGCGTTTTAAAATTTAAAGACCCCATGGCAACGATTCCGACCATTCATGCTCAGAGCTGCTCCTCTTGCAATTTGAGAGAGCTTTGCTTACCTGTTGGCTTGACACCCGAGGACCTCGACAAGGTCGATCAACTCCTCAATGGTCGGCGCCGGATCAAGCGTGGTGAAACCTTGTTCCGAGCTGGTGAGACATTTTCGAATTTGTACGCTGTCCGCTTTGGGTTTTTCAAAACAACCACCGCCGCGCCTGATGGACGCGAGCAGGTCACAGGCTTTCAGATGGTGGGTGAAATCCTAGGGCTCGACGGCATTGTTCACAGCCACCACACCTGTGATGCCGTGGCGCTCGAAGACGCTGAAGTCTGCGTGCTTCCCTTTGACCGCATTGAAGAAATTTCGCGAGAGGTGAGCCAGTTGCAAACCAACGTGCATCGCATCATGAGCCGTGAAATTGTGCGGGATCAAGGGGTCATGATGATGCTTGGAAATATGCGAGCCGAGGAACGCTTAGCAGCGTTTATCTTGAATCTGATCCAGCGCCTTCAAGATCGCGGTTTTTCAAGCAAAGAGATGCAGCTCCGAATGACCCGTGAAGAGATTGGAAGCTACCTCGGTATGAAACTAGAAACCGTGAGTCGCGCGTTTTCGCGATTCGTAGCGGATGGCATCATCCAAGTTAAGCAGCGCCACATCAGTATTCTCAATGAAACTGCTTTGCGCGCCTTGGCACAAGCCCACTCCGATCCCATTTGACCCTCAGGCATTGTCCTTGGCCTGTATAGAGGTTGACCGAGGTCAACCCCATCAGCAATCCCCTCTTGCGCTCAGGGTCGAGCGTTGTTCAACTCTTCTCGGCCAATCGACAAGGTCACGGTGAGCACACTGGAAATCGTGGTCACCGCCCAAAACACAAAAAACGCCACGGTGTAGACCGCCGCAGGGTTGGCCTCTAGGTGTGCTTGCCCAAGACTCAAGGCGTCGGGTGACACAAAAGCGAACACCACCATCTCCAAAATTCCGGCCGCCAAAAAAGAGGGCCACAGTACGCACATACATCGTTGTCCGAATAGGGTCATGGTCGGTCTCCGTTATCCGCTTATTTCAGTGCTTTATCGGGCGCAGCCGCATGGTTTCGCCCCTGCATCGCTGGCAATTCTTGTGCTGAGAGCGCCCTCACCTGCTGCTGCGGCAAGACCTCATCTGCAGACTTAACTGCGATCCATACCGTCGTCAGGCCGGCGAAGACCACCACAAGGGGGCCTCCCACAACGAGCCACATCATGGGCTCGCGCCACCATCCAGCTTTTGATTTGGTTTGCATACGTCGCTCCATATTTAGCGAGGAACAATAAAGGTCGAGGCTTCTTCAATACGCGTGTCTGATCCTGCGATGTTCACCACAAATTGAATGTCATGGCTGCCAGGCTTGAGAGACATCGGGGGAACGCGGACGCGGATCGCAACGGCGCGCACTTCGGTGGCGCCAATGGTGTAGTCTGGCTCGCTGGCCAACATGATGTTGTCGGCGCCAGTGACGCCAATCGAGACCGCCATCGGCTGCTCACTGGCATTCATGAGATTGAGCCGATAGACATTCTCGATCTGACCTCGCTCGACCATACGAGCGATCGCGCCACGGTCACGGATCACGTCCACGCGCAGAAGTGGACGGGTCAACACGCTGATGGCAATTGCCAACGTGACCGCCAACAAAATGCCGGTGTAAACCAATACGCGGGGCCTCAGCGCATGGCGCAAAATCTGCGAGCGACTCCAGCCGAGTGCCATGCCACGTTGCGTCGAGTATTTCACCAGGCCTTTGGGATAGCCCACCTTGTCCATCACGTCATCACAGACATCGATGCACGCACCACAGCCAATGCACTCGTATTGCAAGCCGTTTCGAATATCGATGCCCGTCGGGCACACCTGCACACACAGCCCGCAATCAATGCAAGAGCCAAGGTTCAGGGACTGGGCATCAGCCCCTTTTTTACGCGCCCCACGCGGCTCACCACGGTCCTTGTCGTAGGTCACGATCATGGTGTCCTGATCAAACATCGCGCTTTGGAATCGAGCATAAGGGCACATGTATTTGCACACTTGTTCGCGCATGAAGCCGGCGTTGCCATAGGTAGCAAAGCCATAGAACAACACCCAGAAGGTTTGCCATGGGCCCAGCGCATTCGCCATCACCTCTGACGCGAGCTCGCGAATCGGTGTGAAGTAGCCCACGAAAG
>JBEAPX010000129.1:0-4440 GCA_041164205.1 Pseudomonadota bacterium
CTGCGCCATGACCCGCACGGTGGTAGTGCAAGTACTGGTTGGCAAAGTGGCGGCGTGCCGTGGTGATCATGCCGGGACCGCCGACATAACCATCGACCAAGAATGCAACCTTGTCGGCATCTGGACCAAACTGTTCGAGGATGTACTCACCACGAGCGATCATTTCATAGTGGTCGTCAGCGGTGATGTTGGCTGAGAAAATTTTGGCCTCACCCGTCTCATCCATGGCACGGCGCATCGCGTCGCGCACCAGTGGAATGGTCTTTTTCATTGGCGCAAAGACCTGGTTGCCTTGAGGCTCGTCGTTCTTGATGAAGTCGCCACCCAGCCAGAACTCATAGGCCGCCTTGGCAAACGGCTCAGGACGCAGGCCCAGCTTGGGTTTGATGATGGTGCCAGCAATGTAGCCGCCGTCTTTGATGGGGCGACCCAACACACGCCACATATCGCTGATGTCTTTGGCTGGGCCGTCAAACAACTGAATGGCGCGAGGAGGCATGAAGAAGTCGATGATCTTGGCGTACTCGATGTCGCCCATGCCTTGGTTGTTGCCGATCACGAGCGTTAAAAAGCTCACGATCATCATGCGGCCATCGGTGATATTGCGGTCAAACAGGTCCAGGGGATACGCGATGCGCATATCTTCGGTGGCCTCATCGATGTGATAGACCAGGGCATCAACCCCTTTGGTGAAGTCGTCGGTGGTGGACACTTCAACGTTGGTACCCGTTGAGGACTCGGCCGCAAAGTGCGCCGCTGCCGCCAAATAGGTGTAGCCCGCTTTGGGCTTCATTTTGTAGGCCACCAAAATGTGGCGACCACCGGCAATCAGGTCGGCTTCATTCAAGGCCAGGTCGGCGTAGCGTGCGGATTGATCCATGACTTTTGCTCCAGGTAAAGGCGGCCAAGTGCCGCGATGGATTGAATGTATGGGGCTTGATCAATAAGGTAAATTCAAATATTCTGGCTGCTTAGTTCAAGGATCACTTAATGAAGAATGCCACCTTCCGCCAGTTGCGCGTGTTCAACGAAGTTGCGAAAAACCTCTCGTTTGTGCGCGCCGCAGAGAGCCTGCACCTCACGCCACCCGCGATCACCATGCAAGTCAAGGAGCTTGAGGGGCACGTCGGCCTGCCCCTGTTTGAGCGCAACGGCAAAAAGGTCAGCCTGACCACAGCGGGCGAATACATGTTGGTCTACGCGCGGCGGATCTTGTCGACCTTGAAAGATGCCGAAGACGCTGCCCTGCGCCTGCAGCGCCTAGAGATTGGTCAACTCACCATCGGCATGGTGTCTACCGCCAAGTACTTCATCCCGCGTTTGTTGGTCGCGTTTCGCGATGAGCACCCCGGCATTGAGGTCAAGTTGGCAGTGGGCAACCGCGAGCAATTGGTTCAAATGCTGCGTGACAACGATGTGGATATCGCCATCATGGGCCGCCCGCCTAAAGACATGGCCACCCGGGCAGAGCCCTTTGCGGCCCAGCCCCACGTCTTCATTGCGCCGCCAGATCATCCGGTGTGCCGTGTGGGTCACCCCACGCCTAGCACCTTGAGTCAGTTCAACTTCATCATCCGAGAAGAAGGTTCTGGCACCCGTGCTGCGATGGAAAAGTTTTTCGGCAGCGCCGGGATTCAACCCGCTCAAACGCTCGAGATGCAAAGCAACGAAACCATCAAGCAGGCCGTCATGGCCGGTATGGGCTTGTCGTTTGTATCGCTGCACGTGCTCGAGCTAGAGCTCAAAAACAAACTCATCACCGTGCTCGATGTGCCCGGCACGCCAGTTGTGCGGGGTTGGAATGTGGTGCATACCTTAAGCAAAATGCTGTCACCGGCGGCCGAAGCGTTTCGCTACTTCATGCTCGAACAAGGCGAGGCGTTTTTGTCAGAACATTTTGGCGCGCTCACGCCCAATATGTTCCCCATCGATCAAGCGCCCCAAGACGCCAAGTCCACAGCACAAAGCAAGAAAACCCGAGTGGTCACCGCCAAGGCACCAGCAGCCCCTAAGCCGGCCACCAAGCGAGCAAGCTCTACAGCCAAGGACAACAAGCCTCAACCGTAAAAGAAACCAAGGGCTGCGCACCCTCACAGGGGTTTGGGGGTTGAGGCTTGACCGGCCAATCCCTGTCAGTAGTTGTAGAGCCAAGGCAGGTCAATCGCCTGCTCTTTGCCCAGCGCCATGGTCCAATTGCGAGCCATAGCCATCAGCCCGCTGGCGTGAAAGATGTTGCCATTGCGTTTGGCCCGGGCTTGAACCCGACGCACACGCTCCCAGCGGGTTCGCGCGTATTCACGCAGCGCAAACTGCACATTGTGCGGATAACGCGCCAACATCGTCGCCAGCACATCGGCATCTTCAATGCCCATTGCAGCACCTTGCGCCAAGTAAGGCAGCATTGGGTGTGCCGCGTCCCCCACATGGACCAAACGGTCGTTATACAGTGACTCTGGGTCGGCAACGGGCGAGCGCCCCGCCAACGCCCAAAGGCGCCAATCGGCGCCCGCCTCTGTCACGGCATCGAACAAACTGCGCAACGACGGATGCATCCGCGCAATCCATTGATCCACCTCGCTTCGGTCGCAGGTTTGAGACCAGTCTTGCGTGGGTTCACGCCGAGGCGCTTCAACCAACAAAACGATGTTGAACAACTCGCTGTCTCGCACTGGGTAGTGCACCACGTGCATATTCGGACCCAGCCACACGCCCACCTCTAAACGGCGCTGAGCCACCGGCAACGCCGACATCGGCACCAGCGCCCGGTACGCCACGTGCCCCGTCCATTGGGGTGCTTGGCCGCCCAGGCTGTCTGCGCGAATTTGGCTCCAGATGCCTTGCGCGTTCACCACGGCATCAAAACGCTGCACGTGCTCACCACCCACATCGCTCCAGGACACATGGCCATTGGTCTCGCAATTGCGCACCGCAGTCCCTGCAACGACTTGGACTCCCGACAACTCTTGCGTTGCCTGCAACAACGCCGTGTGCAGATCGGCGCGGTGCACCGTCAGGTACGGCGCACCGTAATGCGCCTTGGCCCGCCCCCGCAACCGCAAACGACCCAACTGGCTGCCATCTACCGCGCTGTGGATTTGCAACGCCTCGGGCTCAGACGCGTGTAATGTTTTTGCATTCAAAACACCCCAACTCTGCAACCGTCGAGCCGCATTGGGCCCCAGCTGAATCCCCGCCCCAACTTCTCCGAACGCCGGCGCCTGTTCCAGCACCAACGCCTTTGAACCACCTTTGACTGTGGCGACAGCACACGCCAAGCCTGCAATGCCTCCACCCACAATCACTAATGAGTTCGTATTCATACAACAGATTGTGCCATCCAACCAAAGGGTTTCATTCGCGGCGACAATACGCGCATGACGCAAATCAAAGCCCCAGAACTCCTCCTTCCCGCAGGTTCGCTAGCCAAAATGCGGGCCGCATACGACTTTGGCGCCGATGCCATTTATGCTGGGCAGCCTCGGTACAGTTTGCGGGCGCGCAATAACGAATTCAAGTTAGAGCAAATTGGTCAAGGCATCGCCGAGGCCCATCAGCGCGGCAAAAAATTCTTTGTCACCAGCAACCTGCTGCCCCACAACGACAAAGTGCGCACCTACCTGCGCGACATCGAACCCGTCATCGCCATGAAGCCCGACGGCCTCATCATGGCCGACCCTGGCCTGATCATGATGGTGCGCGAAAAGTGGCCTGAGGTGCCCATCCACATCTCGGTCCAAGCGAACACCACCAACTGGGCCACCGTTAAGTTCTGGCAAAGCGTGGGGGTCAAGCGCATCATCTTGTCGCGCGAGCTCAGCCTCGACGAAATCGAAAAAATTCGCCAAGAGTGTCCCGACATGGAACTTGAGGTGTTCGTCCACGGTGCGCTGTGCATCGCGTACTCGGGCCGCTGCTTGTTGTCCGGCTACTTCAACCGCCGCGACCCCAACCAAGGCACCTGCACCAACGCCTGCCGCTGGGGCTACAAAACCTACGACGGCACCGAAGACACCGACACGGGCGAAGTCCAGCCCCTGCGCTTGGAAAGCGACTTTGACTTTGCCAAAGAACAAGAAGAAGCCGACCGAATGTTCGCCTCCACCGGCGATGGCAAACGCCACCCCGCCGCCGACAAGGTCTACCTGATCGAAGAAGTCGGCCGCCCTGGCGACCTCATGCCCATCATGGAAGACGAGCACGGCACTTACATCATGAACAGCAAAGACCTGCGCGCTGTCGAACTGGTTGAGCGCCTTTGCCAAATCGGCGTCGACTCACTCAAAGTCGAAGGCCGCACCAAGAGCCAATACTACGTCAGTCGCACCGCCCAAACCTACCGCCGCGCCATCGACGACGCAGTGGCCGGTCGCCCCTTTAACCCCGAACTCATCACCGAACTTGATGGCCTCGCCAGCCGCGGCTACACCACCGGCTTCTTGC
>JBEAPX010000130.1:0-18100 GCA_041164205.1 Pseudomonadota bacterium
TCGTGAGTTGAGGGCCATCGTTGACACGCCGTTTTTATACACTGTGCGGCATGATCACCTTGACCATTCAAAGCACCCCATTTGCGGACCAGCAGCCCGGCACCTCCGGCCTGCGTAAGCGCGTACACATTTTTCAACAGCCGCACTACCTCGAAAACTATGTGCAAGCGCTGTTTGATGTGGTCTTGGGTGAGGGGCAGTCTGCGTCTGGCCAGACCTTGGTCCTCGGTGGAGATGGTCGCTATCACAACGACGTTGCGATCCAGACGATTGTGCGCATGGCCGCTGCCCGCGGATATGCTCGCGTGCTGGTCGGCCAACACGGCTGGCTGTCTACGCCGGCCACTTCGGCTGTGATTCGTCGGCGCTCAGCGAGTGGCGGTATTGTTTTATCTGCCAGTCACAACCCTGGCGGGCCGGATGGCGACTTCGGTATCAAATACAACATTGGCAACGGCGGCTCGGCACCCGAGCGCATCACGCAGGCTGTCTTCACTCGCAGCCAACACACCACTGCGTATGCCATCACCGAGAGTCCTGACGTGCCGCTTGGCTCGCTGGGGCGTTTTTGGATCGGGGATACGGAGATTGAAGTCATTGATCCAGTTGAGGACCATGCCGCATTGATGCGCGCGTGCTTTGACTTTGATGCGATGCGTCGGCTGTTTGCAAGTGGCTTTCGAATGCGGTACGACGCGATGTCGGCGATCGGGGGTCCGTACGCAAAGGCTATTCTTGAGGGTGAGTTGGGCGCTCCTGCTGGCACGGTTGTCAACGCAGAGCCTCTGCCCGATTTTGGTGGGCACCACCCTGACCCCAATCCGGTTCATGCCCATGATTTGGTGCATCACATGAGCTCCGAGGAAGCATCCGATTTTGGAGCGGCATCGGACGGCGATGCCGATCGCAACCTGATTTTGGGGCGTGGGTTTGTGGTGTCCCCATCGGATAGTTTGGCGGTCATTACTGCTTGGGCGCACCTGATGCCCGGCTACCGTGCGGGCATACGCGGTGTGGCTCGCTCCATGCCGACATCGACCGCAGTGGACCGGGTCGCGGCAGCCCTGGGTGTGCCGTGCTACGAAACGCCGACAGGGTGGAAATTTTTTGGCAACCTTTTGGAGGCCGGGAAAATCACCTTATGTGGCGAGGAAAGTTACGGCACCAGCTCTGACCACGTGCGAGAAAAAGACGGCTTGTGGGCGATTTTGTGTTGGCTCAATCTCATTGCCGTCACGGGCAAGAGCGTTGAGACTTTGGTGCGAGAGCTATGGCGGACCCATGGCCGCTGCTTCTATTCGCGCCATGACTACGAAAGCATTGATGCAGGGGTGGCTCAGCGGTTGATGCAGGGGTTGAGGGATCAATTGCCGTCTTTGCCTGGACGAGTGATCTGTGGTCATGCCATCGTCACAGCGGACGACTTTTCCTACCTAGACCCCATCGACGGGACCTTGTCCCAGCAACAAGGCATTCGGATTTTGCTCAAGGATGCGCGCGTGGTCTTCCGTTTATCGGGGACTGGGACTTCGGGGGCGACTTTGCGCGTGTACCTGGAGCGCTTTGAGCCAGATCCGATTTCCCACGACACCCCCTTGCAAACGATGTTAAAGCCCTTGGCAGCCTTGGCCCAAGAGCTGGGTCAAATTCACGCGTTGACTGGCCGCGGTGAGCCCGATGTGATGGTTTGACGGCCCACCCTGGACCTTGCTGAAGTGTGCTGGGTGTTGTGCCAGCGCATCGCGGGTGGATTTTTTTGAGCCGCTCACTTCCTGCGAGGGAGAGCTCAGAGGATGATGGCGTTCCTCGCCAGATTTCTTGTGTGCCAGCTAAATGAACCACCTGCTTCGCCCTCGCTTAAACAGCGTTGCGGTTCCGATATTTTTTGAGTTTTTATTGGGTATGTCAGTGGCCATGGCGGGCCTCTGGTTGGCCTCTCAAACGTCAGACGCAGCAGCGGGAACGCTGGGTGTGATGCAGCAAGTGCAAGAGACCGTTGTGGTGGTGTTTCGAGTCCTTGCGATTGGTGTGGGCGTGGTCCTGACCCAGTTGCTTGGGGCGCGACGCTACAAGGCAGCCAGTGCGACCGCCAACAGCGCCCTTGCAGTCGCGACTTGGTTGGGCTTGTTTGCCGCAGCTTCGGTCACTCTGGGGCGCGATGCGATTTTGAGTAGCCTCAACGCCCCTTCTGACATCGTGAGCCTTGCGCTCCCTTACCTTTTGGTCTTGGCATTCGCCCTCTGGTTAGAGGGTTACAACCTGACGTTGGCTTCGATTTTGCGCGCCCATTTGCGGGTGAGGGAATCCTTGATGGTCATGGTGCTGATGCACGCCACGCACTTGGCTGGCTCGTGGTGGCTGATGTTGGGTGTGTGGGGGTTTGACGGCTTGGGATTGATGGGCTTTGTCTGGGCATTCATGGCGAGTCGATTGTTGGGCCTCGTCGTGCACCTTTGGCTTTGGGAGTATCGCTTGGGCTTGCCCTTGCAATGGACAACGTGGGTCCGTGTTCAGTTTGATTTGCTCTGGCCGATGCTCAAGGTAGGTGTGCCTGGCGCTTCATTAGAAATGGTGTATCGCGTCGGTTTCATGGTGTCGCTGGCGACCACAGCCACTTTGGGCGTGGCGGCTTTGGCGACTCATTCCTACGTGCTGCAGATTTTGAAATTTGTGCTGCTCATCAGCCTTGCGATTGGCTGGGCGGTTGAGATCATGGTGGGACGGCTGGTGGGTGCTGGACAGCTCACACACACCGATGAATTGGTGCGCAAAGCGGTTCGCAATGGTCTCGTTGCCTCGGGCTTGCTGTCTCTGGCTGCCGCCATTGCTTCACCCGCGTTATTGCGCTTGTTCACGCAAGATCAAGACATCATCCGGACTGCCCAAATTTTGCTTTGGATGTCGATTGCGCTCGAGTTGTCACGCGTATTCAATTTGATCGTGAATGGCGCTTTGCGTGCCACCAACAATGGTGTGTTTGCGGCTGCGTCCAGCATGGCGTCTTTGATTCTGTTGCTGGGCGTGGGCTCGTATGTGCTGGGCCATTGGCTGGGATTGCCGGGCATTTGGTTGGCCTACGTCCTTGATGAGGGAGCGCGTGGTGGCATTTTGTGGTGGCGCTGGCGAAGCCGCGGTTGGCTGCCGGCGACTCGGCGCTTATGGGTTGAGCAGCGGCGCCAAGACGCAGCAGGCTCAGATTGATACAGCGCGCGCGACGGCGCTGATTCGCGCTGCTTGCACCGCTCGGCCAATCTCTGCACCCAGGCCTTGCGCCGGTGCTGACTGCGTGACGCTCGCGGCAATTGCGGCGGTATCGACTTGCTGGGCCGCGTGGAGTGCCAGGGTCAGCCGAGCTTTTTGGGGGTAGGGTGTGTCTGACAAGCCCAGGCGTCCGCGGGCATCGCATTCACACGCAATCAACACCTGTTCAAAGCGCTCAGGGCGACGAAACGCATCGCAACGCTCTAATAGCCGCACAATGGCCTCGGCAGAAAAGTCGCCACTGCGGTGGATGTTGCCGTGTTCTTTGGCCACCGTTTGCGCCAGTTGTTTGCCTTCCTGTGGCACGCGCCAGCGCTCGCACATTTGGCGCGCGAGGCGAGCACTGCGCTCTTCGTGGCCCAAATGTCGGGGCAGCACGTCCACTGGGGTAGAGCCCTTACCGAGGTCGTGACACAGGCAGGCAAACCGCGTGAAGAGTTCAGCCCCGATGCTCGCGCTGTGATCCAACACCATCATGGTGTGAATGCCGGTATCAATCTCTGGGTGATAGTCGGCCCGCTGTGGCACGCCCCAGAGTCGGTTGAGTTCAGGCCATAAGACAGCCAGTGCGCCGCAGTCTCGGAGCACTTCAAAGAAGCGGGATGGCTTAGGGGTCATCAGCGCTCGGGACATCTCTTGCCAGACACGCTCTGGGACCAGAGCGTTGACTTCTCCGGCGTCGACCATTTGACGCATGAGCGCCATGGTTTCGGGCGCAATGCGCATATGAGACCAACGCGCTGCAAAGCGGGCTGTGCGCAATACCCGCACGGGGTCCTCTGAAAATGCAGAGGTGATGTGTCGCAACACCCCCGCTTGGAGATCGTGCACGCCACCGTGTGGATCGATGGTGTCGGTGACGCGCCAATCCGAATCGACCAAATGGGCCGCAAGCGCGATGGCATTGATGGTCAAGTCGCGCCTGGCAAGGTCTTCCTCCAGCGTCACTTTTGGGTCGGCATGAACAACGAACCCTTTGTAGCCCTTACCGGATTTGCGCTCGGTCCGAGCGAGCGCGTATTCTTCTCGCGTTTGAGGGTGCAAAAACACAGGGAAATCTTTGCCCACAGGTTGATATCCCAGAGCTTCCATTTCGCTGGGCGTGCTGCCAACCACCACCCAATCGCGATCGAATCGCTCGCTAGGGTGCCCCGAGATCTCCCTCAGCAACCGATCTCGGACTGCCCCGCCTACCAGGTAGGTCTGCATGATCAATGGCTGTACTCAGCGCTCGGGGCGCGTGGGAGGTGGCGCCACGCGGCCCTCATCGGGCCTGCGCATCTTGACCAGTTGTTCAGGGCCAATCGTGAAATAGTCAGCGGGGCCACCACCGCGCAAGATATGACCTGCGTTGGCCGTGTCGTAGATGCCACCTTTGAGCAGGCGTTTGGCGATGTACACCCCCACCACTTCCCCCAATACCAAAAAGGTGTTGGCCTTTTGTCCATCGTGTCCCTGCAATTGAATGAGTTGGGTCAGCTTGCATTCAAAGGCCACCGGACTTTCACCGACCCGGGGAGGGCTGACCCACTGGCTGTCCACGGGGGTCAGTCCCGCACGCTCAAACTCATCGACTTCCGGCGCGAAATGTTGGCAACTCACGTTCATCGACTCGGCCAACGGGAGCGTGGTTAAATTCCAAACAAACTCGCCGGTCTCTTCAATGTTGCGCACGCTGTCCTTGTAGCCTGTGCTTGAAAAACCAATGATCGGCGGGATGTAATTGAATGCATTGAAGAAGCTATACGGTGCAAGATTATTGACGCCATTCGCCGAACGGGTTGACACCCAGCCGATGGGCCGAGGGCCAACGATCGCATTGAACGGATCGTGTGGCAGGCCGTGGCCTTCGCTGGGACGGTAAATGTGAAAGTCTTTTTCAACGGCTGGCAAAGTCATGGTGCGATGTGCTCCAAAAAAGTGGCCACGGCGGCACTGGGGCGCACAGCCATGGCAAATGAGTCGGTCGAGCAAATGGGCCGATTGAGCAAAATCGGGTGAGCGGCCACGGCCTCGACGATGCTGTCTAAGCTTGCCTCTGGGTGGAGCTGCAAGGTTTTGTATAGAGGTTCTTTGGATCGAAGCAAGTCATGCGGTTGGGGCAACTTGCCCGCCAGTTGGCGAAGCGCGTCTGCATCCAAAGGGGTCTTGAGGTAATCGACAATGGTGGGCTCGTGGCCAGCGTCGCGCAGGCCCTGAAGCACATTGCGCGCGGTACTGCATTTGGGGTTGTAGTAAATCGTCAGTGGCATAGGTCTCCAGCTGTGTTTCTCAAGCCGTGAGGGGGCTTTCTTGCATGGCGTCGATCTGTTCGTGCAGCGTCGTCACCTGTTCTTGCCAATACGCAAGTGTGCCAAACCAAGGGAAACTTTGTGCGAAAGCGGGGTCATTCTGGCGACTGGCCAGCCAGAGTGAGTAATGGATCAAGCGCAGCGTGCGCAAAGGCTCGATCAATGCAAGCTCACGTCGGTCGAACCCCCGCATTTGTTCATAGCCCTCGATGACCGCGCCAAGTTGTTGGGTGCACTGGCGGCGATCGCCGCTGAGCAGCATCCACAAGTCTTGAATGGCCGGGCCCATGCGGGCATCGTCTAGATCGACGAAGTGTGGTCCCTGATCTGGTGTCCACAAAATGTTGCCGGGGTGGCAGTCACCATGTAAGCGCAAGACTTGGCCTGAGGGTTGCCACGCGTGCCAAGCCTGCTCAACCCCTTGCATCGCCTCCTCGAACGCAGCATTCCATGTGCGCTCGATTTCCATCGGAATATGCTGGCCGTGCATCAGTTGATCGCGGCACGCCCAGCCATAGGTCTGTGGGCTGATGTGCGGACGATGGGCAAACTCAGTCTCAGCGCCAACCAGATGCACCCGAGCCATCAGCCTGCCAATCCACTCTAGGGTTTCCCAGTCTTCTAAATCGGGACGGCGCCCACCGCACCAAGGTGAAACCGAAAACGCAAATCCGCCGTAGTGGTGCAAGGTGTTTGCCTGCAACCGAAGCGGCGCAACCACCGGAATCTCTGCCTCTTGAAGGGCTTGCGACAAGGCGTGCTCTTCTTCAATGGCGGCGGTGCTCCAGCGTTGGGGGCGATAAAACTTGGCGACCACCACGGGCGGATCACCTTCGTGGCCGGCCTCTAAGTGGACCCGCAGCACTCGATTTTCGTAAGACGACAAGGCCATCAGGCGGCCATCGCTGTGCAGTCCGATGCTGGACAGCGCATCCCATATCAATTCGGGCGTGAGTGCGGCATAAGGGTGTGAGTCAGTGGTCATGGTCTGAGAGGTGGCGTTGCCTCTATGATGCGCGCATGGTTAAAAAAGCCCCAACTGTGTTTGAGCAAATGCCCGAGTTGCCAACGGCTTGTTCAGTGCCGCTCTTACAAGCGCTGCACATTGTCACCCGCGAAGGGCGCATCAACCAAGACAGCCGCCGAAAATTAAAGCAAGTCGCGCATTTGGTGCGTTTCATCGAGCCATTGATCAAAGATGTGTTGGCGCGGCGGGGCGATGTCACGGTGGTGGATCACGGGGCAGGCAAGTCTTACCTTGGGTTCGTGCTGTATGACTGGGTGCTTAGGGCAGCCGGTGTGGGGCGAGTCGAAGGCATTGAGTCGCGCCCTGAGTTGGTGGCACGTTCACAAGAGTTGGCGACTCAATTTGGCTTTGAGCGCATGGCCTTTCACGCCATGACTGTGCAAGACGCGCTTCAGCAGTCTGCTGTCAACCGGCCGGTGGATATCGTGAGTGCACTGCACGCCTGCGATACAGCCACCGACGATGCGCTGGACTTTGCCTTGCAGCACGACGCCCAGTATGTGGTTGTGGTGCCTTGCTGCCAGGCCGAGGCGGCCTCTGTGATGCGTCAGAACAAGGCGCTGCAGCTCGCTAAAACGCCGCTCTCAGAGTTGTGGCGCCACCCCCTTCATACCCGTGAAATGGGCAGCCAAGTGACCAATGTGTTGCGTTGTTTGCGCCTTGAAGCCAGTGGTTACCAAGTGACTGTCACCGAGCTCGTCGGTTGGGAGCACGCGATGAAAAACGAATTGATCATTGCTAAACGGATTGGGCGCGGCAAACTCAGCGCACAACAACGCTTACGGGATATCTTGGAGACCATGGGCTTGCAGGCTTTGTGGCCGCGGTTTGCGCCCAAGGGTGCCAAGGCTTGGGATGACGCTTGGTCGGACCCAAGCCTGGCGGATTGAACCTAGGTGCTCGGCCACTGGCCAAGCAAGCCCGAGCAGTCGTGCGCTGTTGCTCCAATGACCACCGTGCCCATCAGCGGGTAAGCATCAAGGCCGTGCCGCCGACTGCACAGGCGGCGCCCACCCATGCCCCCCAGGCTGGCGGGCGGCGATAGACCCACCACAACATCGGCAGCACCAAGACCGGACTGACCGAACTCAGCACGCCGACGGCGCCCACCGAGCCTAGGCTCAACGCCCAGAGCAGCAAACCCATACCGATGCCCATGCCTGTCCAGCCGCTGATGGCCGTTTGTTTGAGCACTCGCCAATCCAAGGGTTTGGGGGCATTGGGGGTGCCGCCGCGGCGTGGAAAAGGCTGCAAGATCACCAAGGCCAACCAGGCAGCGCTCACCCGCATGGCCAGGGCCAAAGCTGGGTCCAAGGCCCCATCGCCGGTCAATGCTGGCTTGGCAATCAATGCGCCCAGTGCTTGACACGCGGCGGCCAACAACGCCAAACCAATCCCGGCACGCATGGGTCCTTGGGGCTCCCACGCGTCAACCGATTGACTCCGATGGCCCCAGCCCACCGCCACCATGACCCCCGTCACGGTGAGAATGGCGCCCGCATACGCCTGTATGCCAAGCCGCTCGCCAAGGAACACGAACCCCAGCCCAGCACTGAACAGGGCGTGGGTCGCAAACAGCACGCCAGTGCGCCGCGGCCCCAGTCGGTTCATGGCCGCAAACAATGCGGAGTCGCCCAGGGTGATGCCGACCACCCCACTGAGCACCATGGCGGTGGCGGTGCCCCAGTCCAAGTGGTTCCATCGGCCCATCCACATCACGGTTGGCCACAGCAGCACCAGCACCAAAAACATCCGCCAACGCACGAAGCGCAGGGCACCCAATTGCTTGGCCGGATTCGCTGAAAGCAAAGTGCTGGCCGCCCAACACGTGGCGGCGCCGAGCGCCGGCAGGTCTTGCCATGCGATCACAGCTTGAAACGGCGACGCGTCAAGGCCAAGGCGACCCAAAAACCGCCCACGGCATACACCAGTAGGGTCACGACGTGCAAGGCCACTTGGTCGGGCCATTGATCCATGAAAAGAGGGCGCACCAAGGACACCGCATGATTCAACGGCAGCCATTGTGCGATGGCCATCACCCATGGCGGTAGCTGATCAAGTGGAAAAAACACGCCTGATAAAAACATCATTGGCGTTAGGAAAAGCGTGAAGTAATAAGTGAAAAAATCGTAGCCTTTGGCCAGCGCATTGAAGATCAAGGCAATCGATGCAAAGACGATGCCGGTGCCCCACAAAATCGGCCAAGCCAACAACAACTTGGGACTGTGGCTGATGCCCAGTGCCAACATCACGCAAAGAATGGCGGTCACTGTGAAGAGCGCTTTGAATGAGGCCCACAACATCTCGGCGAACACCACGCTGTCTAAGTTGACCGGGGCGTTCATGATGCCGTCCCATGTTTTTTGAACGTGCATCCGCGAAAATGCAGAGTACAAGGCCTCAAACGTGGCAGCATTCATTGCGCTCATGCAAATGCTGCCGCTGGCCAAAAACAAAATATAGGGCACGGTGGTGCCTTGGTAGGTGACCGTGCCAACCAGAGCACCCATGCCATAACCAAAAGCCACCAACCAAATCAAAGGCTCTGCGATGTTTCCGACCAGGCTGGGGATGGCCAGCGTGCGCCAGACCATGAAGTTGCGCAGAAAAACGGGATAAAAGCGACGCGTGATTTGGGGGCGGCGCCAAGGGTTCAATGTGCGAGCTGGGGTGGTCATGCTTCTTCCCGAATTTGGCGGCCTGTGAGTTTCAAAAACACATCTTCAAGGTTGGCGGGTCGGTGCAGCGTACGCCAATTGGGGTGCTGCGCGAGTTCAGACATGAGGGCGTGCGCGTGACGGGTATATAAAAACAAGGTTTCGCCCGACTGCTCCGTGCGATCTGCCAGGTGCGCAAACAAGCGCGCAGCGTCCCCTGTGGCGCCCGCACCGTACACCTCGATGACCTCTGGTTCAATGTGTTGTTGAATGAGTTCGCGCGGTGTGCCCTCGGTGATTTTTTGACCGTGGTCCAACACCAGCAACCGGTTGCATAAACGCTCTGCTTCGTCCATGAAATGGGTGGTCAGCAAAATCGATGTGCCAGTTTGAAGCAGTGCTTGTAGGCGTTCCCACATGAGGTGGCGCGCTTGTGGGTCTAGGCCGGTGGTGGGTTCATCGAGCAGCAACAGGCGAGGTCTATTCACCAAAGCGCGAGCCAGCGACAGGCGACGCTTCATCCCTCCAGACAAGTCTCCGGGGCGGGCTTTGGCTTTGTGACTGAGCACGGCGAAATCGAGCAATTCCGGCACGCGGTGGTCTAGCTCGGCACTGCTAAGGCCAAAGTAGCGACCGTAGATTCGGATGTTTTCGGCGCAACTGAAATCGGGGTCGAGCGTGTCCATTTGGCTCACCACACCCAACGACTGTTTGATCGTCAAGGCGTCATCGGGCATGTGCCACTGCGAGCCATCAGGGCCGACGTAGCGGACCTGGCCTCGGTCCGCAGGCGTCAAGCCCAAGCACATCCGAATGGTGGTGGTTTTACCGGCGCCGTTGGGGCCAATGATGCCCATGCATTCGCCCGGCCGGATACTGAATGACAAATCGCGCACCACAGGGGTATCGCCATATTGTTTGTACAACTGTTCACAGTGCAGCATGAAAACTTTCAAAGATAGGTCGGGCACTGATTGGCCACGAGGAGCAGATTGTCCTCCGAAGTCCCAGCCATATCCGACGCAGAGTGCCTTGCTGCGCCATTCACATACCCCCATGAGTACCTATGGAAAACCCGCATATGGGTTGTACGTCGGCCGTGGGTGAACCTAAAATAACCCCATACCAGGTGAGGTATTTTTATTTTTGGAGATTTGAGATGGCACACATTGTGATTTTGGGCGCCGGTATTGGTGGGATGCCCGCGGCGTATGAGATGAAAGACCTTTGCGGTCCCAACGACAAGGTGACGGTCATCAGTGATTCACCGCGTTTTCATTTTGTGCCATCGAACCCGTGGGTTGCGGTGAATTGGCGCAAGCGCAAAGACATTGAGTTGGAAATAGCCCCCGCCCTGGCCCGCAAAGGAATCAATGCCATCACCCAGGCCGCCAAGCGTGTGCACCCTGACGAGAACCGCATCGAATTGCTGGACGGCACGATGGTTGATTACGATTATCTGATCATCGCGACTGGACCCAAACTTGCCTTTGACGAGGTGGAGGGAATGGGTCCTAACGGATTTACCCACTCGGTATGCCATGTCTCTCACGCTGAAAGCACGGACTGGGATGGCTTCACCAACGACCCAGGTCCGATTGTGGTGGGCGCGGTTCAAGGCGCGTCCTGCTTTGGTCCCGCGTACGAGTTTGCCATGATCATGGACACCGATTTGCGTCGCCGCAAAATCCGCGACAAGGTGCCCATGACGTTTGTCACCTCAGAGCCTTACATTGGCCACTTGGGCTTGGGTGGCGTCGGCGACTCTAAAGGGTTGCTCGAGTCTGCTATGCGCGACCGACACATCAAATGGATCTGCAATGCCAAAACCACCAAAATCGAAGATGGCAAGATGTTTGTCACCGAGCATGACGATGACGGCAATCCCAAAAAAGAGCACGAATTGCCTTTCAAATACTCCATGATGCTGCCGGCCTTCAAAGGGGTCGACGCGGTGTTTGGGATTGAAGGGTTGACCAACCCTCGCGGCTTCATCACCATCGATAAGCACCAGCGCAACGCGAAGTACCAGAACGTGTTCTCAGTGGGTGTCTGCGTGGCCATTCCGCCGGTTGAGGCGACCCCGGTTCCAACGGGTACGCCCAAGACGGGCTACATGATTGAGTCAATGGTGACGGCCACGGTGCACAATATTCGCGAATTGATGGATGGCAAGCAGCCGACGCACGAGGCCACTTGGAACACCATGTGCTTGGCCGACTTTGGCGACACAGGTGCTTGCTTTGTCGCGGTGCCGCAAATCCCACCCCGCAACGTCAACTGGTTTGGCGAAGGCAAATGGGTGCATTTGGCAAAAGTGGCTTTTGAAAAGTATTTCTTGCGCAAGATGGCCAAAGGCACGAGCGAGCCCTTCTACGAGAAGATGGTGATGAACGCACTGGGCATCGTGAAGCTGAAAGACAAACTCACCGGCAAGTAAGCCCATTCGCGTGACACAACCGCGCAAGCCCGGCATCGCAAGGTGCTGGGCTTTTTTGCATCTGCGCGCAAACGATGTGTCTTTGCAGGGCGGTAAACTGGACGCATGAACAAAGCGAGAACCTCGGCATGAGTCAGCACCCCGATCAATTGGGATTTGAGTGGTTGGATAAGTCACTAGACGATGCTCCTGCTGCCGTCCCTAAGCGATCTGCCAAACGCGCGTCGTCCAAGCCCGCGCCCACTGCACTGACGCCCGAGCAAATGGCGCAGCTGCTAGACGCATCGCCGGATTACAAGGTGTTGAGGCGCCTAGAGCCAGTCGAGCAGTTTCCCCCTGCACCTGCGGGCTCGGAGTTGCGCAGGGTCGCGATTTTGGATACCGAAACAACCGGCTTGTCCCACGAGACCGATCGCCTGATTGAACTGGCAGTGGTAGTGGTCGACGTCGACGTGGCCACGGGTCAGCCCGTTGGGTCTGTACAGGTATTTGACGGGCTTGAAGACCCGGGACGCCCTATCTCGGCAGAAATCACTCAGCTCACGGGCATCCGCAATGAAGACGTGAGTGGTCAATCGCTTGATGAGGCTGCACTCGCTGACGCCATGGCTGGCGTGAGTTGGGTGGTGGCACACAACGCCGGTTTTGATCGGCCTTTTGTCGAAGCGCGCTTGCCCAAACCATTTGCCAGCTTGCCTTGGGCGTGTTCTTTTGCCGACCTCGATTGGAAAGCGCTTGGGCATGGGTCAGCCAAACTTGAAGCGCTGGCTGCAGATGCTGGGCTGTTTTACGCAGCCCATCGCGCAGACATCGACTGCCATGCTTTATTGACCGTATTGCGCCAAAAACAAGATCAACAACATGGCGGGACTTTGCTGAAGACCTTGTGGCTCGCAAGTCAGGCGACGCACTATAAATTGTCTGCCGTGGGAGCGCCCTTTGAGACCAAGGATACGCTGAAGGCACGTGGCTATCGTTGGGACACCCAGGCCCGCGTGTGGTCCACAAAGCTGACTTCGCTCGAGGCGCTCGCTCAAGAAAGGGCTTGGTTGTCGCAGGCGGTTTACGCCAACCCGAAGGCTCCCATCCGCATCGAAACCCAAGGCGCTGTTGATCGATACGCCAAACGCGAAGGGGAAGTCGTCATGGAGCCGTTGCTAGGGTAAGGAAATGGATACTTTGAATCAATTGTTTGCGTTTGTGTTGCGCCTTTTTCTAGCGGTCGTGGGTGCAATTTTCGTGTTGGGCTTGATGGCTTTGGCCGTTGTGTTTCTCTGCGCGGCATGGTTATGGTCAGCGATCACCGGGCAAAAACACCCTGTGCAACAGGTATGGGCGCGGGCACGCAGCACGCAGCAACAGGTGTGGCGAGCCTCAGGTGGGCGACGAGCCCGCAACGACACTGCCGAGCGTGAGACACAAAAAGACGACGCGCTGCAAGACGTCACAGATGTCGAGGACCTAAGCAACAAACGCTGAGTCGCCCGTTCGAGGTATACAACGCCATCGTGCGGACCAGGGTGCCAGCCCTCTGTCCCGGTCAGTGGTCTGCGCTTGTTGCAGTGCCGTCGGATGCCGCAGAGAGCTCTAAAGCCGTCGAGTACACCAATTTCTTAGCAACGCCTGTGAGCGTCACGGTCAATTGCACGGCGGTTTTAAGAGGCACATGAGGCAACAGAGTGGTCAGGGCTTGGGTGACTTCAATCGGCACCGCGTCGCCTAAAGGCTGTTGAGGGCTGGGGTGCAAGGCGAAAACGAACTCACCTCGGTGGTTTTGTGCGTCTGATTTGAGCCAGCCCTGAAAGTCCTGGCATCCCAGGGTGTGCACGTGCTCAAAGCGCTTGGTCAATTCCCGCCCGATGCTCAAAGTCCGATCGCTCCATGCGCCGATTTCCTGCGCCAATTTTTCTAGCCGGTGCGGCGCCTCTAGCCAGATGACTGATTGCGGGCTATTCACAATTTGCTTCAATGCATCCGCTCGCTCGCTGCCCTTGGCTGGCAGAAATCCAACAAAGCGAAAACCCTGACCAGACCAATCGTGACTCTCGGCGACTTGCCCCCAAGCACTGACCAAGGTCGTGATGCTTGATGCGCCTGGCAGTGGCACCACTCGGTACCCAGCAGCACGCACGGTGGCTACCAAGATGGCACCTGGGTCGCTGACCCCAGGCGTACCGGCATCACTGACATAAGCCACCCGCTCGCCCTGAGACAAACGCTCCAGTACCCTGCTGGCGCCCTCGTGCTCGTTGTGCATATGCACGGCCATCAATGGTTTGTGCAAGCCAAAAGTCTGCATGAGCTGACTGGTGTGGCGGCTATCTTCACAGGCCACAGCGTCAACCAAGTCGAGCACATGAATCGCGCGCAGCGTGATATCTGCCATGTTTCCAATGGGCGTGGCGACGACATAAAGCGTGGCTTTTGGGTAGTCTTGTGAACCAGCCGCGTCACGCGCGGCGCTCAATGCGGAAACAAACGATGCAGTCACGGCGCAACCAGTCAGCGAAAGCCACATCCAAAGCCTTAGGCGATCGAGCGGAGCAGCAGGCACTGGACGCGTTACTGCGACAGGGCTTGCGCTTGCTCGCGCGAAACTATAAAACTCCGGGCCGTGGCGGGGGTGAAATTGATTTGATTATGCAAGAGCCAGATGGCACGGTGGTGTTCGTCGAGGTGCGCTTACGGGGAAATCCGCGGTTTGGCGGGGCACTGGCTAGTGTGGGGCCCTTGAAACAGCGTCGATTGGTGGTCGCGGCCACCTACTTTCTTCAAACCTGGCCTATCTTGCCGCCGTGTCGGTTCGATGTGATGGGGTTTGTGGCGAGTCCTGATCTTCAGGATCCCGCGCAAGTGGCCAACATGGTTTGGTCAAAAGGCGCCTTTGCGGCCTTTTAATCCCACGGCCAGTGTGTGAAGCGACAAATCGATGAGCGGAGCGATATGATTGGAGGATGCTCACGCCAAGGCTCGAACAGCAATTCATTGACAGCGCTGATTTCATGTATCAGTGTGGTCAAACGCTGGCCACGCCACTCTCTGCTGCGGTAGAGGCGATGCTCGCATCGTTGACCGCTGGTGGCCGCGTGTGGTGTGTTGGGGCGGGCCCAACGGCCAGTTTGGCCAGTTACGCAGCGCACCTGCTGACCCACGGCTTTGAGCGAGATCGACCTGAACTGTCTTCAATGGCGTTGCATCAGGGCGATGGTGATGAAGCGGGTACTTTGCTGAAACGGTTGCGCGCGCACGTTGCTCAAGAGGATGTGCTCTGGGTGATGAGCATGTTTCGCTCTGAGCGCACCTTGATCCCTGTCATCGAAGCCGCTCAGGATCGTGGCATCACCGTCATCGCGCTGGTGGCCGGTGAGGGCGGAGATTTGATGGACTGCCTTTTGGATACGGATGTCGTGGTGAGCATTGTTCATCCACGCACCAGCCGCTTACTGGAAGGTTTGCACATGGCCATTCATGCCGTGTGTGATGGCATAGATTTGCAATTATTGGGAGAAGAATCTTGAATACTCAGAAACAGATGCACCGCAATCGATTCCTTGGTGTTGCTGTGCTTGTGGCATTGAGTTGGGTTTTGAGTGCATGTGCACCATTGCTGCTTGGCGGTGCCGCGACCAGCGCCATCATCGCCAACGATCGCAGAACCAGTGGGACGTTCTTAGAGGACGCCAATATCGAGCTGAAAGTCAATGGCAAGTTGGACACAGCGATGAATGGCCGGGGCCACGTGAGTGTGACCAGTTTCAATCGTCGCGTGCTGTTGACGGGTGAGGTCGCGACGCCTGCATTGAAGGCACTGGCCACTGAAATCGCGAAAGGGACCCCCAACGTCGCCTTGGTGGTGAACGAGTTGGCCGTTGCAGGCAACGCCTCTACATCTCAGCGAGCTGCAGATGCCTTATTGCTATCTCGAGTCAAGCTGGCGTTGATATCTGCCTCTCACATTGATGCGTCGATTGCAAAAGTGGTCGCTGATCGCGGTCAAATTTATTTGATGGGGCTGATGACCGAGACAGAAGCCAATGCGGTCACCGAAGTGGTTCGGCGGGTCTCTGGTGTGCAAGGCGTCGTTCGGGTGGTCGAACTGATCAGCGAGCAGCAAGTCAAGCAGCTCGAGCGAGCCGCGACGCAAGACAAGCCGTCTGCTTCAAAGTGAGATCCAAGTGACCAACAAAAAGCCCGGTGTCTCCCGGGCTTTTTGTTGGGCTGAGGGCGCATCGAGCGCTTGCATCATCTCAGGCGTTTGATCAAGCTTGACGTGTCCCAGCGTTGGCCGCCCATGCGCTGCACATCCGCATAAAACTGGTCGACCAATGCAGTGACGGGCAAGCGAGCGCCATTGCGGTTGGCCTCGGCCAACACCAAGCCCAAATCTTTGCGCATCCAATCCACGGCAAAACCAAAGTCAAATCGATCATCGACCATGGTTTTGCCTCGGTTGTCCATCTGCCAGCTTTGCGCAGCCCCTTTGCCAATGACGTCCAGCACTTGGTGCATATCCAGCTGGGCAGCCTGGCCAAAAGCGATGGCTTCGGACAAGCCCTGAACCAGCCCGGCGATGCAAATTTGGTTCACCATTTTGGTGAGCTGACCACTGCCACTTGGGCCCATCAACGTGAAGGCGCGGGAGAAGGCCATAGCGATCGGTTGCACGCGATCAAAAGCCGCTGAGTCTCCACCGCACATGACGGTGAGCAGGCCGTTTTGCGCGCCAGCTTGGCCCCCGGATACGGGTGCATCGATGAACGCAACGCCCTGCGCGGAGGCCACTTCGGCCAGTTCCCGGGCGACATTGGCTGAGGCGGTCGTGTGGTCCACCAACACAGCGCCAGAGGCCATGCCCGCAAGTGCGCCGGCGTCACCCAGAACGACGCTGCGCAAATCATCGTCATTGCCCACGCAGATGAAAACGAAGTCAGCGCCCTTGGCGGCTTGCGCCGGCGTGGCTGCCGCCTGCAACCGCGTGGCGTCGATGCCGTGCGCTTGCATCTCTGTCACCCAACTCTGCGCTTTGCTGGGTGTTCGGTTGTAGACCGTGACCCGGTGGCCGGCGTTTGCCAGGTGGGCGGCCATGGGATAGCCCATGACGCCCAGACCGATGAATGCGCAGGTGCTGGGTTGCGAAGGCTCGTAAGATTTGGTGTTGAAGCTGCTCATTTTGGGGTCTCTGAAAATGTCTGAATGTGTCATTATGCGGCTCCACTTTGACTTTCCATGCCGCGAGCGGCACAGCCATTGAACTCTTATGACTATTGGATCCATCAAAGAAAACTCCTGGTCGTCTCGACTTCAATCGGTGCGACAACGCATCGATGCTGCCGCGCGTCAGGCGGGTCGATCGCCAAACGCTGTTCGCTTGTTGGCGGTCTCTAAGACGTTTCCGGCGACAGACGTAGAGCTGGCACGGGCGGCGGGTCAGCTGGCATTTGGCGAAAATTACATCCAAGAAGGCGTGGAGAAAATAGCAGCGCTTCAGGGCGAGGCTGGTGACATCGAGTGGCATTGCATCGGCCCCATTCAAAGCAACAAGACGCGGTTGGTGGCAGAGCATTTTGATTGGGTGCAAACCATCGACCGTCTAAAAATTGCCCAGCGGCTGAACGACCATAGGCCTGCCAATTTGCCTCCCTTGAATGTGTGCATTCAAGTCAACATCGATGGCGGTGCGACCAAGTCAGGTGTCAACCCAGAGGCGGCAGATGCATTGGCTGAGGCGGTGTTAGGTATGCCCAACTTAAGGCTGAGAGGGTTGATGTGCATCCCAGATCCCCAACCCAATTGGCAGACGCAGTGCGAGGTATTCCTTCGCGCGCGACACTTGTACGAACTTTGGCTAGCGCGCGGGTGGCCGATGGATACCCTGTCTATGGGCATGAGCGCCGACCTTGAGGCTGCCGTGGCCAGTGGTTCGACGATGGTGCGCGTGGGGTCAGCCCTGTTTGGGCAACGCGGGGTTCCAGTCGAGACAGATCACCCATTCCAGGCGTAGGATGCGAGGGTGTTTTACTCACCCCTTAGTCCATGAGCACCCATGCGCAACAGATCGAGCAATGGCTTGATCAACATCACATCACTGAAGTCGAGTGCTTGATTCCAGATATGGCTGGCCAAGCCAGAGGCAAGATCGTGCCGCGCCACAAATACAAACCGGATGCTGGTTTGCGGCTACCTGAAGCTGTTTTGTGCATGAGCGTGACTGGAGACTACCCAGAAGAGGACTTCACTTCTGTGGCCGACCCGGATATGCGATTGATTCCTGACGCCACCAGTGTGCGTCCAGTGCCATGGGCCAAAGAGCCCACGGCGCAAATCATCCATGATTGTGTCCGCTTTGATGGTCAGGCTGTCGACCTCTCGCCGCGGCACGTCCTCAAGCGCATATTGAGGTCCTACGAGCAGGAGGGTTGGGCGC
>JBEAPX010000131.1:0-18991 GCA_041164205.1 Pseudomonadota bacterium
TCAAGTAATCCTCTGACTTGAGTCTCCTTTGATGCAGAACCGCTTCGGCGGCTCTGCATCAACTGATTGAGACCGGGTGTTGCATCAAGCGCATCCAGAGCGCTGATCACGTGCGTTTGACTCAACATCTTGTTTTTGAATTTCCAAGGAAACACCTATGCGTTCCATTACCCGCCAAGAGTGGTTCGGCGCCTTCGTCGCTGTGCTCGTGCTGGGCGTGCTGCTGTCATTTGCATCACCCTACTTCTTGAACTCTCGCAACCTGTCCAACATCTTGGTGCAAGCCGCTGTGGTGGCCTTGCTGGCAGGCGGTCAAACCTTCGTGATTTTGACGGGTGGCGTTGACTTGGCGGTCGGTGCGCTGACGGCCCTGAGTGGCGCTGTTGCTGGCTACATGATGATCAAACTGGGGATTGCACCCGGTTGGGCGATCTTGGTGGCGCTGGGCATTGGCGCGGCCGTGGGTATGTTCAACGGTTATCTGGTGGCATTTGTCGGTATACCGGCGTTCATCGTGACCCTAGGCGGGTTGACGCTGTGGCGCGGCTTGGCATTTGATGCGACCGGCGGGTTTGACATGGCCGGCCTGCCCGAGCCGTTCCCAACGATTGGTTATGGCAGCTTCTTGGGCATTGATATGCCCATTTGGATCACGGGTGTGTTTTTTGTTGTGATGGCCTACATCCTCTCGTCCACCAAATTAGGCCGCTATGTGTACGCCATTGGCTCCAACGAAATGGGCGCACGCCAAGTCGGTATCAACGTGCCTTGGTACAAACTGAGCGTCTACGTGGTCAGTGGATTGGCCTGCGCATTGGCGGCCATTGTGCTGATGGCTCGCATGGATTCATCCAGCGGCAAAATGGCGCAAAACTTTGAACTCGACGCCATTGCCGCGGTGATTTTGGGCGGCACCTCCCTGTTCGGCGGGCGAGGCTCCATTTGGGGTAGTTTGTTTGGTGCGATTCTGATTTCGATGATTCGCAACGGCATGAACTTGCTGGAAATCTCTCAGTTCAAACAGATGATGGCGATTGGAGCGGTCGTGATCATCGCGGTGTGGATTGACGTGATTCGCCGCGGCCACTTGCTGCGCAAGTAACCACACCACATCACCAGGGGCTGTTTGTGAACATCAAAGTGTTGGGTGAATCGCTGATGGATTGCATCAGCCAAGCTGACGGCACGTTGCGTCCCATCAAAGGAGGCAGCCCCTACAACATGGCGCGCGCGGCGCGCCTTCAGGATGCCCAAGTCGAGTACCTGAACCCTATGTCCACCGACGTCTTTGGCGTGCAGCTGCGCGAGCAACTGCTCAAGGACCAAGTGGCTGTGCGCCCCACCCCGAGTCGGCTACCCACATCATTGGCCGTGGTGAATGTGCGAGACGGACAGCCCAGCTACGGGTTTTATCGGGAAGGAATCGCAGATCGAGACTACGCGCCACAAGACATCTTGTCGGCGCTCGAAGGTGTCCCCCCTGGGATCCTGCACACGGGCTCACTGATGTTGATTCCACCCGAGCACACCAAAGTACTGACCGTCTTGCGAGGTGCCAAATCCATGGGATGGACCATCAGTGTCGATGTCAATATGCGCCCCAGCGTCGCACCTGATTTGCAAGCCTATAGCGCTGCGGTCGAAGAGGTCATTGACGTTGCCGACTGGCTCAAAGCCAGCGATGAAGACCTGGACACCTTGGGTTATGCCAGCCACCGCTTGGCAGATGCCGCCAAGATGGCCGACGCATTGATGCAACGTGGCATCCGCCGCTTGGCATTGACCTACGGCGGTGATGGCGCTTATTTGAAGGTTGGCACTCAAGTCGCACAGCGGCCCGTTCCGCAGGTCGCGGTCGTTGACACGGTGGGCGCCGGTGACACGTTCTGGGGCAACTGCATTGCCCTGTGGTCTGGCATGACCCCAGCGCAAGCCGAAGCCACCGTCTCAGACACCCTCACACACGCGATGTTGGCGGCCGCCATCAATTGCACTCGCCAAGGCTGTCAGCCCCCCACTCGCGGCGAAGTGCTTGCAGGGCTCTGAGCCCATGCCAATCGGCCGGGGACAGATCCTGTGCCCATGCTTTGTGACACCCTACGCCTCGCCCTGGGTGAATGGGCCTAAGGGGCTCTGATTCCTTCTACGAGAGGGCCATTGAGATGCATTGGCCCGCTGAGCCGACTGGATCGAATGGGATGGGATAGGGCGCTAAGGCCGCCCATTGGGCAACGTTGTTTGCCCGTGGCAAACCCGGGCCTTATCACGCGCAACCAGGGCCGAAACAGGGCGACTGGGCATGAAACCACTTGGTAACTGATTTCCCAAAAAAGACCATTTTTTCTGTAACTTGATTACACTTTGCGGATTCAATCTTTCGCGGTGGATGCAGATGCATCCGCCGCACACCACAAGAGAGACCTCATGAGCACACCCTCTGCCCGTTCCACTGCGCGTTCACTGGATATTGTGATTTTCGGCGGCGCCGGCGATCTGGCATTTCGCAAACTGCTCCCCGCCTTGTTCATGGCGCATATGCACGGCAATCTGCCCGCAGATGCACGCATCGTTGGCATCGGCCGCAACGAATGGAGCCGCGAAGATTACCTTCAGTTCGTCAACGACAAGGCCAAACCTTTTGTGGGCTTGGATGTCAGCGAGTCCACTTGGCAAAGTTACCTTGCCCGGCTTGAGTTTGTGCGCATGGACGTGACGCAATCGTCCGACTTTGCCCACCTCGCTGGCTTGTGTGGCGAGTCTGCTCAGCGCGTCTACTACCTCTCGACTGCGCCCAGCCTGTTCGCGGGCATCTGCGCCTACCTCAACGCCAATGGCTTGGTGCAAGAAGATGACCGCGTGGTCCTTGAAAAACCATTGGGCCATGACCTCGCCTCCAGCCGCGAAATCAACGATGCCGTTGGCCAGCACTTCAAAGAGCAGCAGGTCTACCGCATCGATCACTACCTCGGCAAAGAGACCGTGCAAAACCTGATGGTGCTGCGTTTTGGCAACGCCATTTTCGAGCCGCTGTGGCGTGCCCCATTCATTCGCAGCGTACAGATCACCGTTGCCGAGACCGTCGGCGTTGGCAGCCGCGCCGGCTTTTACGATCAAACTGGTGCCATGCGCGACATGGTGCAAAACCACTTGCTGCAATTGCTTTGCATTGTGGCGATGGAGCAGCCAATTTCGTTGAACCCCGACGATGTGCGCGATGAAAAGCTCAAAGTATTGCGCTCGCTGCGCCCAATGACTTTGCCAGACATCAAACAAAACACCGTGCGCGGCCAATACACCGCAGGGGTGTCGGACGGTCAGTCTGTTCCCGGCTATTTGAACGAAGACAACGTCCCCGAAGGCAGCCGCACCGAGACCTTCGTGGCGCTCAAAGCTTATGTGAACAACGCCCGTTGGGCCAACGTGCCGTTTTATTTGCGCACCGGCAAGCGAATGCAAAAGCGGCGCAGCGAAATCATCATCGACTTTGCGGATCAGCCGTTTTCCATCTTTGGTGAACAAGCCAGCGGTCGCACCAATCGCCTGGTCATCGCCTTGCAACCAGAAGAGCACATCCAAATGCAAATGATGGTGAAAGAGCCTGGCTCGGGCATGGTGACGCGCCCCGTCAACCTCAATCTCGACTTGGGTTCTGCCTTGAAAGGCCGCCGTGCCGAGGCTTATGAGCGCTTGCTCATGGACGTGGTGAAAGGCCGTTTGACGCACTTCATGCGCCGCGACGAGTTGGAAGCCGCGTGGGTCTGGGTCGAACCCATCCTTGCCGGCTGGGAACAGCTGGGCGATGCACCCCGGCCCTACAACGCTGGCACCTGGGGGCCTGCCGCATCGAGCGCACTGATGGCGCGCGAGGAACTCACCTGGTTTGAGGAGTCTTGATGAGCCAGCTTCACGAGCACCAAATGCTGAATGCGCAAGCCTTGGCCGGACAGCTGGCTGCGGCTGTGGCCGCCCGCCTGCACGACGCCATACAAGCCCGAGGGTCCGCAGTGCTCGCGGTCTCTGGTGGCAAGTCACCGATTGCTTTTTTTCAATGCCTGCGCGAGCAAGACATCGACTGGCACAGCGTCCGCGTGACGCTGGTGGATGAGCGCTGTGTGCCGCACGACCACGCCGATAGCAACGCTTTGTTGGTCCGAACCCACCTGTTGCAAGGGCTGGCCAACGCCGCAACATTTGTTCCGTTGGTCGACGAGGCAGGGGCGGATCTGCCCGACATGGACACTCTCACAGAGCGCGCACGCACAAGCTGGCGTTCCCTGCCCAGGATAGACGTCATGGTGCTGGGCATGGGCGATGATGGGCACACTGCATCGCTTTTTCCCAACGCCGCCGAACTGCCGCGCGGGCTCGACCTGCACAACCCCGATCGACTGATCGGTGTCCACCCACCCGTGGCGCCCCACCCACGCATCAGTGCCACCTTGGCTGAAATTTTGGCTGCCGAGCACATCATGGTGTCGCTGGGCGGTACGGCCAAACAAGCGGTTTATCAAGAAGCCCTGAAGGGCGTTCAAGACGCCTTACCCATCTCACACGTGCTGCACACGCAGCACCCATCCACCCACGTTTGGATGCACGCATGAACCCCACCGTACAAGCCGTCACACAACGCATCATCGATCGCAGCGCCGAGACGCGCGCCGCCTACCTAGAGACTTGTGAAGCCGCAGGTAAACCGGGTGCTCAACGCGGCGGCATGGGCTGCGCCAACCTAGCGCACGCTTGGGCAGCCATGCCGGAAACCGACAAGATCCAATTGCGCACAGAGAAGGCGCCAAACATCGGCATCATCAGCGCCTACAACGACGTGCTGTCGGCACACCAGCCCTACGAGCACGCCCCTGAAATTTTGCGCGCTGCGGCACGCCAATACGGCGCCAGCGCGCAAGTCGCCAGCGGCGTGCCCGCCATGTGCGATGGCGTGACCCAGGGCAACGACAGCATGGAGTTGTCGCTCTTTTCCCGTGATGTGATTGCCATGGCAACTGCCGTGGGTCTATCACACGGCGTCTTTGACGCGACCTTGTGCTTAGGGGTGTGCGACAAGATTGTTCCTGGCCTGCTCATGGGTGCGCTGCAATTTGGGCACTTGCCGACTGTTTTCGTGCCTGCGGGCCCTATGCCCTCGGGCCTGCCCAACGATGAAAAAGCCAAGGTGCGCCAGCTCTACGCCCAAGGCAAGGTCGATCGCACGGCCCTGCTCGCCGCCGAAGAAGGCGCTTACCACAGCGCTGGAACGTGCACCTTCTATGGCACCGCCAACTCCAATCAAATGTTGATGGAGATCATGGGCTTGCACATCCCAGGCTCTAGCTTTATCAACCCCGGCACCGGTTTGCGCCGTGCACTCACAGAGGCTGCGGTGGCCCAAGTGCTGCAGATGAAGCACCAGGGCATTCGACTGGCCGACGTCGTGACCGAGCGCAGCATCGTCAACGCGTTGATCGGCCTTTTGGCCACTGGCGGCTCGACCAATCACACCATTCACTTGATCGCCATGGCCCGCGCGGCAGGCATTGTGATCAACTGGGATGACTTCTCTGACTTGTCCGATGTGGTGCCCTTGCTGGCGCGCGTCTATCCCAACGGCAGTGCCGACGTGAACCACTTCCAAGCGGCCGGTGGAATGGGTTTTTTGATGCGTGAATTGCGCGCGGCGGGTTACTTGCACGACGACGTGCACACCATCATGGGACGCGGGTTGGACGCATACACCCAAGAGCCTTGGTTACCAGAGGGCGGCGCCTTGTCTTGGCGCCCAGTGCCGACCCATTCAGGCGACACCACGGTGTTGCGCGGGGTCTCCGAGCCCTTCAGTGCAGACGGCGGATTGAAGCTGCTGCGCGGCAACTTGGGCCGCGCGGTGATCAAAGTGTCGGCAGTCAAGCCCGCACACCGCGTGGTGCGCGCACCAGCCGTGGTGGTGGAGTCGCAAAAGGCGCTGAACGATATGTTTGCCGCCGGCCAATTGAACAAAGACTTTGTGGCTGTGGTGCGTTTCCAAGGTCCACAAGCCAACGGTATGCCTGAGTTGCACAAACTCACGCCAGCGCTGGGCGTCTTGCAGGACCAAGGCTTCCAGGTGGCGCTGGTGACCGATGGCCGTATGTCAGGCGCGTCGGGCAAGGTGCCTGCTGCGATTCACCTCAGCCCAGAGGCGTTGGACGGCGGCATGATCGCCCGCATCCAAGACGGCGACATGATCGAACTCAACGCCCAGACCGGTGTCTTGCAACTCGAAGTGGACGACGCCACCTTGGCCAAGCGCACGCCGTCCAGCCCCGACCTCCATGCCAACGCTCATGGCAGCGGCCGCGAACTGTTTGGTTTGTTCCGTCGCAACGCCAGCCGCGCCGAAGAGGGCGCCTCTCCCCTGCTCAGTTGAAGCAGCACGCCCCCTCTTGATGGCCACCCACTGCACTTGAATCCAGAAAGCAACTGTTTATGTCAACCACCGCATTTTCTCGCCCCGCATTCAAAAGTCGCGTGGTGCCAGTCATCGTCATCACTGATGTGGCGCAAGCCGTCCCAATGGCGCACGCCTTGCTTGAAGGTGGTGTCGATGTGATGGAGATCACTCTGCGCCACCGCGCTGGTTTGCCAGCGATCGAGGCCGTGGCCAAGGCTGTGCCCGAGATGCACGTGGGCGCCGGCACTGTGACCCGCGCCAGCGAGGTGCAAGCGGTGATGGATGCGGGTGCCACGTTTGCACTTTCACCAGGGATGTCGGTGGCGATCTTGAATCAAGCGATCGACCAGTCACTGCCCTTTGTACCCGGTGTGATGACCCCCAGCGAAGTCATGGTGGCCAGAGAGTTGGGCTTCTCATTGATGAAGCTGTTCCCCGCCACCCAGGCCGGTGGCTTGGGTATGCTGAAGGCCTTGGCGGGCCCTCTAGGCGACGTGCAGTTTTGCCCAACCGGTGGCGTCTCACTGGACAACATGAACGATTTCTTGGCCCTGCCCAACGTGGCCATGGTTGGCGGCTCTTGGCTGACGCCGGTATCCATGGCTGAACAGGGTGACTGGGCTGGGATCACTCGCTTGGCACGTGAGGCCACCGAGCGCGCCCAAGCCGTTGGCTGAACAGACGCCGATGCATCGCGCTTCCTAAAATCAGCGCACCTGTGACCTGTCGATCGAGAACGCACCCATGACCTCCCAATTCATTGCCCCCCAAAATCGCGCCGCATGGCAGCGTTTGGATCAGCTTGCCTCAAAGCCCTTGGCGCACCTGCGCGAGCTGCTCAAGGAGCCCACTCGCAGCGCCGGCATGAGCGTGAGCGCCTGCGGCATCACGCTCGATTTCAGCCGTCAGCGCATCAACGATGCGATTGACCATGCCCTGTTGCAATTGGCTGAAGAGAGCCAAGTCCAGGCGCAGGCGCTGGCCATGTGCCGCGGTGATGCGATCAATGCGACCGAAGGCCGCGCGGTCTTGCACGTGGCTTTGCGCGGCGCCTCTCAAGCCAACCCTCCGTGGGGCGACGCCATCAGCCAGCAAGTCAATGCGGTGTTGGACCGAATGCTGGCGTTTGCCGATCGCCTTTATCTCGGGCAGGCGCTTGGCCACACGGGGCGGGCCATCACTGACGTGGTGAATATCGGCATTGGCGGCTCCGACCTGGGGCCTCGCATGGCGGCGCACGCACTGCAACACCTGCACAGCGATGCGGTGCGGGTGCACTTCATTTCCAATCCCGACGCTTGGGGGTTGCACGCCACACTGCGCCCGCTGAAGCCAGAGACGACGCTGTTCATCATCGCCTCCAAAACTTTCACTACCCAAGAAACCATGACGCTGGCCCATTCCGCACGCCAGTGGCTGCTGGATGGCGGCGTGCCTGAAACCCAGTTGCATCAACACCTGGCTGCGGTCTCTGCCGCACCCGACAAGGCCGCCGCGCTGGGCGTTGACGTGGCCAACGTGTTCGGCTTCTGGGATTGGGTGGGAGGACGCTACTCCGTTTGGTCCGCCGTTGGTTTGGCCTTGGCAGTGGCCATCGGCGGTGCTGCCTTTCGCCAGTTTTTGGCCGGTGCACACGCCATGGATCAACACTTTTTGACCGCCCCCGCCGCGCAAAATTTGCCCTTGCGCATGGCGCTGCTGGGGATTTGGAATCGCAACTTTTTGAACGCCCCTTCTCACTTGATCGTGCCGTACGCCAGCCGGCTGCTGCACTTCACCCCCTTCATTCAACAAATGGATATGGAGAGCCAAGGCAAGCGCACCCACTGCGACGGCAGCCGCCCCCAAGTCGGCACTGGGCCAATCGTCTGGGGTGGCTTGGGCATCGATGGCCAACACGCTTACTTTCAGCTGGTGCATCAAGGGATGCACTTGATTCCTGCTGATTTCATTGGCGTGCGCGAAGAAGACACGCCTCTGCCCATGGCCGAGGAGCATCAGCGCGTGGTCCACATCAACTTGCGCGCCCAAGTCCAAGCGCTCGCGCAAGGTCGCGACGAGGCCGACACCGCAGACATGTTGCAGGCCCAAGGTCTCGGCGCCGAGGAAGCCAAGCGCTTGGCACCGCACCGCAGTTTTGCAGGCAATGTCCCAACCAACGTGCTGTGGTTGGACCGCCTAAACCCATCTACACTGGGCGCCTTGATTGCCTTGTACGAGCACAAAGTGTTTTGCCAGTCAGCGATTTGGGGCATCCACGCCTACGACCAATGGGGCGTAGAGCTCGGCAAAACCATGGTCAAGGCCCTGGAATCCTGACCGACTCATTGACGATTTGAATCCCACTCATGTTTGACTCGAGACGCGACCCCACTGCCCAGTGCCCAGCCTACCCCCGGTGGTTGGGCGACATCGGTGGCACCAATGCCCGCTTTGGCTGGCAAACCGAACCCGATGGCCGCATCGACGACGTGTTGGTGTTGCCCTGCGCCGAATTCGATACCCTGGCCGATGCCGGCCAGACCTATTTGGAACGCACAGGCAAAACAGCCCCCGCTTGTGCGGCCTTTGGCATCGCCAATCCGGTCTTCGGCGATGCGATCGCGATGACCAACCACCATTGGAAGTTTTCGGTCGGTGAGCTGCGTGACACCTTGGGGCTGCAACGCTTGGTGATGGTCAACGACTTTGCGGCCTTGGCTTTGGCACTGCCGACCTTGCCTGCCGATGCGGTGCGCCAAGTGGGCCCTGGCCAACGGGCGCCCAATGCGGCCATTGGCATCTTGGGTCCTGGCACCGGCATGGGTGTGTCAGGCCTGTTGCCAATTGGCCATCAAAACAAGTGGCTGCCGATATCGGGCGAGGGCGGTCATGTGACGCTTGCCGCCACCAACGACTGGGAGTTTGAAGTCATCAGCCAGCTGCGCCAACGCTACGGCCATGTGTCGCTGGAGCGTGTGGTTTCTGGCTTGGGTGTGGTCGACCTGTACCACGCGATTTGCGACCTCAAGGGCACGGGCGGTCGCGAGATCGTCACCGCCGCACAAGTCCTGGAGCGCGCCAACGCCGAAGCGGGCTCCAGCGCCAACGACGCGTTGGAGTTGTTTTGTGCTTTTTTGGGTGACGCAGCAGGCAACTTGGCCCTCACGCTGGGCGCCCGGGGTGGCATCTTCATTGGCGGCGGCATCATTCCGCGCTTGGGCGATCGATTCGATCAAAGCCTGTTCAGAACCCGCTTCGAATCCAAGGGGCGCTTCAAAAACTACCTCGCTGAAATCCCCACGCTGGTGATCGAGAGTCGCGTGTCCCCCGCTCTTTACGGTGCGTCGCACGCCTTAGACCTGGGCGTTTGGTAAGCACTCGCGGCACTGCCTTGAGCCCAACGCCTGGTTGAGCCCCCACGGGGGTGACAGACGCCGCGCCGCGCCGTGGCTATGCTCGCTCCATCACTTACCCGGTGCAGCTGCCAAGTTGCGCCTGCCCAGCACACATTTTGGGAGCCCTTCGCCATGTCACCCCAAGCGGCTTTTCACGCAATCAACGCCACCACCTACACCGCCACTGAGCTCACGCGTGGCCCTTGGGATCCACAGCACCAACACGCGGGACCGCCCTCGGCATTGGCTTGCCGCGCCATCGAAATGGCCGCTGCTGAGCACGGGCTCACTCATCTGAGCCGTTTCACGGCCAATTTGCTGCGCCCTGTGCCGATTGGTGACATCACCACGCAGGTTCAAGCCGATTACGTCGGTAAAAACACAGGCCATTTCTCGGGTGAGCTGATCGCCAATGGCAAAGCAGTGTTGCGGTTCACTGCACTGGTTCAACGCGAGAACCCCATCGACTTGCCGCACCCCTTGATCGGTCACCCTTGGCCTTCAGCGCCGCGCCCACCCGGCGAGTGCCCAATCGTCCACTTTCCTTTTGCGAACCGAACGATTGGTTACAACGAACTGGTCGAAAACCGACAAGCGGCTGGCACCATGTTCCATGGGCCTTGCGCCGTCTGGTTTCGGCTGGAGCACCCCTTGGTCGAAGGCGAAACCCCTAGTCCCTACCAGCGCGTGGCGGTCGCCGCCGACTCGGGCAATGGCATCAGTGCGATTTTGGATTTCAATGCCTACAGCTTCATCAACTCCGACTTGACCATCAATTGGCTGCGTCGCCCTCAAGGTGAATGGGTATGCCTCGCTGCCCAAACCTGGTTGGGTGACAACGGTTGCGGCTTGGCCGAGTCGGCACTCTATGACCAAATGGGCTTGGTCGGGCGAGCCACGCAAAGCCTCTCGGTGCGGCAACGCTAACGCTAAAGTTGGCGTGTCGAGAACAGATCTCTAGGGGTCTTCCCTAGAAATAACCCCACACTGTCACATATGTGGTGATATATACATCAGCCACTGGTAGTCTGCACGCGTGGTGTTCGGCAACGGGCACCCTGTCACAACAATTCCTATGGAGACACGTGCATGAAATCCTCAAAAAATATCTTTCGTCTCAGCGCCCTGTCATTGAGCGCCGTGATGGCCTTGGGTGCAGCCAGCCTGACCCATGCCGCCGACGTCGACGGCCCCTCAGTGAATTGGAAAGTTTCCACCTGGGGTAAGGCCCGCGCTTTCACCGCTGGCATTGAAACCATGTCCAAACTCGCTGCTGAGAAAACCGGTGGCAAGTTCAAGATTCAAATTTTCTACGGTGAGGCTCTGTCTAAGGCAAAAGAGAACCTTGACGGGATCAAGCTGAACGCCTTTGACGTGGCCATGTTCTGTAACTTCTACCACCCCGGTAAGAACCCAGCCAACATGGTCTTCACCCTGCCATTCCTGGACCTGGGTGACTTCCGCGTCTCCCGCGACGTTCGCAACGCGCTCTACCAGCACCCCGCAATGGTCCAAGAAATGGATCAGTGGAACGCCATGCTCTACGCGTCCACCTTGCTGCCGCAGTACGAGTTCATGGGCAAGGGCAAAGCGCCCAAGACCCCCGCAGACTTCAAAGGCCTGCGTGTGCGCGCCGGTGGTGGCGTCGGTGAAGCCATGGTCAAGCTGGGCGCAACCCGCACCACTGTGCCTGCCACCGATGTGTACACCAGCATGGAGCGCGGCACCTTGGATGCGGCGTCTTTCCCCTTCACCTACGCCCACGCCTCTTATAAATTGCCCGAAATCAGCAGCTGGTTCACTGGCAACCTGTCTCCTGGCACGTCAGACTGCCCCGTGGTCGTCAACAAAACCTCCTACGGCAAACTCCCCGCTCAGTATCAAAAGTTGCTGATGGATATCAAGCCTCAGGTGGACGAAGCGCAGATTCAGGCGTACATCGACATCGACAAGAAAAACTTGCCAGCCTTCAAGGCCAAGTTGGAAGAGGTGCGTTACTCCGCAACCGATCTGGCTGATTTCCGCAAGGTCGGTGGCCAGCCCGTCTGGGATGAGTGGGTTGCTGCCAACCAAGACAAATTTGACGCGAAGGGCGTTTTGGCTGCAGTCGAAGCTGAAATCGCCAAGGCCAAGAAGAAGTACGGTCTTGACTGATCGCTGTCACTTCGCGTGACAGACCTTTGTCGCGCGCGTCCGGAGCAATCTTGACGCGCGCTTTTTTTTCTCTACCTACCTACCATCATGAGCGGCAACTCCCTCACACCCATGCCTGATCGACTCGGACGCGTGGTCGCCCGAATGGATCAATGGCTCTCGCCCATTGAGACGGCTTTCAATTTCCTGGCAGCGCTGTGCATCCTCTCTCTGATGTTCATCGGTGTCATTCAAATCGTCGCTCGCTCTGTCTTCGATGCCCCCATCTGGGGCTACATCGACATGATTGAACTGTCGATGGCGATTTTTGCGTTCATGGGCATTTCTTACTGTCAGCGTTTGGGCGGCCATGTGCGCATGGAGTTGCTCCTGACCCAGTTGGCCGGACGCAAACAATTTTTCCTGGAGCTGGCCGCCACATTGGTGGCCTTGGTGGTGATCACCGTGCTGATTCGCTATGGCTTTGAGCACACGGTTCGCGCCTATGACTCTGGCGATTCGACCATCGACGCGGAATTTGCGGTTTGGCCCTCTAAAGCGGTGGTCCCGCTGGCCTTCTCGGTCCTGTGGTTGCGGCTGGTGATCAACGCCTTGGGTTACTTGCGTTTGTTCTTCAACCCCAGCGCCACCCCCGTGGGTGTGCCGGTGATTGAAGACGTTGAGACGCAAGCCCGCAAAGAAGCCGAAGACGCACAAGCAACAGGAGCCCAAGCATGAGCGATTTGTCACCTGATATCCAAGGCATCTTGGGCGTTCTGTTGTTGCTGATCATGGTCTTGGCTGGCGTGCGCGTCTACATCGCTGCAGCTTTTGTCGGACTCGTTGGCTTGGTCAACATGATTGGCTGGGACGCTGGCGCCGGCATGATCGGCACCATTCCTCACTCCAAGTCAGTGAGCTACACCTTGTCGGTGCTGCCCATTTTTATCTTGATTGGTTTCTTGGCGTTTCACGCTGGGATCACGCAAGCCTTGTTTGATGCAGCCCGCAAGTGGTTGGGCTGGGTTCCAGGCGGGCTAGCGGTTGCCACGGTCTTCGCAACGGCCGCTTTCGCAGCGGTCTCGGGTGCCAGCACCGCGACGGCCGCCGTGTTTGCACGCGTGGCCATCCCAGATATGTTGAAGTACGGCTACAGCCGCACTTTGGCAGCGGGTGTGGTGGCCGCTGGTGGCACGCTGGCCAGCTTGATTCCACCCAGCGCGATCTTGGTGATTTACGCCATCATCGTCGAGGAATCGGTGGGCAAGCTCTTGATCGCCGGCTTTCTGCCCGGCATCGTGTCCGCCATCATTTACGCAATCTTGATTGTGGTGATGTGCAAGATGAAGCCTGAACTGGGCCGCCCCATCACGGGTTACTCTTGGTCCGAGCGCATCTCTTCATTGCCTGGTGCCACGCCCGTGTTCCTGGTGGTCATCATCATCTTCTCAGCGATCTACAACGGCTGGGCAACCCCCACCGAAGCCGGCGCACTGGGCGCCTTCGTGGTGTTCTTGATGGCCTTGGCACGCGGGATGCGCATGGCAAGCCTAAAAGAGGCTTTGCTCGAAACCTCCAAGATGACGGTGATGATCTTCTCGCTCATCTGGGGTGTGCTGTGCTTCGTGCGCTTCTTGGGGTTCACAGGCTTGCCCGAGCATTTCACCAACTGGGTGGTGTCTTTGCCTTACCCTCCCATCGTAATCATGATCGGTATTTTGCTGGCGTATGCCGTGCTGGGTATGTTTATGGATGCCATTGGAATGTTGCTGCTGACTTTGCCTGTGGTTTATCCAGCGGTGATGGCTCTTGGTTATGACTCCATCTGGTTCGGCATCATCGTGGTCAAAATGGCCGAGGTCTGCTTGATCACACCGCCCATTGGACTGAACTGTTTCGTGGTGGCAGCGGTACGACCGGACATCTCCACTGGTACGGTGTTCAAAGGCGTGGCCCCGTTCTTTGTGGCCGATGTCATCACGGTGGCACTGTTCTTGGTGTACCCAGAAATCATCACTTGGCTGCCCGATAAGATGGCCAACTTCTAGTGATCCCAGGGGTCGTGCGAGTCCACCGACACGCGCGACAGCCCTTTCGATCCAGCTCGGCGACACTGTCGTCGAGCTTTTTTTATGTCCGATACCAACCCTACCTCTATCGCCAGTGAATACCAGCGCTTTGCGTTGGGTGTGGCCACGCTGGCCTTGGTCATGAATGCCCTGGCCAGAGGCTTGATCGACGCCTTTGCTGTGTTCGTGCTGCCGCTCACAGAGTCTTTCGGCTGGACGCGCGCGGACCTCACTTTGGGCTATGCGATTTACATGATCAGCTACGGGCTGGTGTCGCCGTTTGTGGGGGTCATTTTTGATCGCCTAGGCCTCAAGATCACCTGGCTGATTGGCACCGTCGCGCTCGGCACCGGGTTTGGTTTGGCGGCGTTCATGGATCAGCTCTGGCAGTTTTATGTCTTGGTGGGTTTGAGCTCAGGCATTGGCATGGCTTGCCTGGGCATGGTGACCGCGTCGGCGCTGATTTCCCGTTGGTTTCAGCGCGAACTATCGACGGTCATGAGCGTGGTCTACGCCGGCATGGGGCTGGGTATGTTGGCGCTGGTGCCTGCCATTCAATGGATCGTTGGGCGTTGGGGCTGGCAAGGCGGTTACTTATCACTGGCCGCATTGATGTGGGTCTTTGTGCCGCTGTTTGCATTCGCCTTGCCAATGCAACGCATGAGCGCGGGCGCGCCCCACGCCATGGCTGTCAAGCGCACCAGCACGTCAGAGACCGACACGCAAGCCCACTGGAATCTCTTTAACGTTTTGAATCAACCCGCCTTTTGGGGCTTGTTCTGCGTCTTCATGTTCACCACCGCCTGCGTCTATGCCGTGGTACCTCAGTGTGTGGCTTACTTGGTCGAGGCGGGCATTGAGCCCTTGACGGCGGCCACTGCCTACGGTTTGACCGGCACCTTGTCCGTGGTTGGTATGTTGAGCATGGGCTGGCTGGGCCGCCGCGTGGGTGAGCGCACGACGGCAACGCTGTCTTACGCCTTCACCATTTTGGGCATCGTGAGTTTGATGGCGGTGGCCGTCGAACCGCATCTGCTGTGGGTCTACGGCTTTGTGTTTTTCTTTGGCAGCAACCAAGGCGCGCGCGGGCCCATGGTGGCTACACTGGCTGCTCGGCTGTTTGGTGGCCAAGGCTTCAGTGGCATCTATGGCACCATGACCACAGGCCTTGGGGTTGGCGGAGCCGTGGGCTCTTATGCCTCTGGATGGCTGCACGACTACACCGGCGGCTACGTCGCTTCGTTCAGCATGGCGATTGGATTTGCCCTGTGTGGGTTGGTGCCTTTTTGGACCATCAAGGCTTTGCATCTGCCGCCAACTTTGCGCCGCAATGCGGACTGATTTGCAGGCAAGACTGCGGGCTTAAGCCCAGTCACCGCCGTGCGTGACGGCTGGTGTATCGCCGCACACAATGAACACTCACCGTGAGGAACTGCCATGACCAGCACCAGTGCCATGAATCACCCCATCCCCGATCGGATGGGGGTCAATGCTTACACCGACGATCCAGATTTTGCCGGGCTGGTGCAGCTGTATTTGGGTGACGCCCTCAGTGCGCACCTCGCACCGCACCTGCATGAACTGGGTCGCCGCGTGGGACGCGAAATCGACCAACTCGCGCTGACTGCAGACCAGCACCCCCCCACACTCCAGAGCCGCAACCGGCAAGGCATGAACGACCAACGGGTGCTCAAACACCCTGCTTACGTGGCGATGGAACAAATCGCCTTTGGGGACTACGGCCTGGCTGCTATGTCGCACCGAGCAGGCGTCTTGGGGTGGCCGCAGCCTTTGCCTCCGGCGGTCAAATACAGCCTCACCTACTTGTTGGTGCAAGCCGAATTTGGCCTGTGTTGCCCTTTGTCGATGACCGATTCTCTCACGCGCACGTTGCGCAAATACGGCGCCCCAGAGCTGGTCGAGCGCTACCTCGATGGGCTCACCAGCCAAGACCTCAGCGCTTTGACTCAAGGAGCCATGTTCATGACAGAGCAAGGCGCGGGCTCCGATGTGGCCGCCACAGAAACACGCGCCACCATTGCACCTGAGTGTGGTCCGGGTGTCTATCGATTGCACGGAGACAAGTGGTTTTGCTCGAACCCAGATGCCTCCCTGGCCATGGTGCTGGCACACGTCGATGGTGAGCCCGAGGGGATGCGTGGTGTCAGCCTGTTTCTACTGCCGCGGGTACTCCCCAACGGGACCCCCAACAGCTATCGCATCGTCCGCCTCAAAGACAAGCTGGGCACACGGTCCATGGCGAGCGGCGAAATCACACTGGAAGGCGCACAGGCATGGTTGGTCGGCGAATTAGGTCGCGGCTTTGTGCAAATGGCCGACATGGTCAACAACTCTCGCCTCTCCAACGGGATGCGCGCCGCTGGCTTGATGCGCCGCGCGGTGGCCGAGGCCTTGTTCATCTCTCGCCACCGACGTGCGTTTGGCAAACACTTGATCGAGATGCCGCTGATGCAAGTGCAATTGGCCAAGATGCTGGGCAAGGCAGAGCAGGCCCGCACCCTGATGTTTCAAACCGCGCAAGCCCTGTCCCGCGCTGACCAAGGCGAGCCCGGCGCCTACGCGTTGACCCGCCTGCTCACCCCATTGATCAAATACCGGGCGACCCGCGACGCCCGCACAGTCGCTGGGGACGCGCTCGAAGTCCGAGGCGGCTGCGGCTACATCGAAGAATGGTCCGATGCCAGGGTATTGCGCGACGCCCATTTGGGCTCGGTGTGGGAAGGCACAAGCAACATCGTCGCGCTGGATGTGTTGCGAGCCATCCAACGCGAGGGCTCGTTGTCAGTGTGGCAAGACCACATGAATGGCTTGCTCGATGCCACCCCTTGGCACCCTGCAGTGCGCGCGGTCCTCGGCCCCCTTTTGGCACGTGTCAGCGGCTTAGCTCAAGGCTCGGCAGAACAAAAAGACGAAGCCCAGGCACGCCGCGTCGCTGGTGCGCTCTATCACTTGACCAGCGCCATCGCCATGGGATGGGAGGCGCATCACACGCAGAACCCACGCCGCATGGTGCTGGCGCAATGTGTGCTTGTGCACCGACTGCTGCCGCGTGATCCTTTGGTGCCCCATTCGGTAGCGCACTTGGATGTGCTGTGGTCTACCGAGTCGCCTGTGGGTCCTGTCGATGCCATCTGTTTGCTGTGACCTGAAATCGCCACGCCGATCAGGCAGGGCTACGGCTTGGGCTTTTTGTTCAAAAACGCACCCATATACGCCTGCGGCTCGCCGGTCTCAAAAGCGGCGCCAAACTCACGCACACTGTTGTTGATCGACACATCTAAGCCCTGGTCTTCCCATTCCCGCAACAGGCGTTTTTGCTGACGCAACACCGCCGCTCCCATGCCGGCAAAGCCTTGGGCGATGCGCTGCACCTCGGCGTCCAAGTCCACCAGGTCCACCACCCGATCCACCAGCCCCCAAGCCAGCGCAGTCGCTGCATCGATGTGCTCACCGGTCAGCAACAGCCAGCGAGCCCGCGCCTGACCAATCAATCGAGGCATACACGCGGCGTGAATCACCGAAGGAATACCCACCTTGACCTCTGGCATCCCAAATTGCGCGTCGCTGGCCGCCACACGGATGTCGCACGCCATGGCCACTTCGAGGCCGCCCCCCAAACACCAGCCTGGCATCCGCGCAATCACCGGCGCGGGGAAACGGCGCATGGCGTCACACACATCTCGCAAACGCTCAATGAAACGCTCCGCCTCGACGCCTTGGAGAGCCACCATCTCGTGAATGTTGGCTCCACCAATCAAGGCCTTGTCACCATGCCCTCTCAAGACCAGGGCCTTCACTCGGTCATCGTGCGACCAGTCTCCAATGGTCTCTCGCAAAGCGATCAACTCGGGCGAACCCACAATGTTGAGCGCGCCAAGTCCATGCACCGTCACACTCAAAATGCCATCGTCACTCAAGTGCACCTGCGGTGGTTGGGAAGGGCTCAAGGGCATATCAAATCAGGGGTTCACAAGGGTTAGGTTGCGCATGAGCGTGGCGAAATTCGGTTCATGGCGCAGGTGTCGTCAAGTCGTTCAGCAGGCCATGGCACGCATCTTCGATGATCGACATCACACGCGCAAAACCTGCATCACCACCATAGTAAGGGTCGGGCACGTGGTCTGCCTCGAGCTCGATGCAGTAGTCGGTTAAGAGCTGAATTTTCGGGCGATGGACCGCCGGTGACAGCGCCTGCACAAGGTCATAGTTGCGTTCATCCATCACCAACACCCGATCAAAGTGCTGCATATCTTGCGCAGTGATCAAGCGAGAGCGCAGGCCACTGATGTCGTAGCCTTTGGCTTTTGCGTGGGCTTGCGATCTCACATCTGGCGCATGGCCCAAGTGGTAATCGTGTGTGCCCGCCGAGTCGATGTCAAACGCATGGTCAAGTCCCCGCTGGTTCACCATATGCCGAAAAACGCCCTCTGCAGTGGGGCTGCGGCAGATGTTGCCCATACACACAAACAAGACTTTGGTGACCATCGGTCGCTCAGTGCAGGGTGCCCGGGCCGACAGCGCTCATGCCATCCAGCACAAACATGGGCACGTCCACGTCGAATTTTTCACCGTCTTCGGCCACGCAGAAAAAGCTGCCGTGCATCGTGCCGGTCGCAGTCCCCAAACGGGTGCCGCTGGTGTATTCAAATGACTCGCCAGGTTGAAGCAGTGGCTGATGCCCCACCACGCCGAGACCGCGCACTTTTTGCGTGTGTCCATTGGCATCGTTGACATTCCAGGTGCGCGAGATCAACTGCGCAGCGACCTGCCCCACATTGGTGATGGTGATCGTGTACGCGAACACGTACAAATCATCATCCGGGTCGGATTGGTCTGGCAGGTACGTGGGCTTGACCCGCACATGGAACTGGTATTTGGACATGAACCGATCCTAATCGCGATTGCCGCGCTTTGGCAATGACTGGACCACTTTCCAGCGTGCCATCAGGGACATCCCTGCCGCA
>JBEAPX010000132.1:0-12158 GCA_041164205.1 Pseudomonadota bacterium
CAACTCAAAAGCAGTGGATTGAGCGCACAAGCCCATTGGCTGCTGGTGCCTCGCCACCCTGAGCGATTTCAGGAGGTTCAGGCCCTGTTGTCTGCATCGGGGCTCACTGCATCGCTGCGCAGCAGCTGGGGTGAGCAGGGGCCCAGTGTCGAAGATCAGTCCGCTGATGTCTGGATTGGGGACAGCCTTGGCGAGATGCATCTGTATTTTGGACTCTCGGATGTGGCGCTGATGGGAGGGAGTTTCGGGCCATATGGCAGTCAAAATTTCATCGAGGCAGTGGCTTGCGAATGTCCGGTCGTGGTGGGTCCCAGCACGTACAACTTTGCGGATGCAGCACGCCTGCTTCAGGAAGCCGGGTGCTTCACGCAGGTCAACCATATGGAAGACGCGATGGTGGTGGCCCTGCGTTGGCTGCAGCAGCCCGCTGTTTTGGAAGCGTTGCGCGTGGCGGGCGCAGCAGAGGTGAGGCGGCAAAGCGGTGCGACACAACGCACTTGGGAGCTGATCGCGCCTTATTTAGGCACAAAACATCAGGCGCCTGAATCCTCGCGCTAGGCGCAGTCTTGGGCGTATTTGTCCCGCAGCGGCGCCATACAAGCCTCGCCGCAGGCCTTCAGCATGGGTTCCAAAAACAAAAAACCCGGCCATGAGCCGGGTGTTGCTGAGCGGCTGACGGCTTAGCGGTACAAGCCTTTAAGCGCGTCAACATCAGCTAGGCTCAGGGTGCCTGCGGCCTGACGCAATTTGAGCTGTCCCAGCAGCACGTTGTAACGCGCCTTGGCCAGCTCGGATTGGGTTTGATACAGCTGCGATTGAGCACTGAGGACGTCCGCATTGATCCTAACGCCGACGGTGTACCCCGTCTGGTTGGCTTCCAGCGCGCTTTCGCTTGAGGTCACGGCTGCACGCAGCGCTTTGACTTGTGCGTGTCCGCTGAGCACGCCAAAGTAAGCCGTGCGAACACCTTGAGCCACATTGCGCTTCATCGCGTTCAGCTCATCTTGAGCCTGGGCGGCGGTCGCAACGGCCTCCTTGACTTGATTTTGAATGGCATACCCTGCAAACAGGGGCATCTTCATCGTCAGACTCAGTTTGTTGACGGTGCAACCCGCGCCGTTAGTCGGATAGCAGGTGGCGTCGAATGGCTTGCTGTATGCATAGGTGGCTGACACCGTGGGCAAATGTCCAGCCTCTGCCTTGGTCACGCCAAGATCGGCCGATTGGCGACCAATCTGTGCCATTTTCACCGCAGGACTGTTGGTCAATGCCTGTCCAATCCACACGGTGACATCGTTGGGGGTGAGGGCGGGCAGAGCGGCATCCGGCTTCAGGTCATCCACTTTGATGTCAGACTTCCCAACCAGTTGATCCAGTGCCAATTGTTTGACCTTGACTTCATTTTGGGCGGCGATTTCATTGGCGACGATGCGGTCGAACTGGGCTTGCGCCTCTCGTGTGTCCGTGATCGTTGCGACCCCCACTTCGAAATTGCGCTGGGCGCGCTCGAGTTGGACTTGAACGGCCTTCTTTGCGGCAACCACCGTGTTCAGTTGAGCTTGCGCACCCAGCAGGTCAAAGTAGGCTTGGGCAACGCGCACAATCAAATCTTGTTCAGCTTGGGCGTACTGCACGCGAGCCAATTCAATCTTGAATTGGGCTTGTTGCGCCAGTGTGCTGGATGAGCGATCGAACAAGCTTTGGGTAGCTTCGAGGCCGAGCGATTTGCTGGTGGCCTGGGTGACAGAGTCAAAGCGTGATTTCGAAACTGTCGTGGCGAGGCCGACGCTCGGGCGCAATGGCGCCTTGGCGGTCTCGGCCTGTGCCTGGCTGATCGATAGCTCTTTTTCGGCTGCGGCGAAGGTGGCATCGAAAGATTTCGCTTGCGTCACCAAGTCTGCCAACGTGGCAGCCTGCGCACTGATGGACATCACGACGGCTGCGGCGAGCACGGAGCGGCGCAGGGTCGGCGCCAAGGAGTTTGTGAACAGTGTCATGGTGTGGAACCTTAATGGGGCAGGAATTAATAGCGGGGAACGGTGGGGTCTACCAATTGTGACCACGCATCGATTCCACCCGCAATATTGACGATATTTGAAAAACCATTTTGCTCGAGGAACATCGCCACTTGCATACTGCGTCCGCCATGGTGGCATAGGCAAGCAATGGGTTGATCTTTGGTCAATTCACTCAAACGCACTGGGACGGTGCCCATTGAAATGTGGACGAATTGACATTCTGAGGGTGCCTTGATGGATGCCTGCTGAACTTCCCAGGCCTCCCGGACGTCGAGGATCATGGGTTGAGCAGTGGCATCTGCAGCTTTGATGGCTTGTGCCCATTGGGCGACTTGGTTGGCTTGGATTTGTTGCATGGCAAAGATCAATTAAAAGACGAATGCTGGAGCGTCCACGAAATTCAAAAGCCGGGGCGCATTCATATCCCAAAGCACGCGACGCGGCTGCGATGCGGCAGCGGCGAAACACAGGGTGGCTTGCATGATGGGTTCGCCTCCGCAAATGCACAGCAAACGCCCGCTGGGCGTCAACAAGTTCAGCAGAGGCTCGGGCACTTCACCCACAGAGCCACTCAATACGATCGCGTCATAGGGGCCGTGGCCTGATGAGGTGCTCGGGTTGGCGCCATCGCCAGTCACCACCACCACATTATTGATGCCCATGCTGGAGAGTCGCTGCTTGGCCGTGTCTGCAAGCTCAGGATCGATTTCCACCGTCACCACTTGCTTGGCATGGCGGGCCAGCAGTGCGCTGGAATAACCTGAGCCCGTACCAATTTCGAGCACATTCTCCGAACCCGTGAGCTCGAGGTCGTGGACCAGCTTGGCCTCGACCTTCGGCGACATCATGACCGCGCCACGGGTGTTCAATGGGATGTCAGTGTCGCTGTGTGCGAGCCCCACCAAATGCGCTGGAACGAATGCCTCTCGCGGCACGCGCGCCAATGTGTCGAGCACTTCGGGTCGCAGCACGTTCCAAGGGCGGACTTGCTGTTCGATCATGTTGAAGCGGGCGATTTCTGAGGACATTTATATACTCCGGGGTGTATGTTAACTCAACTCAGTACATTCTACTAGTGGGAGGGTTTCTAGCCTTTGGGCTGATTCGATGAACCCAAAAGCCGTTTGGCCCAGTTGGCCAGGTCGTCCAAGTAACAATAAACGACGGGTACCACAACCAAGGTCAGAAGTGAGGAGGTGATGACCCCGCCGATGACGGCCTGTCCCATTGGCGCCCGTTGTTCAGCGCCTTCACTTAGGGCAAAAGCCAGCGGCACCATGCCAAAGACCATGGCCAAGGTGGTCATGAAAATGGGACGCAAACGCACTTTCGCGGCCAGCAAGAGTGCCTCCTCGCGGTTCAGGGGAGGTCCGCCCTCAAATCCTGCGCGCGCTCGAATCGCAAAGTCCACCAACAAAATCGCGTTTTTAGTGACCAAGCCCATCAACATCACGACGCCAATGATGCTGAAAATCGACAGCGACGACTGAAAAATGAGCAATGTGATGACCACGCCAATGAACGTGAGCGGCAGCGAGCTCATGAGGGCGAGTGGCTGCAGGAAGCTTTTGAATTGGCTGGCCAAAATCATGTAGATGAAGATGATGGCTAGAGCCAAGGCTTGCACCGCGTAAACAAACGATTCCTTCATGTTTTTCGTCGAGCCACCAAACTCAAAGTAATAGCCGGGAGGCAGGGGAGTGGCATCCATGATTTTTTGAATGTCAGCGGAAATTTCTCCCATGCTGCGGCCGTAGCTGTTGGCGTCAAAAGACACCTGTCGCGTCAGGTGTTTTCGATTGATTTGATTGGCGCCGAGACCAGGTTCCAGGCGGGCGATCTCGCTCAATCTCACGGTCACAGGTGTGCCGTCTGGCTTCATCCCAGCGATGAGAGGCAGCTCTGCAAGTTGTGTCACGTCTGCGCGTTCATCAGAGGGTAAGCGCACTTGGATGTCGTAGGCTTCGCCATCGGAGGCCTGCCATGATCCGGCGGACTGACCAGAAACATACGTGCGCAATGCGGCGGCGACCGCACTCGGGTTGAGGCCTAACTCAGCAGCCCTTTCGGCATTGACGTGCACATCCAGTGTGGGCTTATTGGCCTTCAAGCTTGAATCCAGGTCGACAAGGCCGGGGACGAGTCGCAGTTTTGGCATGACTTGCTCACTCAAGCGCTGCAACTCATCGAGATCTGGGCCTTGCAACGAGAAAGCGATTTGTTTTTTGCCTTGCACCGGGTCCATCAGACCCACGTGCGTCACGGTGATGCCGGCAACCGAGCGCAGCCTTTCCCTGAGCTTGGCAGACATCTCGTCGACGCTGCCCGTGCGCTTGTTGCGATCGACCAAGCGCACATAGACGCTCGCGTAAATTTTGCCCTGCGCGACACCAGTGTTGATCGTGGTCAGCGTGTATTCCACTTCAGGGAACTCTCGCACGATTTGCTCGACTTGCCTCGCGCGCTGCTCGGTGACGTCCATAGAGCTGCCCACTGGCGTGTAAAAGCTGATGCGCGTTTCGGAGTAGTCAGCCTTAGGCACGAACTCTGAGCCGAGCAGCGGCGTCAGCATGACGGCGCCGACCAAGGTGCTTACGGCCACCGCGAGGGTGGTGAGTTTGTGCCCCAGAGACCACGCCAGCAAGTCTTGATAGCCGTCGGTGATCGCCTGCTGCAGCCGGTCAAACCCATGGGTAATGCGCCCGATCGTCTTGTTGTACAAGGTGTCTGCCTTGAAGGGCTTGTTGTGATCATCAATGGCCGGATCATGCCAAATGCTAGAGAGCATTGGGTCCAGTGTGAAACTCACAAACATCGAAATCAACACCGCGGCGACCATCGTGATGCCGAATTGATGGAAGAACTTGCCAATGATTCCCCCCATGAACCCGATCGGGAAGAACACGGCCACGATGGACATTGTTGTGGCAAACACCGCCAGGCCGATTTCCTGGGTCCCTTCCATGGCTGCCTGATAAGGCGCCTTGCCCATTTGCGCGTGCCTCACGATGTTCTCCCGCACGACGATGGCATCGTCAATCAGCAAGCCGATACAGAGGGACAGCGCCATCAGAGTCACCATGTTGATGGTGAACCCAAAGATGTACATGAATAGAAAGGTCCCAATCACTGCGATGGGCAGCGTCAATCCCGTGATCACTGTTGACCGCCAGGAGTTCAGAAACAAAAACACGATGCCGATGGTCAATAAGGCACCCTCGATCAGGGTACTTTGCACATTCTTAACGGAGACGCGAATGGGTCGAGAGGTATCGCCGATGGGCTGCAATCGAACGCCACTCGGCGCGATTTTGGCGACATCCGCGAGGGCAGCGTTCAAGCCATCAACCACGGCGATGGTGTTTTCGTCTTGGGCTTTGCGCACCTCAAGCAGCAAGGTGCGCTGGCCGTTGTATAGGGCCAAGCTTTCGGGTTCGTTGGCGCCGTCACGGACGCTGGCCACTTGATCCAAGTGAATGGGAGCGCCTTGGCGCTGTGCGATCACGATGCGTCCGAATTGGCTTGCACTCAGCTTGCTGGCTTTCACTTGCACCACCCGCTCTCGGGTGGGAGATTGCAAAGTGCCGACAGGCAAATCCTTGGACTCCGCTTTGATGGCTGCGAGTACTTGCGTAGGTGTCACCCCGAGCGCGTTCATTTGCCGAGGATTGAGCTCGATATTGATGGATCGCTCGGTCCCAGAGACCAAAGTGACCGAGCCGACCCCTCGCACATTCTCTAAGCGTTTACTCAGCGATTGTTTGGCCCAGTCGGTGAGGGCGACGGGAGAGGGGGCCGTGCCGAGCGTCGAGTCAGGGACTACCGCGAGGTACCAAATCGGTTGGCTGGCAGGGTCAAATCGCAATACCGCTGGCTCGGTGGCGTCGTCTGGTAAGAGAGGTTTGATGGCGGAAATTTTCTCACGCACATCATCTGCGGCTTTGCGTCCTTCAACATTCAAGTTGAATTCAACTACGACAACAGAAGTGCCGTCATAGCTGCGTGAGGAAACGGAATTGATGCCGGAAATCGCATTGACGCCCTCCTCAACAATGCGCGTCACTTCGGACTCAACGATCTCTGGCGATGCCCCGGGGTAATTGGTCTGAACCACCACCACCGGGAAGTCCACATTGGGAAACTGGTCCACTTGCAAGCGCTGGTAGCTGAAACTGCCCAACACCACAAATGCCAGCATCACCATGGTCGCAAAGACTGGGTTTTGTAACGAGACTCGGGTGAACCACATGAGGAGTCCTTTATTGCGCTGATGGGCTGGGGCTGATCACACGGACTTGGGTTCCGCTGGCCATGGTGCCCGCCGTCGAACCCAAGATGGTCGCGCCGGGCTGTAAGTCTTTGATCACTGTGTAGGGCGAACCATCGACCAGGCCTTGAGCCAGGGCTTGTGCTGGGAAGTGATTGATTTGCCCATCTTTCAGTACTTGCAAGTAGGGTTCGGGCTTCTCGGTTTGAATGGCCGAGCTGGGCACCGCAACACCAGTGATGTGTCCCACCTCTAGAAAGCCTTGGGCAAACGCCCCCGCGCGAGCGCTTGGCGCCGCGTTGAGCCGCAAATATATCGTTGCGCTGCGATTGCTGGCATTGAGTGCTGGGTTGATGCGAGCCACGCGCGCGTCAACTTTGCGAGCGACTCCTTCGATATCGAGCTGGCCCGCTTGACCGATTTTGATGTGAGCCAGTTGTGTCGCGGGCACTGTGGCGATCACTTCCAATTGATCCATGTTGACCAGGTCTATCAATGGGGCATTCGCGGCGACACGGTCCCCTGGCTTGATCCAAACATGGGCCACCTGGCCATCGAACGGCGCCTTGATCGATGTGTCTTGGAGCGCCTTGCGTGCAATGGTGACGCCAGCTTGCGCCGCCTTGGCGTTGGACTGAGCCGCCTGCCAATTGTCTTGCGATGCCTTCAGCGCGATAGGGGATATGAACCCCTGTTGTGCCAGAGATTGGTTGCTTTCGAGTTGGCGCAGGGCAATTTGCGCCTGGGCTTGAGCGGCCAAGGCTTGTTGCTCAGCTTGTTCAGCTCGCTGTTGGAGGTCTGAATTGTCTAGGATCCCCAACACCTGGCCCGCCTTGACAGCTTCGCCCTCTTGTACAAACCACTGATGGACGTTGGCAGCCACGGGCGACTTGAGGGTGGCGCGAACCGGGGCGTCGACACTGCCACTCACTTCGGTGGTCTGCACCACGGTTTCGACCTTGGCGCTGAGCACATCGCTGGCCAGTAGGTCAAACACCGGCGGCACCAACTGGGCCGCCGCCGCTTGGGCTGCTGCCTCTTGCTTTGCAGCGCGCTGTTTCAAAGCTCTGCTGATGCCAAGCCCGAGACCAATGACGACGATGGCGAGTGCGATCCATTTGACGAATTTCAAGAGACTTCTCCTGTCGGGTGTTGCAGGCCGCGCACGATGACGTCGGCCATTTTTGAAATGAGTTGTTCGGGTGTTTGATTGGGCGATAGAAGCGTGCTTCGCATCACTGGGTCGCTGTGCGTCATGGCCAACATCAGCAGGGGGGCCATGGCGAGCGCTTTGACTGCTTCGAGTTCGACGCCCCTGAATTCCTGGCGTGAGACTGCGCGCTCCAAGACTGTTTGCAGAATGTCGCGTCCGGGCTGGATGACGGTGGCTTCGTAGTACTCGACCAGGTCAGGAAATTGTTTCGCCTCTTGCAGAAAGATTCGGCTGATGGCGGCAGCTGGCGTGCTTCCCGTGTCGCGCCACCATTGAAGCATCAACTGCTCAATGAGCTCGGCGGTCGACCCAGTCGAGTGTTTGACCATGTCTCGCCAAACGTCGAAGCGTGACCCGAGGTGGGCGTGCACGACGGCTTTGAAGAGGTCATTCTTTGTTGGAAAGTAACGGAAAACGGTTCCCTTGGACACGCCTGACTCTCGAGCGATGTCTTCCATGCGTGTGGCATTGAATCCCAATTTGGCAAACGCCAGCAGGGCGGCGGACACGATCTCTCCTGGCCTAGCGTCAGGGCGTCGCTCGCGCTTATTGGATGGGTTAGGGTCTTGCTCACTCATATTGACTTTCGGGTCATTAGTGTAAGGGAAAACCATAGTCCGATGCGTTTTGGGGTGGCGACCCCCGAGTTGGAATCACAAAAAAAGCCCCTCGCAAGAGGGGCCCGTCAATTGAGCGCATCTCGGTCAAAAGAATGCTTGCAGCCCCGTTTGAGCCCTGCCCAGAATCAAGGCGTGGACGTCATGCGTGCCCTCATACGTGTTCACTGTCTCAAGGTTGATCATGTGGCGAATCACGTGGTATTCATCGTGGATGCCGTTGCCACCATGCATATCCCGCGCCATGCGGGCGATGTCCAAAGCCTTGCCACAACTGTTGCGCTTGATCAGGCTCACCATTTCAGGTGCAGCCTGATGCTCATCCATCAGACGGCCAACGCGCAAACAGGCTTGAAGTCCAATGGTGATTTCAGTCTGCATATCTGCCAGCTTCTTTTGGATGAGCTGGGTTTGGGCCAAGGGGCGGCCGAATTGCACACGATCCATGGTGTATTGGCGTGCGCGCGTCCAGCAATCTTCCGCTGCCCCCAGTGCGCCCCAAGCGATGCCATAACGCGCCTTGTTGAGGCAGCCAAACGGACCCTTGAGGCCTTCGATGTTGGGCAGGAGTTGAGACTCCGGGACAAACACGTCATCCATCACGATTTCACCGGTGATGGAGGCTCGCAAGCTCATCTTGCCCTCAATCTTGGGGGCAGATAGGCCCTTCATGTCTTTCTCTAAGATGAAGCCGCGAATGGCGCTCTGCCCGTCGCCTTCACCAGCCAGCTTGGCCCACACAACGAATACATCGGCGATGGGGGCGTTCGTGATCCACATCTTGGCGCCTTTGAGCACATAACCGCCGTCCACAGGTGTGGCGCGGGTCACCATGCTCCCGGGGTCTGAGCCGTGATTGGGTTCTGTCAACCCAAAGCATCCGACCCATTCACCGGTCGCGAGCTTGGGTAGGTATTTTTCGCGCTGCGCTTCGGATCCGTAGGCATGAATAGGGTGCATCACGAGCGAGCTTTGTACGCTCATCGCACTTCGATACCCGCTGTCAACACGCTCTACCTCGCGCGCGACCAAACCATAGCTGACATGGTTCAAACCTGCGCAGCCATAGCCTTCGATGGTGCAACCAAGCAGGCCCATCTCGCCAAACTCATTCATGATCTCTCGGTCGAACTGTTCGTGGCGTGCCGCGTTGAGAACTCGGGTTTGCAGCCGCTCTTGGCAGAATTGATGCGCGGCTTCCGAAATGGCCCGTTCGTCATCGCTGAGTTGCTGGGTAAAAAGAAAGGGGTCTTGCCATTGAAAGGAGCTGGCCATGTGTGTCTCCGAGTCGAGAAAGTGAGGGGGCTGATGCCCCGCATTGTTGCGCCTGTATAAATAGGTGTCTAATATTGATTAATTATTTATTAATCTGAATTTAATATCAATGGACCTGAGACACCTTCGTTGCTTTGTACAGCTCGCCGAAGACTTGCATTTCGGCCGTGCAGCCAAAAAACTGGCCATGAGCCAGCCACCGCTGACAGTCGCCATCCAGCAACTCGAAGAGTCGGTCGGTGCTCGGCTGTTTGTTCGCAGCAGCCGTTCAGTGGCACTCACCGCAGCTGGAGAGGCCTTGCTGCCGAGGGCCCGGGTGTTGCTGAGCGAATTTCAGGCGGCCATCGAGTTGGCTCAGGATGTGGGCCAAGGTCGGGCAGGGCGGTTGCGCGTGGGCATGGTGGGCACCATGCTGTTTTGCGGCCTACCGACGATGGTCAAGTCTTTTGAGACCCGGCACCCTGGCGTGCGGCTCACCTTGACTGAAATGAGCTCCGCCGCGCAATTGGCTGCGGTGCAGGCAGGAGAGCTGGATGTCGGCCTTGTGCACGCGACCCAGGCGCCCAGCCATGTGCAATCGCAGCGGGTCTTTACGCAGTCGCTCTGGGGGTGCTTGGCCAGTGATCATCCGTTGGCTCAAGCGGACGCCATCGACTTGCGTGACATGCTCGAGCAAGCATTGGTGCTCGTCTCGCGAGAGGTTTCTCCCGATTATCACGACGCCTTGATCTCTGCTTGTACAGCGGCAGGATGGCGACCAAAGAGCGTACATGGCCTTCAGCATTGGCTAAGCGTGGTGGCGATGGTCGCGCAAGGATCAGGCATTGGTCTCGCGCCTCAAGCCCTGACTCGGGCAGGCCTACCCAATGTGACCATGTTGCCGGTTCGCCAGCCCCTGCCGCGCTACGACACCTATGCGGTGTGGCGTGGGGGGCAAGACCACGCGACCTTGCAGGCTTTCGTGCAAGCTTTGGAAGCTGAGCTGGGAAGTCAGTTGTAATCAGGAGCAACAAATGTGCGAAACGGGTGAGGTGAATAAATGAAGCGATTCATTACTTTGGGTGGCGGTTGTTTCTGGTGCGTTGAGGCGGCATTGATCCGGCTCGAAGGCGTCATTGAGGCGCAATCGGGCTATGCCAACGGTGACTGGCCACAGCCCACTTATGAGCAAGTGTGCAGCGGCCGAAGTGGGCATACTGAAGTCGTTAGGGTCGCTTTCGAAGACGAGCAGATTAGCCTGGAGCAGTTGCTGGACGTGTTTTTTGCAGTGCACGACCCATCGACTTTGAATCGCCAGGGGCACGACACCGGCACGCAATACAGAAGCGCGATTTACGCTGAATCCGATGCAGATTTGTCGACCGTGCAGGTGTACGTGTCCAAGCTTGAACCTGCGGCACATTGGGAGGGGCAGATGCCGGTGACCGAGGTGGCGCCTCTCAAGGCATTTTGGCCTGCGGAAGACATGCATGAGCGGTATTTCGATCGCAATCCCTACCAAGGCTACTGCCGAGTGGTGATTGCTCCAAAGATTGAAAAAGTTCAACGCGACTTCCCCGATTTTCTCAAGCCAGCAGCGCGCGCTTGACGCCTGCATCGCGGGGCCGACCGGAGCTGGCCTCATGGGCTGAGTCGCCAAAAGCCACCTGAGTGAGAGGGTGGCTTGAGCGTCACGCGTATCATCGCGGTCGCTCCCACCCGCAACCCCGCGACATGAACATTTCCCCGCAATCCCAGGTATGGCAGGCTTTGGCCCCAGTCTTCGTGCTGATCGGGGCTGGCGCACTTGCGGCCCGAATGAAGTGGCTGACCAAGGGCACAGTTTCGGAGCTATCCGTGCTGGTGTTCTATGTGTTCATGCCTGGCTTGTTGTTTCGCACCATGTCCAAGGCGAACTTCTCTGCCTTGGATTTCTCGCCTTTGGTGGCTTATTTTGCGGTGGTGTTGAGCGCCTTTGGCGGCCTTTGGTACTGGCGCGGCCGAGGGGTAGAGGCGTCGACCTTGGCACTTGGGAGTGTGTTTTCCAACTTGGTCATGATCGGCGTCCCTTTGGTCACGGTGGCTTACGGCGCAACAGGTCTCGTGACGCTGCTGACCTTGGTCTCAGTTCACGCGATGATCTTGCTCACGATTGGCACAGTCGCACTGGAGTGGGCGCGTGCCAGAGAACAGCAGGGTGAGGGCGCAAAGCCTAAGGGGCTTGCCGCTCAACTGTATTCGGCTCTCAAAGGAGCGGTCATCCATCCTGTGCCGATCCCAATCCTCGCAGGGTTGGCGTATTCAGCTACTGGATGGCCTTTGCCCGACGTGGTCGACAAATCGCTCCAGTGGTTGGGCGCCGCAGCAGGCCCATTGGCATTGGTGATGCTGGGGGCCAGCACCTACTTGCGTCCACTGGGTCACCACTGGCGTGGCGCGCTGGGCGTCGTCGCGTTCAAGATGTGGGTGCTGCCTTCACTGGTCTTGCTGGTGACCTGGCTGGTCGGTTTGCGAGGGATGCCATGGACCGTTTTGGTGGTCGCCGCATCCCTGCCGATGGGCGCCAATGTGTTTTTGTTTTCGCAGCGCTACAAAGCGTGTGAAGAGGCGGTATCGACGGCCAGCAGCCTCACCACGCTGATGGCTGTCGGGAGTGTGAGCTTTTGGATGATCGTGATGGGGTGGCTGGGCCACTTGTATTGATGGCGCCGAGCGATACCGAGGGCGCGCCAAGGTTGCATAGACCCGCGCAGGCAGGCGGACCCATGCACCGCCCTGGGTCCTGTGCT
>JBEAPX010000133.1:0-10332 GCA_041164205.1 Pseudomonadota bacterium
GACTGGGACGTGGTCAAGTGGCAACCCGGCGAAGCCGCGGCCGAGTTGGCCATCGCTTGGGCTCCTCCGCAGCAACTGCTGGATGAGCAGTCTGCGTTGAAAGTGATGTTTCACCTTGGCGCTGGAGTGGACGCGTTGTGGCGCCTAAAGCGCCCAGCAGCCATGCAGGTGGTGCGTTTAGAGGATGCTGGCATGGCCGAACAGATGATCGACTATGCCTTGTATGCCGTGACGCGCCACACGCGATCGTTCGCCCAGTATGAGGAAGATTGGCGAGCCGGCAGCTGGAACCCGCAGGCCGTGCGCCCCAACAGTGCGTGGCAAATTGGGGTTATGGGTTACGGCGCGCTGGGGGCAAGGGTCGCTGAAGCCTTGAGTGCTCGTGGTTACGGGGTGCACGCTTGGAGTGGTTCACCTAAAACTGTCTCTGGCATGGTTCATCACCACCATGGCATCGAGCAATTGCCGGTGTTTCTAAGCCACGCACAAGTCCTGGTGATGCTGTTGCCGCTTACCCCTGAGACCCACCACATCATGCGTGCCGACACATTGGCGCAATTGCCTCAAGGTGCTTACGTGGTCAATTTGGCGCGCGGGGCGCTGATCGATACCGACGCGTTGGTGCACTCTATTCAAAGCGGACACCTTGCCGGTGCGGCATTGGATGTGTTTGAGCAAGAACCGATGCCTGCGGACCATGTCCTGCGTCGCTTGCCCAATGTGACGGGCACGCCTCACGTCGCGGCCCAAACGTGGATACCAGAAGCCGTCCAAAGCATCACTGAAAACATCCAGGCTTGGTTGCACAACAACCCGATGATTGGCGTGGTTGATCCGATTCGCTCATACTGAAAACTTATATTGAATCTTCACCATGGCACTACCTACTACCGTCGACATCATTGACGTGGGTCCGCGTGACGGACTTCAAAATGAAAAACAAGCTGTCCCCGCGGCCGTCAAAATTGATTTGATTCACCGATTGGTTGGCGCCGGCGTTCGACACTTGGAGGCCACCAGTTTTGTCAGCCCGAAGTGGGTGCCTCAAATGGCGGACGCCCCCGATGTGATGGCTGGCATCGACCGAGCCCCCGGGGTGGTTTACAGCGTCTTGACACCCAACATGAAGGGCCTGGAGGCGGCGCTGGTCACCCACCCCGGAGAGGTGGTGGTTTTCGGCGCTGCCAGCGAAGCCTTTAGCCACAAAAACATCAACTGTTCGGTGGCAGAGTCAATCGAGCGGTTTGCGCCTGTGGTCGAGGCGGCGCACGCGGCTGGGGTGGCGACTCGCGGTGCCATTTCCTGTGCGGTGGGTTGCCCATACGAGGGCGACGTCTCCGCAGATGCCGTGGCGCAGGTGGCGCGCCTCATGAAAGACATTGGAGTACAACGCATCGCGGTGGCCGACACGATTGGTGTTGGGACGCCTCGCCAGGTGCAGGCGGCCATGGAGGCGGCCTTGCGCCATTACGATCTGGCGCAGATCAGTGGTCATTTTCACGACACGTATGGCCAAGCTTTGGCCAATACATTGGCTGCGCTGGAGATGGGCATTCGGGTGTTCGAAACATCTGTTGCAGGCTTGGGGGGCTGTCCCTATGCCAAAGGAGCCACTGGCAACGTAGCGACCGAAGATGTGGTGTACATGTTGCGCGGCATGGGCATTGATACGGGCATTGATTTGGACCAATTGATTGATGCCGCAGACGCCATCAGTCGCTTCTTAGGACGCTCGCCCAACGGTCGGGTCTCGGTGGCCAAACTCAAGCAACGAGCGGCTGCCTGACAAACGGCCCGAAGGCACTCAAGCATGAACCAGCCCAACGCCCTCGCCTCTACCCTCGTCAGCACCAGGCCATCGGTGGGTGCTCAGGCCGCTTGGCCGGCCAGTGTGCAGCGCGTCATCGATGTGCTCCACACCGCAGGCCATTCGCAGCACCCAGTGATGCTTGATGGCGCGGCGCGCACAGCCCAACAAGCCGCGGATGCTTTGGGTGTCGAGTTGGGGCAAATCGCCAAGAGCATTGTTTTCATGCGTCAGCCCGATGGTGTCCATGTTCTGGTGATCACTGCGGGTGATCGCCGAGTGGACACAGCCAAAGTCGAGGCCATCATTGGCGCACCTGGGCAACGCCTGGCCAAAGCGACAGCTGACGATGTGCGAGAGTGCACTGGTTTTGCGATTGGCGGAGTACCACCCGTGGCGCACGCCAGGGCGGGGGTTACTTTGATCGATCAATCACTGCAACGATTTGATGTGGTTTGGGCGGCGGCAGGGCACCCTCATGCTGTGTTTCAAATCCCAGTGGGTCAACTAGAGCCATTGACTGGGGCTCGTTTTCAAGATGTGGTGGAGGAATCAGTATGACGATGGCTCGCACTCGACTACAGACGATTCATGAGCGCAGTCAGCGCGGTCCTGCCGTGCTGAGCCCGTGCGTCTCGGTGTGTCGGATGGACGCCCATGCGGGTCTGTGTTCAGGTTGCTACCGCACGCTGGATGAAATCGCCCAGTGGTCGACGATGACAGACGCCATCAAGTCCGACATATGGCAGCGCATCCTGGCGCGAGAGCAAGCAGCCCAAGGGGTCGTTCATGACAAATGATCCGAGCACAGTTGATTTTTATTACGACCCCATCTCGCCCTATGCCTACCTTGCGTTTCACGCGTTGCCGAACGCACTCGAGGGTGTTAGCGTGCAGGTGCGTTACCGACCCGTGTTGTTTGGCGCGCTGCTGAAAGCGGGCGGGCACAAAGGACCGGCAGAAATTGCAGGCAAGCGCGAATGGACCTATCGCCAAGTCTTGTGGCAAGCCCGCGAAATGGATCTGCCGATGGCGATGCCTGCGGCGCACCCCTTCAATCCCTTGGCGCTCTCACGCAGCGCATTGGCCGCCAGTGATGGCAGTGGGTTCACCAACCGATGGGTCACACAAATGGTCCTTGACCATGTTTGGCAGGGTGGGCAAGATCCTTTGGAGGCTGACCGACTGGCTGGCTTGCAAACGGTTTTGCAGGCGCATCGCCAGGAGGCCTACCCTGGCTCCTCTGAGTTGAGCGCTGATGAGGTCAAGCAACTGCTGGTGGACAACACCGAGCACGCGATGGCGCGCGGTGTTTTTGGCGTGCCTACCTGTGAGTGGCGTGGTGAATTGTTCTGGGGGCTGGATGCTTTACCCATGTTGCGTCAAGCGATCGCAGGCGATGAGTGGTTCCATAGCGCCGCATGGCGAGACGCTGCGAGTATCCCTGTTGGCATTGCGCGCAAGGTTTGACTTGGCTCAAGGCCAGAAGCAAGATGCGTACGTAGGATGAGTTCAAATCAATCCAAGGAGGCCTGACATGTTTACCAAAATATTGATCCCCACAGACGGCTCAGATTTGGCCAATAAAGCGGCGAAGAGCGCGCTCGAGATGGCCAAGTTGCAAGGCGCCTCGGTCGTCGGCGTGTATGTGATCGACCCATTCCCCTACATCGGCTTGGGCGAGGCGTCTGCCCTGGGACTGCAGGCTTATATGGAAGAAGTACAAGTGGCGGCCCAAAAGGCGCTCACTGACATTCGAACTGAAGCGCAGGCCTTAGGGGTGCGCTATCAGGGTGACACCATCGAGCGCAGTGCGACGTATGAGGGTATTTTGGATACGGCAGAGGCCGAACATTGCGATTTGATCGTCATGGGGTCGCATGGTCGCCAGGGCATGAAGGCGCTGATTCTGGGCAGCGTGACACAAAAAGTGTTGACCCACAGCAAACTGCCAGTGCTCGTCATCAAGCCCTGAGCCTGCTTGGCCGCACTCAAAGAGCGCACCCCGGGGTGCGCTTTTCTGTTGGCGCCAGCGGCTGACGCAGGCAGTCCCTAGAATGGTTGACCTCTTCTTTTTAAGTCGACCTGTGACCATGACTGCCCCCAAACAACCCAACCCCATGAATACCGAAGCCGGGATGATTCGCATTCGGGGGGCTCGACAGCACAACCTGAAAAATTTAGACATCGACATTCGCACCGGTGAACTCACAGTGTTCACAGGACCGAGTGGATCCGGCAAGTCAAGCTTGGTGTTTGACACCTTGTTCGCCGAAGGGCAGCGGCGCTATGTGGAAACGTTTTCGGCTTATGCGCGCCAATTTTTAGATCGCATGGACAAGCCCGCGGTGGATGCCGTAGAGGGTGTGCCGCCTGCCATTGCGATTGACCAAACCAACCCGGTGCGCAGTTCACGCTCGACGGTTGGCACCATGACAGAGTTGAACGATCACCTCAAACTTTTGTTTGCGCGCAGTGCCCAGCTGTTCGATCGGGAGACGGCCCAGTCTGTTCAACACGACACGCCGGATACCATTTTTGAACAAATCGCACAGCGTGCTGGCGATCGCCAATGGCGTTTGCACGTCACGTTTGCCGTCGAGTTGCCCGCCAAAACCACGGCAGAAGAGGTGCAGCAGTGGCTTGCCGCCAGTGGCTTCACGCGGGTGCACGCCGAGCGCGAAGCCCACAGCCCCGATGGTGTGCGCAAGGTCCTTGATGTGGTGACCGACCGGTTCAAATGGCCCGGTGTGGAACGTGCCCGCGCCATGGAAGCGATTGAGTTGGCCCTCAAACGAGGCAGCGGACAGATGCAAGTGGTGGCGACTGGACAGGACTCGCCCGACGCCGAGCCAGAGGTGTGGCGGTTTTCAACTGGGCTGCACTGCCCAGACAGCAATCTGCGCTATGCCGCGCCAACGCCATCGATGTTCTCATTCAACTCGGCCGTTGGCGCGTGTGAGACCTGCCGTGGTTTCGGTCGGGTCATTGGAGTGGATTACGGTTTGGTGATTCCAGATCACCGACTGACCTTGCGCACCGGCGCGATCAAAACCATTCAGACGCCGGCCTGGAAAGAGTGTCAGGACGATCTGATGCGTCACGCGGAGACTGCAGGAATCCCTCGAGATACACCTTGGAGTCTCCTAACGGCAGAGCAAAAGGACTGGGTCATCAATGGCTCTCCTCATTGGAAAGGCAAATGGAATCAGCAGTGGTACGGCATCAAGCGGTTCTTCGAGTACCTCGAGAGCAAAGCCTACAAGATGCACATCCGTGTGCTGTTGTCTAAGTACCGCAGCTACACCACTTGCCCCGTCTGCGCTGGCGCACGGCTGAAAACAGAAAGTTTGTTGTGGCGCTTGGGGACCGCGACGCAAGCCAATGCGGTGATGCCACCATCGGCTCGATTTTTGCCAGCCGGTGTGGCGTGGACAAGGCCGCAGCTCGAGTCGTTGCCAGGTTTGAGTTTGCACGACTTGATGCTGATGCCAATGAGCACCTTGTTGCAATTCTTTGAGGCGCTTCAGACCACGATGTTGGGCCGCCGAGATGCGCAATCGCGGGCGCAGAGCCTGCTGTTCGAGGAGATCACCTCGCGCCTTCGCTATCTTTGCAACGTCGGGCTGGGCTACCTGACGCTGGACCGGCAAAGCCGCACGCTTTCAGGCGGAGAGGTGCAGCGCATTAACTTGACCACGGCGCTTGGCACTTCGCTGGTGAACACTTTATTTGTGTTGGATGAGCCTAGCATTGGCTTGCATCCTCGCGATATGGACCGCATCAACGAAGCCATGCTCAAGCTGAGGGACTCCGGCAACACCTTGGTGGTGGTCGAGCACGACCCAGCTGTGATGTTGGCGGCGGACCGGGTGGTTGACATGGGTCCGGGTCCGGGTGAGAGAGGCGGCGACATTGTGTTTGATGGCACGCCCGAAGACTTGCGCCATGCCGATACATTGACGGGTGCCTATTTGGGCAACCGCAAACAAGTGGGTATGGGGCTCAAGCGCATGGTCACAGAGTCGACCCCGCGCCTGATTCTTGAAGGGGTCACAGAACACAACCTGAAACACATCTCCGTCGACATACCACTCCAACGTTTGGTGTGCGTCACAGGCGTTTCAGGTTCGGGCAAATCGACGTTGATTCAAGACGTGCTGGCGCCGGCTTTGATGCGACAGTTTGGTCTCGCTACCGAGTCACCGGGGGCGCACGAGCGGTTGTTGGGTGGAGATCACCTGAGCGGAGTGGTGTTTGTTGACCAGTCTCCAATTGGCAAGACAGCGCGCTCCAATCCAATCAGCTACGTTGGGGCATGGGATGGGATTCGTGCGCTGTTCGCCGATCAACCCTTGGCGCGCCAGCGTGGGTATACATCGAGCAAGTTCAGTTTCAACAGCGGTGATGGCCGCTGTCCCCTTTGCGGTGGCTCCGGCTTTGAGCACGTGGAGATGCAGTTCTTATCGGATGTGTATCTTCGCTGTCCAGATTGCAACGGGCAGCGCTATCGTCCGGAAGTGTTAGAGGTACGCGCCAGCGACCGTTGCCACCCGAACACCGGATTGCCGCTCAATGTGGCTGACGTTTTGGAACTCACCGTTGCCCAAGCGGTGCAAGTGTTTGCCAAAGACGCTGAGGTGATTCGAGCGTTGCAGCCGATTGTGGATGTGGGTTTGGATTACGTGCGACTGGGACAACCTGTGCCGACCTTGTCAGGAGGCGAGGCCCAGCGCCTCAAGCTGGCAGGCTTTCTTGCACAAGCGGCTCAGACCGCCAGCAAGAGTCGGCAACCCACAGCTCGCAAAGGACAGTTGTTTTTGTTTGACGAGCCCACCACGGGACTGCACTTTGACGACATCGCAAAATTGATGCGCAGCCTGCGCAAGTTGTTGGAGGCGGGTCATTCAATTGTGGTGATTGAGCACAATTTGGATGTGATTCGTTGCGCGGATTGGCTCATTGATCTTGGCCCTGAAGGGGGCGATGCCGGCGGATTGATTGTGGCGCAAGGCACCCCAGAGCACCTGCGCGAACACCCAACCTCGCACACAGCCAGAGCGTTGCGAGAGTACGAAGAAGCCATGGGGCTGGGCGGCAAGGGTGTGGCTGAATCACCCGCTCCAATCTTGCGCCAGGCTAGGCTGCGCCAAAGCAGCCCATCGGCGATCCAAATCATCAATGCGCAAGAGCACAACCTGAAGGGCTTGTCGGTCGATATTCCGCGCGGGAAATTCAATGTGATTTCAGGCGTTTCGGGTTCAGGTAAGTCCACCTTGGCGTTTGATATTTTGTTCAACGAGGGACAACGTCGCTATTTGGAGAGCTTGAACGCTTACGCCCGTTCCATCGTGCAGCCGGCGGGTCGCCCCGAGGTGGATGCGGTGTACGGCATCCCACCCACGGTGGCCATCGAACAGCGCTTGTCTCGAGGAGGTCACAAAAGCACGGTCGGCACGACGACCGAGGTGTGGCATTTTTTGCGATTGCTGTTCGTGAAATTAGGAGAGCAGCACTGCGTCCATGACGGCGCATTGGTGGCGCCTCAAACGCCAGAGCAAATGGTGGCCCACGTGATGCGCCATTACCGAGGGCAACACATCGGTGTGTTGGCACCATTGGTGGTGAATCGCAAAGGGGTCTACACCGAGTTGGCCGAGTGGGCTCGCCCGCGAGGCTATAGCCACCTGCGCGTGGATGGCGAGTTTTTACCGACCAATGGCTTCCCGCGCATTGATCGGTTCAAAGAGCACACCATCGAGTTACCCGTGGGTGATGTCGTGATCCATCCGAGTGAGGAGGCGAAGGTCAAACACCTGTTGTTGACGGCGCTGACTTTGGGCAAGGGCGTGGTGCACTTGTTGGCGCCCCTTGATGGCCTTGCGCCGGCGATGGCCGCCGGCGATAGCACGGCTGGCTTGGGACACGTGGAGGTGATTTCTGGTTTGAGGGCTTGTCCGATTTGCGCGACCAGTTACCCAGAACTAGACCCTAGATTGTTCTCATACAACAGCAAACACGGGTGGTGTCCAGAGTGCGTGGGCACCGGAAAGCCGCTGTCCAAAGCGCAACGCACGGAGTTCGACGACACGGTGTTCAGTGCAGATCACAAGGGCCGAGAACAAAGCTTCGCCGAACCAGATCTAGAGGATGTCGGTGACGGCGAGTGTCTCGCGTGTCATGGCACCCGATTGAATCCGCAGGCGCGAGCCGTGCAATTCGCCGGCGTTGGCATCCATGAGGTGGCTCGGCTTTCTGTGGCTGAGGTTCATGCCTGGGTGCAAACACTGAAGTTAGATGGCAGGGCGGGACAAATCGCGCGCGACCTCTTGCCAGAAATCGAGTCGCGCCTTCAGTTCTTACAAGACGTGGGGTTGGCCTACCTGACCTTGGACCGTGGTGCCCCGACACTGAGCGGTGGTGAGGCACAGCGTATCCGTTTGGCAGCTCAATTGGGAAGCAATTTGCAAGGGGTGTGTTACGTCCTCGACGAGCCCACCATTGGGTTACATGCCCGGGATAACCAGATTCTGCTCGATGCTTTGCAGCGCCTCGGCAGCAAGGGCAACACCTTGGTTGTTGTGGAGCACGATCAGGACACCATTCGGCGTGCAGACCACGTGATCGACATTGGTCCTGGTGCGGGCAAGCGCGGTGGCACCGTCGTGGCGCAAGGCACGGTCCAAGAGCTCTTAGATCACCAAGAGTCATTGACGGGCCGCTATTTGAGAGACGTCATGAGACACCCTTTGCAGACGCGGCGTTCGGTGCGCAGGGCGGAGGGCGATTGGTTGTCCCTCAAGGGCGCTAGCTTGCACAATTTGCAAAAAGTCGATGCCGATATTCCGTTGCATCGACTGGTGGCAGTCACAGGGGTTTCCGGCTCGGGCAAGTCCACTTTGGCGAGGGATGTGCTGTTGCACAACGTCGCCACTGTGGTCAGTCAGCGGCGCGACAAAGGGGCCAGTTTCAAGTGGGAAGGCTGCGAGCGCATTGAAGGCATTGCCGCGGTCGACCGCGTCTTGGAGGTCGATCAGACCCCCATCGGCAAGACGCCGCGCTCGTGCCCAGCGACGTACATTGGATTTTGGGACACGGTTCGCAAATTGTTTGCCGGCACACTGGAGGCGCAAGCCCGTGGCTACAGCGCCGCGCGCTTTTCTTTCAATACAGGCGAGGGTCGCTGCCCAACGTGCGAAGGGCAGGGGATGCGCACGGTTGAAATGAGTTTTTTACCAGACGTCAAAGTCCTGTGCGAAACCTGCCATGGAATGCGCTTCAACCCAGAAACGCTGGCCGTGACTTGGAGAGGTAAGCACATCGGTGATGTGTTGCAGATGGAGGTCGATGAGGCGGTTGAGTTTTTCGCGGCCATGCCTGCCATCGCGCACCCGTTGCAGCTGCTGAAAGATGTGGGTTTAGGCTACCTGACACTGGGCCAGCCTTCGCCCACCTTGTCCGGCGGAGAGGCTCAGCGCATCAAGCTCGTGACGGAACTGACCAAGGTGCGCGACGAAGTTGGTCTCCGTGGCCAAAAGGCGCCTCACACCCTTTATGTGTTGGATGAACCGACTGTCGGTTTGCACATGAGTGATGTCGAGAAACTGATTCGTGTCTTGCACCGATTGGTCGATGGCGGACACAGCGTGGTCGTGATTGAGCATGACTTAGATGTCATCGCTGAGGCCGACTGGGTGTTGGATTTGGGGCCAGAAGGGGGCAAGCACGGTGGTCAGTTGGTGGCGGCGACCACGCCCGAAGGTTTGGTCCAAGCGGCCACCCACACCGGTCAGGCCATTGCGCCGTTGTTGTCCAACTGAACACCAGTTTTTGACCGCTAATGCTGCGCATCGACCGCGGTTGTGGGTGTGTGGACTTAGGCGCTCAGTGTTTGGCCTAGCCGGTAGGCCAGCAACAAGGCGATCGCCAGTGTGACGCAGACGCCTACCATGAGCCACCGCGTGCGGGTGCGCAACACGTCAATGGCTGTGATCAATCGCACATGGTGCTCAGCCAACTCTCCTAAGGTGGATTCCAGCGCGGTGATCCGCTCGGATTGCTCCAGGAGCATTTGTTGCAAGCGGGGTTCGATGGACGCAGTGGCAGTGGTGTCTGGTGGCGGTTCTGGCTTGTTTTTGCGCAGCGCCTTTGCCGCGGCGACCACCGCTGGGGCCGCGTCGACCACGTCCTTCCAAGGGATAACTTTGAGTGCAGTCCACAGTGACACTGGCATGGCTTAAGACTCCTTGATGGGCAGATACAGCTCTGTGACCCAATCATTGCTATCGGCCGATTGAGCCCGGCCGATCACATAACGTTCGAGGGCTGGACTGCTCGAATCCCACTTGAATTTGCGCATACGAGCTTGACCGTATGCAGCGTGCCAAGCGACCTTCAAAAACCGATAGTCGCCCTTGAGCACCACTTTGAAATAGTAGCCCCCACGAATCAACACTGCCCCAGGCGTGGTCTCTTGAACCGGCACGGTTGCCTCGAGGTCAACCGACGTCGATTTGGCATCGATG
>JBEAPX010000134.1:0-10671 GCA_041164205.1 Pseudomonadota bacterium
GGCAAGTAGCGTTGCACCATCACGGTTTGCGCACCGCCCTGGTTCAGGGTTTCGATGATGGAGCCCAAGTTCATGCCGTCCTGGCCCACTCGGAAAATTCCGGCGCCACCCATGCCATCCAGTGGCTTGAGGATGATGTCGTGGTGCGTGTGATGAAACGCACGAATATCGGCTGCGCTGCGTGTGACCAGGGTGGGCGGTGCCCAATTGGGAAACTGCATCAGCGCCAGTTTCTCAGGGTGGTCACGCAACGCCCGCGGATCGTTGAATACGCGCGCACCTTCGCGTTGAGCTTGCTCAAGCAAGTGTGTGGCGTAGATGTACTCTGCATCGAAGGGTGGGTCTTTGCGCATCAGGACCGCACTGAATGTGACGAGGGCCAAGGCCTGCGTTTCATGGGCCTCGAACCAGGGCGCCGTCGGATCGTTGGGATTGGGTTGGATGTCATGCAGCGTGATGTGCAAGCAAGACGCAGTGACTTGCTGGCCGCTTTGCCATTGGATATCGCTGGGATGACAAAACCAAATGCTGTGGCCACGGGCTTGTGCCTCCCGCATCATGGCGTAGGTCGAGTCTTTGTAGGGCTTGAACGTCGCGAGAGGGTCGGCGACAAATAAAAGTGATTTCATGCCGCCATTGTCGCCAAAACCAGTGCTTGGCGCGTGTCGCCCATTCATACCCCAGCCCGTCAGCCGGGCGCATGAGATCACCCGGGGGTGGTCTCAGCGCCGCGCCCCGTTGCCGCAGCCCACTGGCGATCAGAGGCTGACTTTGCTGCCCAGTTCGACGACGGCGTTGTTGGGTAGCCGCAAAAAGTCGGCGGCGCCTGCCGCGTTGCGATGCATCTGGGCAAAAATCTTTTCGCGCCAGAACGCCATCTCGCCGCCCAGCGTGGGGGTGACGGTGTCACGCGACAAGAAATAGGAGGTCTGCATAGGATCGATGTCGTACCCGATGCCTTTGACCATGCCAAGGGCTTTGGGCACGTCTGGATCGTTTTTGAAGCCAAAGCTGAGCTCCACTTGCCAGCAGTCGTGGCCCAGCGGATGGATTTGCACCCGTTTATCCATGCCAATCCATGGCACTTCATGGTGCGACACGGTCACAAATAGGTTTTGCTCGTGCAATACCTTGTTGTGTTTCAAGTTGTGCAACAAAGCCGGCGGAACCGTGACATTGTCTGTGGTCAGAAACACGGCGGTGCCCTCCACCCGAGTGGGTGGGGAGAGGAACACGGCATCCAAGAAGGTGGGCAAGTCGATGCCCTCTTCCTTTTGGCGCTTGGCCATCAATTCGCGGCCACGTTTCCAGGTGAGCATCAGTGCATAAATCACGCTGGCAATGGCGATGGGGAACCAGCCGCCCTCCATGAATTTCAACAGGTTGGAAGAGAAGAACAGCACATCAATCACGAAGAACGCGCCGGTCGCGCCCACGCAAAGCCACAAGGGATAACGCCAGGAAAAGCGAATCACAAAGTAGGTCAGGATCGTCGTGATCAGCATATCCAAGGTGACGGCAATGCCGTAGGCCGCAGCCAAGTTTTCACTGGAGCGGAACATCATCACGGCCAACACAATGGCAGCGAACAAGCCCCAATTGACGATTCCAATGTAGATTTGGCCCGTGTCTTTGGTGCTCGTGTGAACGATATGCATCCGGGGCAAAAAGCCCATTTGGATCACCTGTTTCGTCACACTAAAAGCACCACTGATCAGCGCTTGAGATGCGATCACCGTTGCCATCGTGGCAAGAACAATGAGAGGCAACACCATCCACTTGGGCGCCATCAAGAAAAAGGGGTTGTCCAATGCCTTTGGATTGGCGAGCAACAAAGCGCCCTGTCCCATGTAGTTCAGCGTGAGCGATGGCATCACCAAGCCAAACCAAGCCCAACGAATGGGTTTGCGACCAAAGTGACCCATATCGGCGTAAAGCGCCTCGGCTCCGGTGACACACAGCACCAGCGCGCCCAACAAGAAAAACGCCACTCCGGGTTGCTCCCAGATGAAACGCAGCGCGTAGGTGGGCAGCAGCGCCATCAGGACGCTCGGGTTTTGGACGATTTGGTGAATCCCAAGTGCTGCCAGAACCACGAACCAGATCAGTGTCAGCGGACCAAAGAAGCGACCGATGCCGCCGGTGCCGTACTTCTGCACCCAGAACAGCGTGAAGAGCACCGTGAGCGTCATGGGAATCACCCAAGAGTGCAAGTCTTCATTCAACACCACCAAGCCTTCTGCGGCGGATAGCACAGAGATCGCCGGCGTGATCACGCCGTCGCCGTAGAACAAGGCGGTGCCGAAAATCCCCACCAACATCAACACGCGGCGCAGCTGTGGCTTGTCTTTCACTGCCTGTGAGGCCAGCGCCAGCATCGCCACCAGCCCCCCTTCACCGTGGTTGTCTGCACGCAGCACCAAGGTGATGTATTTCAACGAGACGATGACCGTCAGCGTCCAAAAAAACAAGGACAGAATACCGAGGACGTTGTCATGATTGAATTCGACAAAGCCGGTATCAAAGACTTCGCGAATCGCGTAGAGCACGCTGGTGCCGATATCGCCGTACACCACGCCAAGCGCACCCAAGGTGAGGGTGGCCATTGAAGAAGAAGACTTTTGCACAAATATGAAACCTTCAGCGCCCGCCCAGGAGGCTAGACACCGATGCGAAAGACCAAGGCCCTTCACGACAGGTGAAGTAGTTCAAGCAACGCAGATTGTGCTCTGGTTGACGCGGACTTGCACCCCGACCTGGTACATGTGAGGGACATTGCTTGCAAATGTTGCAGTGCAGCAACGTGAATGCTTGTCATTATGAGTGTCAAGTCAAGGCTCGCATCGCAGAGTGACTGTGCCATCGGCGCCATGGCGCTCGGACGGTGCGACAATATCCGAATGAATGCCCTCGATATCCCTTCGATGATGACCCATTACGGGGTCCAAGCGCGGCTAGCCAGCACCGAGATGGCCAAGGCCAGCGCGCAGCGCAAGGCCCATGCTTTGCGGCTGATTGCTCAGCGTTTGCGTGAACAACATCACACATTGCAGGGTGCCAATGCCAAAGACATCGCGGCGGCACAACAAGCGGGTCTTGCCGCCCCCATGGTGGACCGCCTGAAGCTGAGCGACGCCGCCATTGAGACGTGCGCCCAAGGCTGCGAGCAATTGGCGGCCATGCCTGATGTGATCGGCGAAATCACGGGGATGACAGAGCAACCCAGTGGCATTCGGGTGGGCCAAATGCGGGTACCCATTGGGGTGTTCGGCATGATTTACGAAAGCCGGCCCAACGTGACCATAGAGGCCGCCAGCTTGGCGATCAAGAGTGGCAACGCGGTGATATTGAGAGGTGGGTCCGAGGCCATTCACTCCAACCAAGCATTGGCCCAATTGGTCTCTGGCGCGTTGGTTGACGCCGGCTTGCCGGGGGCCGCGGTCCAGTTGATTGCGACAACCGATCGCGCGGCTGTGGGTCACCTGATTGCAATGCCGGAGTATGTCGATGTGATCATCCCGCGTGGCGGCAAAGGGTTGATTGAGCGCATCAGCGCAGAGGCCAAAGTCCCCGTGATCAAACACTTGGACGGCAATTGCCACACTTACGTCGATGACCCTTGCGACATTGACCAGGCGGTGGTGATTGCAGACAACGCCAAAACCCAAAAATACAGCCCTTGCAACGCCACCGAGAGCTTGCTGGTCGCGCGGGGTGTGGCCGAGGCATTCCTACCCAAAATCGGTGCGATTTATGCCCAAAAGGGCGTCGAGATGCGCTGTTGCCCAGAAAGCAAGGCCTTGCTGATGCCAGTCCCGGGTGCGGTGCTGACGGATGCCTGCGAGGCCGACTGGTATGAGGAGTATCTGGCGCCCATCATCGCCATCAAAGTGGTCGATGGGCTGGAGGCGGCGATGGCGCACATCAACCATTATTCCAGCCACCACACCGAGGCGATCTTGACGACCAACCACGTGCACGCCCAACGTTTCATGAGAGAAGTCGATTCTTCAAGTGTGATCGTGAATGCAAGTACTCGCTTCGCAGATGGCTTTGAGTATGGCTTGGGTGCCGAGATTGGCATTTCGACCGATAAATTTCATGCGCGTGGCCCAGTTGGCGTGCTGGGACTCACCTCACTGAAGTACGTGGTGCTGGGTCAGGGCGAAATCCGCCAGTGATGGCCTGCCCCGATGGGGTCACTTGAATTGACCGCCCTCACCCCCACCTGTGACACACTCTATCCGCCTGATTGAGGCACGCTCTCCACACCCATTTGCGGGCCTTGCCCCGCTTGAAAAGAGGTTGAAATGGTTCCCCATTTGGTCACCGCACTCACCGGCCCCATCAACGAGCTGGAACAACGCATTCTCGAATCCATGCCCGCCATTGAGCGTTGGTTCCGATTGGAGTGGATGGAACACACGCCACCGTTTTACTCGTCGGTTGACATCCGAAATGCGGGCTTCAAGTTGGCTCCTGTCGACACCAACCTGTTTCCAGCGGGCTGGAACAATTTGACAGAAGAGATGCTGCCGCTCGCGGTGCAGGCCGCCATGGCCGCGATTGAAAAAATTTGCCCCGAAGCCAAAAACCTGTTGTTGGTGCCAGAGAACCACACGCGCAACACGTTCTACTTGTCGAATGTGGCTCAGCTCCAGCGCATTTTCAACCAAGCAGGGCTCAATGTCCGCCTGGGCAGCTTGAACCCAGAGATCAAAGAAGAAACCACGTTGAACTTGCCCAATGGTGACAGCATCACATTGGCACCCCTTCAGCGCGATGGTCGTCGCCTGACACTCAAAAATTTCGATCCCTGCACCGTGTTGCTCAACAATGACTTGAGTGCTGGCACGCCGGCCATTTTGGACAATCTGCACGAGCAGTTTTTGCTGCCACCGTTGCACGCGGGTTGGTCAGTGCGTCGCAAGTCCAACCACTTTGCCGCCTATGACGAGGTGGCGAAAAACTTCGGTAAATTGATCGGGGTAGACCCATGGCTGATCAACCCGATGTTCCACACTGCGACGGGCCTGGATTTTTCGCAAGGGGCGGGCGTTGAAAAGCTGCAGCATGAAGTCGACAGCTTGCTCACCAAAACCAAGCGCAAATACAAGGACTACGGCATCAATGAGGATGCATTTGCCGTGGTGAAAGCCGACAACGGCACCTACGGCATGGGGATCATGGTGGTGCGCGACGCCAAGGAGCTTGAGTCTCTGAACCGCAAAACGCGCAACAAAATGAGCGTGATCAAAGACGGCCAAGCGGTCACTGACGTCATCATCCAAGAGGGTGTGTTGACGCACGAGCAAATCAACGACGCAGTCGCCGAGCCCGTGGTCTACATGATGGATCGCTATGTTGTGGGCGGCTTTTACCGAGTCCACGCGGACAAGGGCATCGACGAAAACCTCAACGCCCCAGGCGCCTCGTTTGTGCCACTGGCGTTCGAGCAAAGCGCCCACCTGCCTCAGCCTGGCAAAGCGCCAGGGGCCAGCGTCCCCAACCGGTTCTACATGTACGGTGTCGTAGGTCGTTTGGCCATGCTGGCTGCAAGCTATGAGTTAGAGCAAACCGACCCCAACGCGGAAGACTACGATTGATCAGTCGTCTACGAAGCATCAAAAAAGGAGTCCTAGGCCTCCTTTTTTGATGGTTGTCTGCTCGCGATCACTCGAGCGCTTTGGTGATGTCTTCGACCACTTTTTTGCCGTCTCCGAACACCATCATCGTTTTGTCCATGTAGAACAACTCGTTGTCCAAGCCTGCGTAACCGGCTGCCATGGATCGCTTGTTGACGATGACGGTCTTGGCTTTGAACGCTTCAAGGATGGGCATACCATAGATGGGGCTGCCTTTTTGCAGTGCCAGCGGGTTCACCACGTCGTTGGCGCCCAAGACAATGGCCACGTCGACTTGACCAAACTCGCTGTTGATGTCTTCCATTTCAAACACTTGGTCATATGGCACTTCTGCTTCCGCGAGGAGCACGTTCATGTGTCCTGGCATTCGGCCCGCCACGGGGTGGATCGCATACCGCACGTTGACGCCCATTTCGGTGAGTTTGTGTGCCATTTCTTTCACGGCGTGCTGAGCGCGTGCGACTGCCAAGCCATAGCCAGGCACGATGACCACACTCTCTGCGTTGCCCATGATGAAGGCGGCGTCATCGGCACTGCCACTTTTGACAGGGCGTTGCTCGGTGCTGGCGCCAGCGCCGTCACCGGCTTCACCACCGAAGCCACCCAAAATCACACTGATGAACGAGCGATTCATCGCTTTGCACATGATGTAGCTGAGGATGGCTCCACTAGAGCCCACCAGGGAGCCCGCGATGATCAACATACTGTTGTTCAGCGAGAAACCGATGCCTGCAGCGGCCCAACCGGAGTAACTGTTGAGCATAGAGACGACGACGGGCATATCGGCGCCGCCAATCGGAATGATGATCAACACGCCCAGTACGAAGGCGAGCACCAACATGGCGGTGAAGGCGCTGTGGCTTTCTGTGGCCATGAACGCCAGTCCGAGGCCAATGGTGGCCAGCCCCATCACCAAGTTCACCATGTGTTGCCCAGCGAACACCACCGGCGCCCCTTGGAACAGGCGGAATTTGTATTTGCCGGACAGCTTGCCAAATGCAATGACGGAACCCGAAAAAGTGATGGCCCCAATGGCAGCACCCAAAAACAGCTCGAGTCGGTTACCAAAGGGGAGGGCTTCGCCTTTGGCTGCGATGCCAAAAGCGTAAGGCTCTACCACCGCCGCGATGGCGATGAACACCGCCGCTAAGCCGATCATGGAGTGCATGAAGGCGACCAGTTCAGGCATCTTGGTCATTTCAACGCGCTTGGCCATGATGGCGCCTGCGCTGCCACCAATCAACAAGCCCAACAAGACCCAGCCTAAGCCTGTGGCCTCACCAGAAAGCTTGACGATCAAGGCGGCGGTTGTGAACACCGCGATGGTCATGCCGGCCATGCCAAACACATTGCCACGGATCGATGTCGTCGGGTGAGACAAGCCTTTGAGGGCTTGGATAAAAAAGACGCTGGCAACCAAATACAGCAGCGTGACGAGATTCATACTCATGTCTGAGTCTCCTGCGAGCCTTGGCTCGCGTGGGGTTGTGTCATCAAGGCGCTCAATCGGGACACCGCCCACCATTCAAGCGCCATCAAAGAAAGTCCGGTGATTGCTGCCGCCATAGGGCCTGCCAGTTCATTGGCCACCACGGCCATGAAACCTGCTGTCATGAGCCCGAAGGCCCACAACACACCCTTGGCGACTGCGCTCATGCTTTGCGCTCTTTCTTCTTGAACATTTCGAGCATTCGCCGCGTGACCAAGAAGCCGCCAAAGACGTTCACCGCAGCCAGTGCGACGGCCAAGACCCCCATGGTTTTACCGAACCCGGTCTCGGTCAGGCCTGCCGCCAGCATGGCGCCAACGATCACGATGGCAGAAATGGCGTTGGTCACTGCCATGAGCGGCGTATGCAGCGCTGGCGTGACTGTCCAAACCACGTGGTAACCGACGTAGATGGCCAGCACAAAAATGATGAGATTGATGATGGTGTGATCAATGAGTTCCATGTCTTAGCTCCGCTTCACTTCGCCGCCTTGCGTCATCAGACAGGCTGCCACGATGTCGTCTTCCATATCAATCGTGATCGCCTGTGCATCTTTGGCCAGGACCAGCTTGAGGAAATCCAGCACATTGCGCGCGTAGAGCGCAGAGGCATCTGCCGCCACCAATGCGGGCAAGTTGGTCTCACCCACGATGTGGACGCCATGAACCGTCACCGTCTGATTGGCCACCGTCAATGGGCAGTTGCCACCCACGCCATCGGGGCCTTTGCCAGCGGCGATGTCCACAATCACAGAGCCGGGTTTCATGGACTTCACCATCTCTTCGGTGATCAAGGTGGGGGCTGCGCGGCCTGGGATTAAAGCCGTGGAGATCACCACGTCGGCCAGAGCCACCCGTTTGGCGACCTCTACTTGCTGGCGCTGCAACCAGCTCGCGGGCATGGGTTTGGCGTAACCGCCCACACCCTCGGCGGCCTCACGCTCCTCGTCGGTTTCGTAGGGCACCTCGATGAATTTACCCCCCAAACTCTCGATTTGTTCTTTGACGCTGGGTCGCACGTCCGAGGCCTCGATCACAGCCCCTAGGCGCTTGGCGGTCGCAATCGCTTGCAAGCCGGCGACGCCCACGCCAAGGATCACGACGCGCGCTGCCTTGACGGTGCCCGCCGCGGTCATCAACATGGGGAAAAAGCGCTGATAGGCATTGGCGCCCATCATCACGGCTTTGTAGCCGGCGATGTTGGCTTGGCTGGACAGCACGTCCATGCTTTGCGCTCGGGTCGTGCGCGGGGCCGCCTCGAGCGCAAACGCGGTCAGACCTGCCTTGGCCATGCTTTGAAGGCCCTCAGCATTGAAGGGCTCCAACATGCCAATCAGCGCGGCACCCGACTTCATCATGGCCAGCTCGTTGGCTTGAGGGGTGCGTACCTTGAGCACCAAGTCACAACCCAGCGCACCGGCCGTGTCAGTGACCGTGGCGCCGACGGCGGTGTACGCCTCGTCGGTGCAGCTGGCAGCCACGCCAGCGCCGCTCTCAATCAGCACTTGGTGTCCCTGTGCGATCAGTTTTTTTACAGTTTCGGGGGTGGCGGCCACCCTGGTTTCTCCCGCTATGGTTTCAGCGGGTATGCCAATTTGCATGGTGAATTTCTCCTGACCAGTCAAGCAAGTGTCCGGCGCGCCACTCAAGGCGCAGCCCAAAGACACGCAACGCCTTGGCAATATATCAGTAATCACTGATAAATAGTCTGGGACTTACCCTGCCTTGGGCAGCATTCGCCGAGCGGTGGAGTCAGTGGCCTTGTGACGAGCGCGCGCTGCCGGTGGGACGCGGTTTGCCTTTGCCCCGGCGTTGGCCTTTGGGTTGGGTGTCGGGAAGGGGCAGATCCGGTGGAAGCGGCGCATCGCTCGCGGTGATGATGCCGCCGCCCAGGCATACCTCACCGTCATACAGCACAGCGCTTTGGCCGGGCGTGACAGCCCATTGCGCATCTGGGAACTGCAAGGTGAATTGATGGGCGTCCGCCGCACTCAGGGCGCAAGGGGCATCGCTTTGCCGGTAGCGAGACTTGGCGCCCAAAGAGGCCGAATGGGGCGCATCGCCAGAGACCCAGCTGAGTTGCCCAGCCTGCAGTTGGTGTGACAGCAGCCAGGGGTGATCATGGCCCTGCACCACCCACAGGGTGTTGTTGGGGATGTCTTTGTGCGCCACGAACCAAGGGGCGTGCTCGTTGCCCCCTTTGCTTTGGCCCTTCGTTTTGACACCGCCAATGCCCAAACCTTGGCGCTGGCCCAGTGTGTAAAAAGACAGGCCCACGTGCTCGCCCAGCACGCGCCCTGCATCGTCGCGGATGGGACCGGGTGCCTTAGCGATGTAGCGGTTCAAGAAATCCCTGAAAGGGCGCTCGCCGATGAAGCAAATGCCAGTGGAGTCTTTTTTTCGGGCATTGGGTAGACCGATCTCTTCGGCGATCTGGCGCACTTCACTTTTGCGCATCGCCCAAAGCGGAAAAAGGGTCTTGGCCAATTGGCTTTGATTGAGTCGGTGCAGAAAATAGCTCTGATCTTTGCCTGGGTCTTGCCCGCGCAGCAATTCATAGCGATCGCTCAGGGGGTTGTGGCGCACCCCGGCGTAGTGGCCAGTGGCGATTTTTTCAGCACCAAGCCTCAGGGCGTGATCCAAAAATGCTTTGAACTTAATCTCTGCGTTACACAAGATGTCGGGGTTCGGTGTGCGTCCAGCTTGGTACTCGTCTAGAAAAGAGGCAAACACACGATCCTTGTACTCGGCCGCAAAGTTGACGTGCTCGATGTCGATGCCAATGACGTCGGCCACGCTGGCGGCATCTAGCCAGTCCTGACGGGTTGAGCAATATTCGCTGTCATCGTCATCTTCCCAGTTCTTCATGAAGATCCCGACGACTTCATGACCCGCCTTCTTAAGTAAGTAAGCACTTACAGCTGAATCAACGCCGCCAGATAGGCCAACCACGACGCGGTGTGTCATGCGACCCTCATGAAAAAGACCACGGTCATCACCCCACCGGTGACCACCACCACGGCGCGTACCCAGCTGCTGGGCAAGCGCTTGGCCCATTTGGCGCCCCAATAGCCGCCCATCGCCGTGCCCAACATCATGATCGGGGCGGCCTTCCAGTCCACTGAGCCTGCGGCTGCAAACGCGACGACTGAGGCCAACGCCAGCACAAGCGAGATCAAGCTTTTCAAGCCATTGGCGGTGTTGATGCGTATCTCTCCAGTGGCGCCATACAAAGCCATCAACAAAATACCCAGACCGCCGTTGAAGTAACCCCCATACACGCAGACCAAAAACAAGCCAGGCAGACGCCATTGCGTGAGTGGACTGCCGTGCTTGCCCATGCGCGACAAACGGGGACCCAGGGCAAACAGCACCGTAGCCATACCCAGCAACCATGGGACCAGGCCTCCAAACAGTCGGTCGGGCGTGACCAGCAATAAGCCTGCGCCAATGAGTCCAGCCACCACCGCGATCGCGATTTCGGTTTTCAGTAGGCGAGGCGACAGGGCCTGTAATTCGGTCTTGAAGCCGAGCGAGC
>JBEAPX010000135.1:0-4240 GCA_041164205.1 Pseudomonadota bacterium
CGCATACGTTGCTTATTAGCATCCGCCTTGCCTTGGGATTTCGGCAGCAACTGCGCCAGCAATTTGTTGGCCACTTCAGGGTCTCTGAAATAGGCGTCAAACAACTCTTGGAACACCACGCGCTGACTGGGATCACTGACAAAAGTGCTCTCAAGCGCACTGTTCCAATCCGCTTTCGAATCCATCCCCGTGAGCATCAGCGCTTGGGTTGCCACAGCGATTCTCTCGCTGTCGACAGGAATGCCAGCTCGACGCAAAGCACGTCCAAAGCCCACTAGATTAGTGGCTAACTTACCGCGTCGTGCGTCACCCAATTCCATGGCTAGAAGCGCATACGCTCAATGGTTTGATTCGGTTTCATTGAACAGCTGGTCCAGCACCTGCGGTGTCAGTGCCGCAACATCTTCGCGCTGTTTGAAAAGCACGCCGGCAGTTTGCGTCAGTACTTCAGGGTCAACGATCAAGGTGTCCATGGCGACCAAGGCTTTGGCCCAATCGACGCTTTCGGCGATGCCAGGTGCGCGCCCAAATTGGGTCGCCATAGGCTGCGCTCTCAATCGATTAACGAAGTCAGCCACTTGGCGAGCCAACGTGTCGCTTGCCTCTGGGACTCGCGTGCGAACAATGTCCAGCTCCCGGTCTCTATCAGGGTAATCCAACCAGTGATACAAACAGCGTCGCTTCACTGCATCGTTCAAGTCACGCGTGCGGTTGCTGGTCAAAATTGTGACGGGCGTGACTTGGGCCTTCATCACTCCCAATTCTGGGATGGTGACTTGAAATTCGCCAAGGTACTCCAATAAAAAAGCCTCAAAGGGTTCGTCCGCGCGATCCACCTCATCGATCAGCAAAACAGCACCCGGCGCAGGTGCTTGCAACGCCTGCAACAAAGGCCGGTGAATCAAGTACTGGTCCTGATAGACCTCTTGCTCGACCACACTCACGTTCAGATCGCCTTGCACTCGGCCCTGCGCCTCAGCTGCACGCATATGGAGCAACTGGGCGGCATAGTTCCACTCATACAGCGCTTCGCGCTGTTCTAACCCGTCATAGCACTGAAGGCGAATCAAGGCCCGCTCCAAAGCCTTGGCCAACGCTTTGGCCAACTCTGTTTTACCCACTCCAGGCTCGCCCTCTAAGAGCAGCGGTCGTTGCAATTTCAGCGCCAAAAAAACAGAGGTCGCCAACCGACGATCGGCGTAATACCCCTCACGTTGGAGGGCTGAGATGACGTCTTCAATGGAATTCAACACAGGACACACTCAAATAAAAAACGGGGCACACCAGTGCCCCGTGATACCGCACCCGTTGCTTGACCATATGCATGGTGCAACAGGTGCAGCACTGGTTTAGGCTTTCCCCACCGCACGCTGAGTCATGACAGCGATCAGGTGCGCTCGGTAATCAGCGCCACCATGGATATCGCTGTTCAAACCATCGGCAGACACTTTCACTCCAGCAGCAGCTTCAGCACTGAAATTGCCATTCAAGGCCGCTTCCATTTCGGCACAGCGAAAGACACCAGAACCCGCGCCAGTGACTGCCACACGGACACCACTCGAGGTTTTTGCAACAAAGACACCAACCAAGGCGAAACGGGAGGCCTGTTGTTTGAATTTCTCGTAAGCAGCAGCCTGAGGCGTCGGGAAAGACACTGCAGTGATGATTTCACCTGGCTCCAAAGCGGTGGCATACATGCCCAAGAAAAAATCATCTGCTGCAATGCTGCGTCGATTGGTGATCACGGTAGCACCCAGCGCCAACACGGCGGATGGGTAGCAAGCGGCTGGATCATTGTTAGCCAGTGAACCACCGATGGTCCCACGAGCCCGAACCTGACGGTCCCCAATGCCTCCAGCGAGTTCCGCCAGAGCGGGAATGGCCTTCTTGACCACGTCGCTTTCTGCTACATCGGCATGACACGTCATGGCACCGATGACCAAGTGATCTCCATCCATTCGGATCCCTTGGAGGTCTTTGATGCCTCCCAGGTCACCCAAGGTCCCTGGCGCGGCCAGGCGCTGCTTCATCGTCGCGATCAGGGTCTGCCCCCCTGACAAAGCCTGGCCCCCATTGCTAATCAATGCGACAGCTTGATCGACTGAGGTCGGACGTTCATATTCACATGCATACATTTTTGTTTCTCCTAGATATCTGCCGTTCAGGCTTTGGCCGCTTGAATCGCTGCCCAAATTCGGGCAGGTGTCGCGGGCATATCAAAATCTTTCACGCCAACCGGCGCAAGTGCATCCAGCACGGCGTTGATCACAGCCGGTGGCGAACCAATCGCGCCTGCCTCTCCACAACCTTTGGTACCCAATGGGTTGTGGGTGCAAGGCGTACACACATGGCCGAGCTTGAACTCAGGGAAATCATCCGCGCGAGGCATCGCATAGTCTTGGAAGCTGCCAGTCAACAATTGACCTGACTCGGGGTCGTAAACGCAGTTTTCCATCAAGGCTTGTCCAATCCCCTGCACCAGTCCACCATGCACCTGACCTTCCACAATCATCGGATTGATGATGGTGCCGAAGTCATCCACGGCGGTGAAACGATCCACACGAGTGACACCAGTGTTGGGATCGATTTCCACTTCACAGATGTATGTACCACCCGGGAAAGTGAAGTTGGTGGGGTCGTAAAACGCCGTTTCGTTCAGGCCTGGCTCCAACTTATCCAACGGATAGTTGTGGGGCACATATGCCGTCAACGCAACTTGAGCGAAAGGAATGGTTTTGTCGGTGCCTTTGACGGTGAAGTTGCCATCGGCGAACTCGATATCTTCATCGCTGGCCTCCATCAGGTGGGCTGCGATTTTCTTGGCCTTGGCTTCGATCTTATCGAGCGCTCGCATGATCGCCGCACCACCCACTGAGATGGAACGCGAACCATAGGTTCCCATGCCAAAAGGAACGCGCCCCGTGTCACCGTGAACCACATCAACTTGATCGACGCTGAGACCCAACCGTGCAGCCACCACTTGTGCAAAGGTGGTTTCATGCCCCTGGCCGTGGCTATGCGATCCAGTGAACACCGTGACGCTGCCGGTGGGGTGCACCCTCACCTCGCCGCATTCAAACAAACCAGCCCGAGCGCCCAAGGCACCCGCGATATTGGAAGGCGCGATGCCACAGGCTTCGATGTAGCTTGAGTATCCAATGCCACGCAGCAAGCCCTTAGCGGCTGACGCAGCCTTGCGCTGTTCAAACCCTGCCACCTCGGCCAAGTCCTGGGCTTGATCCATGCAAGCATGGAAATCCCCGGTGTCATATTGCAAAGCAACGGGTGTTTGGTAAGGGAATTCAGTGATGAAATTGCGCTTGCGAATTTCAGCTTGACTCATGCCCATATCCCAAGCACAACGCGTTACCAAGCGCTCCAAAAGGTAGGTTGCCTCTGGGCGGCCCGCGCCTCGGTAAGCATCCACGGGGGCGGTGTTGGTGAACCAAGCGTCCACTTCAACGTAAATTTGAGGCGTCGTGTACTGACCCGCCAGCAGCGTGGCGTACAAAATGGTGGGCACCGCTGTTGCAAACGTCGACAGATAGGCCCCAAGGTTGGCATCTGTGTGGACACGCAAGGCGAGGAACTTGCCGTCTGCGTCCATGGCCATTTCTGCCTGAGACACATGATCGCGCCCGTGCGCATCGCTCAGGAATGCCTCACCGCGTTCACAAGTCCACTTGATCGGTCGGTTTAATTGCTTGGAGGCCCATGTGAGCGCCACATCTTCGGCGTACAAGTAAATCTTGGAGCCGAAGCCACCACCGACATCTGGCGCAATCACTCGCACCTTGTGCTCTGGCAATCCCAGCACGAAGGCCGTCATCAGCAACCGCTCGACGTGCGGATTTTGGTTGGACACGTGCAAGGTGTATTCATCAGATGCCCGGTTGTACTGCGCCAGCGCCGCACGAGGCTCCATCGCATTGGGCACCAAACGGTTATTCACCAGGTCGAGTTTGGTGATGTGAGCGGCCTTTTCGAACACGCTGTCCACAGCCGCTTTGTCGCCAATGGCCCACTTGTAACAATGGTTGTCAGGCGCTTCAGCGTGGAGCGCTTCTGACACTTTGGCTTGCGCGCAAGTCACTGACGCAGCAAGCGGCGTGTAGTCCACCTGCACCGCCTCAGCGGCATCTTTGGCCTGTTGCAGCGTTTCAGCGACAACCATCGCCACGTGGTCGCCAACATAACGGGCCTTGCCCTGGGCCAATACCGGATGTGGGGGCTCTTTCAT
>JBEAPX010000136.1:0-4469 GCA_041164205.1 Pseudomonadota bacterium
CACCCCTGCAAGCCTACAACACCTTTGGTATCGCTGCCAAGGCGGCTTGGCTGGTCCACGTGCGCAGCGCTGAGGATGTGATCGATGTATTGAAGCGCGACGAATGGCGTCAAGTACCCAAATGGGTACTCGGCGGGGGCAGCAACATTGTGTTGACCGGCGACGTCGATGCGGTCGTGCTGAAGGTGGAGGTCGCCGGCCTGGGGGTGGTCGATGAAACCCAGAGCGACTGGATTGTTGAGGCTGGCGCTGGCGTTGGCTGGCATGACTTTGTGCGATGGACCCTCGAGCAGGGGATGGGTGGCCTGGAAAACATGGCGTTGATTCCGGGCACCGTGGGTGCGGCACCCGTGCAAAACATTGGTGCTTATGGCATGGAGTTGCAGCATCGATTTCACAGCTTGGATGCGGTCGACTTGCAGTCTGGTGATCGCGTGACTTTGGATGCTGAGGCCTGTGCGTTTGGGTACCGAGACTCAGTGTTCAAACACGAGAGGACCGTCCGTGCAGATGGCATACCGTTTGGGTGGCGCAATCGGCTGGTGATCACCCGTGTGCGGTTTGCCTTGCCCAAGGTGTGGCGCGCAGAGGTGGCCTACCAGGACCTGCAACGCAAGATCGAGGCGACTGGCATCAGCGAGCCCACCGCCTTGCAAGTCTTTGATTGGGTGGTTGACATCCGCACCGCCAAGCTGCCTGACCCACGGGATATCGGCAATGCCGGAAGCTTTTTCAAAAACCCCACGGTGACGCCAGAACAGTGCGCAGACATCATTGGACGCGACCCACACGTGGTGCACTACCCGCTGGGTGACGGCCGGTTTAAGTTAGCGGCTGGGTGGTTGATTGATGCGTGTGGCTGGAAGGGCAAAAAAATCGGGGCGGCGGGCGTATACGAAAAACAAGCGCTCGTGCTGGTGAATCGTGGGACGGCCAGCCACCCCGTGACGGGCGGCGAGGTGATGACGTTGGCCAAGGCGATTCAGACCAGCGTGTACGAGCGATTTGGCATCTGGCTGGAGACTGAGCCAGAGGTCATTTGAATGCGCTCACCAGAGCAGCCCACCGGGTCCCCGGTGTATTCGAGGCCGCTGATCAAGGCCATCTGGGTGTATGGTTAAGTGAAAACCCCTAATTTTCGCTGAGATGTAAACGTTATCATTTGGCATCGGTGTCAAGCCGGTGTAATCACAAATCAATCTAGGAGATAAACATGAAGCGTTGTTTAGTGGCGTCCGCAATCACGATGGCATTTGCTGGCTCAGTGGCCGCAGCTGAATCTGTCGAGGTGTTGCACTGGTGGACTTCAGGTGGTGAAGCTGCTGCGTTGGGTGTGTTGAAAAAGAATTTGGAAAAGCAAGGTGTGTCCTGGAACGACATGCCCGTGGCTGGTGGCGGTGGCGAAGCTGCGATGACCGCACTGCGTGCCCGTGTCACAGCTAAGAATCCCCCCACCGCTGTGCAGATGCTGGGTTTTGATATTCAAGACTGGGCCAAGCAGGGTGCGTTGGGCAACTTGAACGATTTGGCCAAGAAAGAGGGCTGGGACAACACCGTGCCTAAAGCACTCCAGCGTTTTTCAAAGTACGACGGCAAGTGGGTCGCAGCCCCTGTCAACGTGCACTCCACCAACTGGGTGTGGGCCAACAAGGCTGTGTTGGATAAGGCTGGCGTGAAGTCAGTACCCAAGACCTGGGACGAGTTCATGGCTGCAATGGATAAAGTTGAAAAAGCTGGCTTCATTGGCTTGGCACACGGTGGTCAAGCGTGGCAAGAGGCCACCATGTTTGACGGCGTGGTGCTGGCGACGGGTGGCGTTGACTTCTACAACAAAGCGTTCGTTCAAAAAGACGCCGGCGCGTTGGGTTCTGCCACGATGCAAAAAGCATTTGACCGCATGGCTCAATTGCGCAAGCACGTGGACAAAGATTTCTCTAACCGCGACTGGAACTTGGCATCGGCCATGGTGATTCAGGGTAAAGCAGGCTTCCAGATCATGGGTGACTGGGCCAAGGGAGAGTTCCTGGGTGCCAAGAAGGTTCCAGGCAAAGACTTCTTGTGCTTCCGCGTGCCAGGTACGCAAGGCATGGTGTCCTTTAACTCTGACCAGTTCGGTATGTTCAGCGTGGGCTCTGGCGCTCAGGGTGCTCAGATGAAGCTGGCCTCTGCGATCATGAATCCAGGCTTCCAAAGCGCATTCAACGTCGTGAAGGGTTCTGTGCCTGCTCGCACGGATGTTCCCAACACCGCTTTTGACGATTGCGGTAAGAAGGGCATGAAAGACTTGGCTGAAGCCAACAAGAGCGGTACCTTGGTGGGCTCAATGGCTCACGGTCACGCGGTACCTGCTTCGACTAAAAATGCGTTCTACGACGTGATTACCGCGCACTTCAACGGCAAGATGGATAGCGCGAAAGCGGCCAAAGAAATGGCCATGGCCGCTGAGTAATTTCAGAGAGGCTTGTGGGCGGGGAGGAGGCGACTCCTCCCCGCCTTCTTATTTGGGTGGCTTGAGATGGTGTAGGCTGCCAAAAGCCTGATCAATCTTTGCTGGATTCAGCAAAGCGTGGTGAGGTGGCTAGGATAGGGTTAGGTATGAACAACAAATGGTTGCCTTCATTGGTACTCAGCCCGAGCGTGGTGCTGGTTGGAGCCTGTGTGTACGGCTTCATTCTTTTCACGGTTTATCTTTCATTCACTTCTTCCACCATATTGCCAGTGATGGAGTTGAGCGATAAGAGCAATTACGAACGGCTTTTTCGCTTGTCGACCTTCAAGTTGTCTGCGACCAACTTGGGTATCTTTGCCAGCTTGTACATTGGACTGTGCATGGTCCTAGGTATGTTGATGGCGATTTTGATCGATCAAAAAGTACGCGCTGAAAACATTTATCGGTCAATCTTTCTGTACCCCATGGCCTTGTCGTTCATCGTGACAGGTACCGCATGGAAGTGGCTGCTAGACCCTAGCATTGGGCTCGAGCGGACGGTGCGCAGTTTGGGTTTCAATGACTTTGTTTTTGACTGGATCAAAGACGGGGAAATGGCGATTTATACCGTTGTGATTGCTGCAGTTTGGCAGTCATCTGGATTTGTGATGGCGCTCTTTTTGGCAGGGTTGCGAGGCATTGACAACGAGGTGCTCAACGCCGCTAAAGTGGATGGCGCCAAAAGCTGGCGCATTTATTGGCGCATCATCATTCCCCAGCTGGGGCCGAGCTTCATCAGCTCGTTTGTGATCTTGGCGCACATGGCTATCAAGAGCTACGACCTTGTGATTGCACTCACCGGTGGCGGACCGGGGCGCGATACCTGGTTGCCTTCGGTGTTCATGTATCAGTACACCTTCACGCGCAACGAAATGGCTGTGGGTGCAGCGAGTGCCGTCATCATGCTGGCGGCGATTGCTGTGGTGGTCGTTCCATACATTCGCAGCGAAATGCGCGCAGGGAAGAGTCAACCATGAGAGCTTTGTTCACCCCTCAGCGCCTGCTGTTGTACGTGGTGCTTGTATTACTGGCCTTGGTGTTTCTCACGCCCGTCTACGTCATGCTGGTTAATTCCATCAAACCATTGGACGAAATCCGCGCGGGTAATTTGGTCAGCTTACCGCTTCAGCCCACGATTGAGCCTTGGTTACAGGCCTGGAGTAAAGCCCAAATTGGGGTGCAGCCCACAGGCCTCAAGCCTTATTTCATGAACTCGTTTTTGATGGTCATCCCTGCTGTGATTTTGTCCACATCGATTGGTGCGTTGAATGGGTACGTGCTGACGCAGTTCAAAGTGCGTGGCGCCACGTTGATCTTTGGATTGTTGTTGTTCTCGGTGTTTATTCCGTTCCAGATTGTGCTGATTCCTATGGCTCGCTTGCTGGGTGAGTTGGGTTTGGCGGGGACCGTCCAGGGGCTGATCTTCGTTCACACGGTGTATGGCATTGGTTTTGGCACCTTGTTCTTTAGGAACTTCTATGCCGCTTTCCCACAGGAGCTTGTGAAGTCCGCTCGGATGGATGGGGCAGGATTCTTTGTGTTGTTCTGGCGATTGATGTTGCCCAACAGCTTGCCCATCATCGTGGTCAATGTCATTTGGCAGTTCACCAATATTTGGAATGACTTTTTGTTTGGTGCATCCTTCAGTGACTACTCGTCATACCCTTTGACATTTGCGCTCAACAACTAGGTGAGCAGTTCGAAGGGAGTCAAGGAATACAACTTGCACTTTGAGGGAGCGTTCATAGCAGCGTAGCCGACTTTGGTCGTATACATCCTGTCGGGTAAGTATTTCGTGCGTGGGCTGATGTCCGGTTCTGTCAAAGGTTGATATGTCGACTCTCTCTATTCAAAATGTTTCTAAGCGCTTTGGTGCCACTCAGGTGCTGCACGAAATCAACCTTGATCTCGTCGACGGCGAGTTTTTGGTGCTGGTTGGTCCATCGGGTTGCGGCAAAAGCACCCTGATGAATATCGTCGC
>JBEAPX010000137.1:0-16216 GCA_041164205.1 Pseudomonadota bacterium
ACATCCAATACAAATGATCTGCAGTTCTAGACAACATGGACTGGCCCTCAATCTTCCAATACCCAGGTGTCTTTGGTGCCCCCACCTTGCGATGAGTTCACAACCAAAGAACCTTCTTTAAGTGCGACCCGCGTCAACCCACCAGCGACGATGTTCACACCTTGCGCACCGCTTAGGACAAATGGACGCAAATCAATGTGTCTAGGCGCCAGCCCTTCGTTGACCCAAGTCGGGCAAGTGGATAGCGACAGCGTGGGCTGACCGATGTAGCGCTCGGGGTGCTTCGATAGCAACGCTTTGAAACGCTCGATTTCAGCGCGACTGGCCTTGGGTCCAATCAACATGCCATATCCGCCGGCACCATGGACCTCTTTGATCACCAAATCTTCGATGTGGTCCAACATGTACTTGAGGTCTTCAGGCTGTCGACCGATCCAGGTCGGCACGTTAGACAGGAGGGGCTTCTCGCCCAAATAGAACTCGATCATTTGGGGTACGTAGGGATAAATCGACTTGTCATCGGCCAGGCCTGTGCCCACGGCATTACAAATCGCGACATGCCCACGCCTGTACACCGACATCAGACCAGCACACCCCAAAGCCGAGTCGCTTCGAAACGAAAGTGGATCCAAAAAGTCATCATCCACCCGGCGATAAATCACGTCCACACGCTGGGGACCACGCGTGGTGCGCATATAAAGCCAGTCATCTTTCACAAACAGGTCCTGGCCCTCCACCAACTCAACACCCATTTGTTGCGCAAGAAAGGCGTGCTCAAAATAGGCACTGTTGAACATGCCCGGCGTTAACACCACCACGCAAGGGTCGTTGTGGCCACTGGGAGCCATGCTACGCAAGGTCTCGAGCAGGAGGTCCGGGTAATGCGCGACCGGAGCCACGCGATTTTGGCCAAACAGCTCAGGAAAGAGTCGCATACTCATTTTGCGGTCTTCCAACATATAGCTCACACCACTGGGCACGCGCAGGTTGTCCTCTAAAACAAAGTACTCCCCACTGTCTGTGGCCTCCCCTGCCCGCACAATATCGATGCCACTGATGTGGCTGTATATGTTGGCAGGCACCTGAACGCCCACCATCTCGGCTCTGAATTGTTGATTTTGGAAAATAGGTTCTGGCGGAATGACGCCCGCTTTGATGATGTCTTGCGTGTGGTAGACGTCTTGCAAAAATCGGTTCAACGCGGTCACCCGCTGCACCAACCCGCGCTCAAGGAACGCCCAGTCGTTTGACGAAATGATGCGTGGAATGGGATCAAACGGAATCAATCGCTCGGTGTCGGTCTGACCATCGGCCAGATCTCCATAGACTGCAAACGTGATTCCCACTCTTCTAAAGATGACCTCTGCCTCCGCAGCCATATCTCCCATGAACTCAGGGCTCTTTGAGGAAAGCCAGCGAGCATAGCTGGCGTAATGGCTTCGGACATCACCGTTCGCATTGGTGTGCATTTCATCAAAATGAGTCAGCGGGGCTTTCATACTCAAATGCATAGCAATTCCTGTACCTGCTTGGCGTATTGCCGTTTCTTCGCACCACCGCACCAAGGTGGTGCTCTACCTGCACCACCAGCGTGTGCTCAGTCATCATAGGAGAGAACCTTTTGCACTGTGCACTAAATTAAGGCATCCGTTGCGACCAATAGTGAGCGTGATCCTTGCGCCAGCACCCGGTGTGACTGGGTGTATCACTGCGCCAACTGAGTGCGCCACAGTCCACAGTGCTCAACCAACTCTGGCCCATCTCAGCCCAGCGCGCCCGCACGCTGGCTGCCGGATGACCATAGCGATTCATGAATCCTGCTTGCACCCAGACCTGGCGAGGCCTCAGGTGGTTCATCCAGGTGAAGCCATTGGATGTGGCACTTCCGTGATGAGCGGCCACCAAGATGTCCGCCTTCAGGTTTGGATAACGCGCCAGCAGTTCGATCTCCTGCCTCACACCAATATCACCGGTTAAAAGTGCCGATGCTCCCCCTGCACTCACACTCAATACGCACGAGCGGTCATTGCCGGCTCGCCCTGTGGCCTGCGCCAATGGACGAGCTGGATGCAACACCTCGAACTGCACGCCATCCCAGACCCACCGTTGGCCCGCGATGCAGCGCATTGATGTGGGCGCATTCGCGGTGCGGGGCCAGTCAAAAGAGGCCCATACTTGTGCCTCGGGGTACGCCTCTAAAATCGATCGGGCGCCACCGATGTGGTCCATGTCTTCGTGTGACAGCATCAATCGATCCAGCTGCCCGCCTTGCGCCATCAATGCCGGAATGACCACAGTCTTGCCTACATCCCCACCAGATCGATAGCGTCTGCCCGCGTCAAACAACAGGGTGTGCTTGGCGGTCCGAACCAACACCGCTGTGCCCTGCCCAACATCCAAGGCACTCAACTCGAAATGATCGAATGGCGGAGAGCTGGGTCGCCACAACACGCTAGGCAACACCATCCAGACACCCAATGCCCTGTGCGACCAAGGCCATTTTTGCACCCCAATGACGACACCCATGAGCGCAAGCAACCCCAACGCCGCGGGCACAGGCGTGACCATCCACACCGCGCCGGGTACAGATGACCACCACGCGAGCAACCATTGGAGCCACACGATGGCCTCGCCAGCCCATACCCAGCATCGACTCCACAAGCCACCCGCCAACGTCAATGGCAGTACGCACCAACTGACCCAAGGAATCGCGATCGCATTGGCGGCTATGCCCACCCATGACATTTGGCCAAACCACCAAGCACTCAAAGGGGCCAATGCCAGGCTGAGTTGGACCTGCCGCTTCAGTCCATCCAAGGCACTCACGTACCACTTGAGATGGTTCGCTTTGGGTAGGATAAACAGCACACCTACGGCCACAAAGCTGAGCCAAAAGCCAGCCTGTAAAGCAGCCCACGGGTCCCAAGTCAAAACCCAACAGGCGACCCAAAGCCACACCACGGATTTCGGCCATTCCACTGCCCACAATCTCAAGGACATCGCCCCGATCAACATGCACAGCGCGCGCTGAACGGGGACCGCCCAACCTGCCAGTGCAGCATAGCCACCCGCTAGCAACAGTGTGCCGATGAACACAGCCCACGAGCGCGGAAATTTCATGGCCCAACGTGGGTGGATATAGGCAAAGATATGCCAAAGCAAGCCCACCAGAACCGAGGCGATGCTTGCCCAGACCGTGAGATGCAAACCGGACACACTCACGAGGTGAGCGGTGCCGGTGACACGCAAAATATGCCAATCTCCCTGCTCCAATTTGGACTGGTCACCGACCCACAAGGCAGAAAGCCAGGGTTTACTCGACGCGCGGGCGTCGCTGTTCCAAAGGGCTTCGCGCCACGCTTGTCGCCAACCGATCCAATGCCGCCAGGGGCTTTCGCTGATTTTCGTGCCCTCTTTGCCTTGCCACGCGCGAACATAACCTACACCCCACAGCCGATCCCGCCAATGCCGAAGGTCCGCATCGCGACCGCCAGGGTTCGCATAGCCGTGTGGCGCTTTCAGCCTGACGTTCAGACGCCAGCGCTCACCCGCTTTAGGTGGCTGATCGTTGACCACGCGATACCAGCTGAGTTTCACCAGGCCACGGCCATCGGTCCATGGCGCCAGCACATCGCCTGGGAGCGGCAAGGCCCGCCAAGCCTTGACCGCCATGACCACCTGTACGCCATCGACTCTAACGGTCGGCCAATCAGAGATCACCCCCTCAATCTGGACGTCATGCCTTCCAGTGAGTGCGGGCACCGAGGCATCAATCGCGACGGCGTGAATCCCAGTCAAGGCGAAGGAGAGGCCTGCCCAACACACACATTTGCGCGCATATTTCGCCCAGTGCCGTGATCGCTCGTGGCATCGTCCTCGCCAAACAAGGCCTAGCAAGCTGACGACCGCCAGACCAATGTACGCCCAATGGCTCCAAAGCTGAGGCTGCTGCAACTGCAGGGCAATGCCAACCAACCAGGCGATGAGATTCAATAGCAAATGAGCCCTTCCGCGCTGTGCACACCTCGCCTGGCTCTATGCCCTTGCTTTGCGCCTATCAGCCACTGAACCCTAGTCCTTTGATGAATTCCGTTCAATCTCTCTACAATCGTGGACACCACATTCGAGAGGAATATCACATGGACATTGATGCAACGCTCAAGAGCTTGGGCATTCAGCTTCCACCGGTTGCGACGCCTGCGGCAGCGTACGTGCCGTATGTGCAGTCAGGCGCACTGGTTTATTTGAGTGGGCATATCGCCAAAAAAGATGGCGCGGTCTGGACCGGCCAGCTTGGGACAAACATGGATACAGCCACGGGACAAATGGCGGCAAGGGCCGTCGCCATTGATTTGATGGGCACGCTACAAGCGGCGTGCGCCGGTGATTTGCGCCGGGTCAAGCGCATTGTGAAATTGACCAGCTTGGTCAATTCGCACCCAGAATATACGGAGCACCACCTGGTCACCAATGGATGTTCCGAGCTGCTGGGCCAAGTCTTCGGTGAGCGTGGCGCCCATGCTCGCAGTGCCTTCGGCGTCGCCCAATTGCCGATGGGTGCCTGTGTCGAAATTGAAATGATCGCTGAATTGGAATGAGTCTTCGCGAGACCAATAAAAAAGCCGGACAGCGTCCGGCTTTTTTGATGTCATGCGACTCACGCGATACCAGGATTTCCGGCCATGTTCACCACTTTCGGGGTGTTGATCTTGCGAGGAGTGATGACTGGATGCGCTTTGAAATACGTCTCCATCACATCCCAAATAGCCGGCCCTTGTGGGTTCTCGGCCACCGGCGCCCAACCTGCAACCTTGTATGACTTATCGGCATCGATGAGCTTACCGTTCAAGCGCATATCGGTGATGCGGTTGCCGCTGGTCGCCTTGGGATTGCAGGTGTACTCCAACCCGCCAACACGAACCATGTCTCCACCTTGCTGGTAATAAGGGTCGGGATTGAACAGGTTGTCTGCAATGTCTTCCAACACCGTTTTGATCGTCGCACCCGTCATGTTCGTCAGAGTCGACGTCGGATAGGTAATGGCAACTTGATCCATCAAATGGTCTCGCGTGATCGCTTGACCAGGGAGAATCGTGGTACCCCAACGGAAGCCTGGCGACAGCGCCATGTCTGCACCGCGCACCTCCATCAATGCATCCACAATCAGCTGGTCCCATGAGCCGTTGAAATTGCCGCGGCGATAGAGCAAGCCTTCGGATACCGCCAGCTTCTCTTCCAACTTAGCCTTGTAGGGCTCACGCACTTTCGTGATGTAGGCATCCATCTCAGGATCTGCCTCCAACATATTGGCAAACACCGGCAGCAAACGGTAGCGGAAGTCTTGAATCTTGCCGCCACGCACGTCAAAGTCCAGTACGCCCAAAAACTTAGAGTTGGAGCCCGCGTTGGTGACCAGCGTGACACCGCCGGCATTTTTGACCTTCACAGGTGCTGGCATACCGTCGTGCGTGTGGCCGCCCATGATGGCGTCGATACCACGCACACGTGACGCCATTTTGATGTCCACGTCCATACCGTTGTGAGAGATCACCACCACAACCTGCGCACCTTTGCCGCGCACTTCGTCGACCACCTTTTGCATGTGCTCGTCTTTGATGCCAAACGTCCAATCCGGCACCATGTGGCGAGGGTTGGCAATCGGGGTGTAGGGGAAGGCTTGCCCAATCACCGCAACCGGCACACCGTTGATCGTGCGCATTGAATAAGGTTTGAAGACTTGATCTTCGAAATCTCTCGTGTGGACGTTTTGAGCCAAAAAGTCGAGCTTGCCTGCAAAGTCTTTTTCGACAATCTCTTGCACGCGCTCCGCACCCAAGGTGAACTCCCAATGAGGGCACATCATGTCCACGCCGAGCAATTTACACGCGTCGACCATGTCTTGACCGTTGGTCCACAAGGCAGTGGCCGAGCCCTGCCAGGTATCACCACCGTCAAGCAAAATCGCATTCGGACGGCTGGCGCGCATACGCTTCACCAAAGTCGCCAAATGCGCAAAGCCACCCACCTTGCCGTAGGTTCGCGCAGCCTGCTCGAAATCGAGGTAGGTGAATGCGTGGGCCTCTGCAGTGTGAGGGGCAATATTGAAATGTTTCAGCAATGCCTCACCCACGATGTGAGGGGGGCGACCGTAAGCATCGGCAACACCCATATTGACGTTGGGCTCGCGGAAGTAAATCGGCTTTAACTGCGCGTGACAGTCGGTGAAGTGCAAGAAGCTCACGTTACCGAATTTGGGGACTTCGTACAAACGGTCCGTGGCACCGGCTTTGCCTGCCAACACGTCTTTGTGTGCAAGGGCCATGCCGCCTGCGCTGGCAATCGCCAGCATTTGCATGAATTCACGACGTCCGATGCTCATGGAATATTCCTTCTTAATTGAACACTGATATAGATGAAATTAAAAAACGGTGCCACCGCAACGATGGCACCGCAGCCTGTGCTCTTACTTGTTCACAGGAGAGTTGGGATCCAACAAGAGTGCCACCAAGTGGCGCACTTGATCTTGATCCAAAACGCCGTTGTGGCCAGCGCGAGGCATGTTGGAACACGCGTTGTATGCACGAGCGTTCCAAATCTTGCCCCAGGTGTACTCCACGACCGCTTTAGACGCGGGGCTGTTCGGGTCGGTCACGCCACGCAACTTGCCGTAATTGTACAAACTGGGCCCCAAGGTACCGTAAGACACTTGCTCTTTGGTGATTTGGTGACAGTTGTAGCAATTGCCGCCGTTGTTGGACGTGGTCTTGTCTTTCCAAGTCATGCCTTTGCCACTCTCGGCAATCTTGTTGCCCTGTTTCCAGTCACCCAAGAACTTGCCGTCGCTAGGCCATTGCATCGCCTTCATGTTGGCTTCTTCGATGGCCTTTGCTGTCGCGGCATCCAGGGGCTTGCCGGCGACATCAGCTTGTGAACACAGGCGATTGGAATCGTCTTGTTGCAAACGCTCCACCTTGGCGATGCCCTTGCTGTGGAAGGTTTTGATTGCTTCCGCGGTGAGCTTGTCGTAATCGGCGCTGGACTTTTGCACGGCGGTACAGGCAGTCAAGCCTCCGACCAAGCCAAGCGCAATGATTGAAAGTGTCATTTTTTTCATATCAACTCCTTAGCGCTTGATAGCAGGTGCGATGCTCTTGGCACCTTTGGCATTCACGCCCATGTAAACACCCAACGCAATCGTCGCATCACCAGCGAAATCAGGCTCTGGGAAGCGCTGTTGACGGTAGCAATCGTTGATGCGTTTTTGCATGGTCCACATTTGACCATTGCCAACGCGATACGCAGGCCAAGCCGCAAAACCAATGCCGTCACCAGGGTTGGAACTCAAAACTGGCAAGTCCTGCAAGCGAATGCGCTTGCCCTCAGCACCGTGACACGTGTTGCATGAGAAATCATGCGTACCGCTGCGCCAGTAGAAGAGGCGCTTGCCCACTTCATACATGTCACGCTCTTTTTCGTGAGTTTGAGGAAGGTTGAAGGCCATTTCACGCGATTGCCCTGCCACGTAGGTCGCCAAGTCACGCAAGTTGGCTTGTTCGCCTTTGTTATAAGCCGTCTTGGCCACCGACGCAGCCGTGATTCCCTGCAGGTTTTCCATACAGGTCATCAAACGCGATTCCAAATCTTGGACACGGCCTGTATCTGCGAAATAACGAGGCAACTCGACAAAAGCGCCCTTCACAACACCTGGACCTTTGCCCAAATCACATTTTTCAAGGGAAGCATTCTTTGGACCACGCTTGGTCGTCCAGAGCTCTTCGCCACTCATCTCGAACAATTCTGCAGGGTTACCGTCTTGCAGCATTTCGCGGTACTTCGCGATGCCATCAGCCACGCTATCAGCTTGCGCTGAGGTCACGGCTGCAGACGCCACCATGGCGAGCAAGGCCAGGTTTTTTTTCATGTCGTCGTCTCCTCTGTTATTAAAAACCGTCGGCACCCGCAGGTGCCGACAGCATCACGATCACTTGATAGCGACTTCGTCGGTGCGCGAGTCACCCGCGTTGTCTTTCCAACTGACCACCACTTTATCACCTGCTGCTCCACCTGCAAAGGTGAATGACAGGTATGGGTTTTGAGACACCGCAGTGGCCCACTGAGCCTTCAACACTGTCTTGCCGTTGTGGGTCGCCTCAACGTCGGTGATGAAGTGCGCAGGAATCAACTTACCAGAACCGTCCTTGCGTTGGCCACCCTCCATTGGGTGAGACATCAGTGCACGAACGTTGGTCTTCCCATTGGCCGCTTTGGCGCGGATACGCATTGGTTTTCCCATGTTATTTCTCCTAATTGAATGCTGTGAGTTTGATCAAAGTACGGATTGGACTGTGCTGCGATCAGCCGCCACAACCACCCAAGGTAACCTTGGTTTCCTTCTTAGCGTAATACAACTGGCCGTTGGCCTTGACGACTGCATACACGTCAGACGTTTGACCCATTTTCACGCGCAAGTCCACGTCGGCGTCGGTGCCGGCAGGCAAGCTGAACGCGGCAGCCAAGGGGTTGGGGTTCTTTTCAACCAACACCCACATGTCGGTCGTGCCGGCGATTTCGCTGGCGGCGCCAACAGGCACCACGGCGCCGTTCTCGGCGATGTCAGGTGCGTTGACCTTGATCTTGTCGCTCTCAGCACCCTTGCCACCAATGGCCTGAAGGGCAGCCGCGAGGTCTTTAGCCACGAAACCTGGACGAGACTCAGCTGCAGCAGCTTGCGCTTCGCTGGCTGTGATAATTCCCAGAGAAACCAAAGTGCCCAGCGCACCAGTGGTTTTCAATAGTTCACGACGGGTCGCTTTCATTGTTGCTCCTTTATAACGTCAACAGTTCACACAAAAATTATTGGGGGGCGCCGGCCAAAATCCAAGACGCCAATAACTCGGCTTGAGCATCGGTCAGCGTGGGTTGAGGTGGCATCGGGATGGGACCCCATTTGCCACCGCCACCTGCCTTGATGGAAGCGGCGAGCTTTTGAGGAGCCATTCCTTTGTACTTGGCAGCCACATCTTGATAGGAGGGGCCAACCAGCTTTTTGTCAACAGCATGACAACCTAAACAAGCCTTTTGAGCTGCCAAAGTTTTCGCCGCCGCTGCGTCTAGTGACCAAGCATTAGACGCGATACCAACCAAGGCTGCAGATGCCAGCAAGGTTTTGATCATTGGTTTCATATTACTGCTTTCAACAAGTTGTTTCACTTGGTATTTACGCGAAGTCTATACACAAAAGTGTGTTATTTCTTCTCGCCCTTGAGCACCCAGTTGGCTAACAAATCAAGCTCAGCGTCGCTCAGTTGAGCCTGAGCGGGCATCGGGACAGGGCCCCATACACCGGCTCCACCGTTTTTGATTTTGTCTTTCAAATAGGCCATTGCATCGGCTTTACCTTTGTACTTGGCTTCAATTTCGTTGAAGCCAGGCCCAACAAGTTTAGCCGCCATACCGTGGCAAGCCGTACAGGAGTTTGCGCCTAGCAGCTTCTTCGCAGCGGCTTCATCTAAGCCACCGCCAGCAGCGGCTTTGGGTGCTGCCACAACAGTGGACTTCGCGCCAGCTGCAATTTGGCGTGCCTCTTCCAAAGACTTGGGGGCTGGCGCGTCGGTGTTGGCTCCCCGAACAGGACCCACAACGCGGTTTTGAGCTTGGATGTTGCCATGCGCATCGCGAGCGAAGTCAGGCAAGCTTGAAGTGATTTTGACTTCAGTTGGGCAGTCCTTCATACACGCTGTGTTGATGACGTCAGGCTTGCCATCGACGCGCCACAGGCCATCCTGCATCACCATGCCGTTGCGGTTGGGCATGCGATTTTGCACTTCCTTGATGCTGTCTTGGTTCAGTTCGAAATCTGAATCGATGATTTCCGCCAAGTTCAACAAATACGCCAGGACGGAGTACACCTCATCGGTTGACAAGGTCTTGGGCGCATTCCATGGCATCGCACGGTTGATGTAGTCCCACAAGGTAGAGACCGTTGCCACCTTCATGATGGTAGTGCGTTGAGGGAAATTTTGGCCTGGCAGCAGGTTCTTCACGTGGCCCGTCTTGATGTCTTCAGCCGTTGTGCCGCCAATGATTGGCGTGAACACCTCGTTTGATTCACCAAACACACCGTGACAAGATGCACATTTGCCTTCCCAGATTTCAGCGCCCGCATCCACAGTACCCTTGCCTGCAGGCAAGCCTTTGAAGTCGGGACGGACGTCGATGTCCCAAGCCTTGACCTCTGCGGGCGTCGCATCGCGACCAATATTGGCCCACGGCGCAGACGCCGCCGACGCAACCGAACTCGCAACCAGCAAGGCGGCTGCGCTCAATACATGTCGAATCATTTGTTTCATCAGTACACCTGCACGTTGGAGACTTCGCCGTTCTCGGACACTTTCCAAGATTGGATGGCGTTGTTGTGGTAGATGGAACGCGTACCGCGCACTGCACGCAGCTGATTGATTTTGGGTTGCACATAGCCAGTGCTATCGATGGCACGGCTTTGCAAAATGGCGGGTTTGCCATCCCACACCCAATCAATATTGAATCGGGTCAGCGCCTTAGACAACACCGGGCTTTCGAGTCGCGCAGTGCGCCAGTTGCGGCCACCGTCGACGGAGACGTCAACGCGTTTGATCGCGCCGCGCCCTGACCATGCCAAGCCAGAGATGTTGTAGTAACCCTTGTCCAGCAAAGTCTGGCTGCCCGATGGCGTGGTGATGACACTCTTGCATTCCTGAATCGATGTGTACTGCCGATGTTGGCCATCTGGCAGCAAATCGATGTAGTGCACCGCCTCATCCTTGGCTGCGTAACGCTGGTCTCCAACTTCGATGCGACGCAGGTACTTCACCCAACTGACGCCCTGTACACCAGGGACGACGAGACGCAGCGGATAGCCGTTTTCGGGACGCAACATTTCCCCGTTCATTGCCCAGGCAACCATCACATCATCCATGGCTCGGTCAATGGCAATCGTGCGCGTCATAGAGGAGCCGTCAGCCCCCTCTGCCAGAATGTATTTGCCGTTCTTTTTGTCGTAGCCACACATTTCCAGGAGCGTTGACAACAACACACCCGTGAACTCTGAGCAGCTCACCATGCCGTGGGTATATTGAACCGAAGGCAGTGCCACGTTGCCCCACTCAGGACCCGTGTTGGCGCCACATTCGATGAAATGGATGCGAGACACACTGGGCAGACGCATCAAGTCGTCCATGGTGAATACGCGTTGGCGCTTGACCAAGCCATTGATCATCAAACGGTGCTGAGAAGGATCGATATCCCACCAGCCTTGGTGATGGCGTTCGAAATGCAAACCGCTCGGCGTGATGATGCCGAACAAGCCCTGCAATGGACAAAAGCTCACGGATGCACCACCCACTCGGGTCAAGCCAGGGCTCTCGCGGCGCTGGAGGTTGCTTTCCCACTTGCTGGGCTTACCGTAGCCGTCGGTCACCACAGGTTGCCCCAAATTTGTGGAGTGGCGTGGCAGCTTCAAAATAGCGTCTTCGCCCTCAGCGCCAGCGGCGACTGCTTGCGCAGAGGCGGCGACACCTGCGCCCATAGCCAAGGCTTTGCCCATAAAGCTTCGGCGGGCCTTGCGAGCGACTTCAAGAGCCTCTGTGCCCAAATGGTTTTCGGGCGCGGGCAGTACACGCCCAATGGTTTGACTCAAATCTTCAGACACGAGCGGTTTCCTTCGATGGTTGAGATGAGATAAAGGCCACATGACGCAAAGAGTCACGGGCGGTGGAGGTTTCGAATGCGGCTGTGGGTTGGTTTTGGGCCAAGCGAAAATTCACTTGAGCACTCACCGAGCGACACAGTTCCACGAGGAGTGCATCGGCCACACGATAGAACACCAAAGTGCCCTCCCTGCGCCGCGACAGCATGCCTGCCTGGTACATCAGGCCCAAGTGGCGCGAGACGTTCGCTTGAGCCATTTCGGTCGCCTGAATGATCTCACTGACACACTTTTCGCCTTGGCAAATCACATGCAGGATCTTCAGGCGAGTAGGCTCCCCCAGCACGCTGAAGTAGCGCGCGGTAGATTCAAATATCTCGTGCTGAGGTTCCAAAAAAGTGCTCCAAAACGAATTGCAACTCAACTATATGATTAATTGCTAATATAACGATTAGTAGAAACCCTAAATTCTCTGGACAGCCCCATCAACTGACAAATAGCTGACCAAAAGTGTGGATTTTTTGCCGCATTTGAGCGCCTTGACAGTTCAGTAAGCAGCCTGCCCTGGCCGGGTCATCAAGCGGTCAGTGGCTCAATTTGATGTCTTGATAATCCGCCGACACCTGGACCTCGCGTCCCAGCAATTCCAGCAGCACCATGACGCGTTGATCTGCGTTGGCAGTGATCAACCCCTCTAGCCCCTTCAGTGCACCTGACACGAACTGCACTCTTTCACCCACCACCAAGCCCTTGGCAACGGAAACGGGGACAGCTTGAATCTCCTCGGCCAGCCCCTCCAATGCTCGAACGATGTCCTCGCCGACGCTGGCAGGTGTATTGCCAAAACGAACCAGGGTGGACACACCGATCGTCGAGCGGATGGGAGCGATGGACTGGTCAGCGCGAGAGGGCGTGACAAACAGGTAACGCGGGAACAGCGGCTGCCACCGCTGTCCTGTTCGCTGAAATCCCGGCAGGACGGTCAAGTAACCCTGTCTCTCCAAGTGGTGCTGAGCCTGTACTTCGCCACGAGGCTTAGTCAAAGCCACATACCAACGCCGCACAGCTGACCCCAACTCACCCATCAATCAGGCTCGTGTTCGTCTTCATGCCGCGAAGGGATCACCGCCTCGGCATCCTGTCCCAAGACCACGTCTCGCACCATCGTGCGAAGGCGGCGCTTTTCCGAAATATCCAATGTCCGACCCAATGCCGCACGGGCTCTGGCCAGCATCAGTCGATCTAAGTCTTGTGGTAACCCGTGAGCGCCACGCAAGGTCACTTGCAATTGCTCGGCTTCTTCGGGGTCGCGCTCAGACCACCACACACGCACCATTTCATTGACTCTAGGCCACGCGTCCGCACCATCTTGATGCGCAGCTCCGCTGCTGCCTAATGCGTTCGGATTGATCCAAATGCGTCGATCAGCTTGTCGCATCAATCGGGCCAGAGCACTGTCCTCTTCGGCAAGCAAGCCCAAGTCACTCATCGACTCATCACCCAGGACACACACACGCAATCCGCAGAGCTTTGCTTCTTCAATCGCGGGCCCTATGCGATCGTCATCGCTTCCAATCAGCAAGGTGTCACATGCACCCCGGTGGGCCAAAGCCACGATGTCCGCGCTCATCGCAGCGATCAATGCTGCACCGCCATCCGCCTCGTACGAGGCAACAAAACGCTGGGTCTGATCATCCAATGTCTGGCCGTCATCACGATCGCAGTACCAATAACTGCGCAGCACCATCGACGGCATACCAGCGCCATCCAAGGCCCTGGCAATCACATTCGCGGTCTGGTAGCGATTGACTTTGCTTCCATGCGCCAGCCAGCTCAAGTACCTCACATCCAGCAGCGCGATGCTGCGATCTTTCGACCCGTTGAATTTTTTGTAAGTCATGAATGTATTTTCGCGAATGTCTGTAGTAACTAAAAATAGTGCTCGAAGCGCACACACCCGAATGGTGTGGCCCTCGATGGTGCGATTATGTCTAAAAGTTCGGCCCCGCTGGACGATGCCCTAGCGAATGCCTAAAAATTTGTGCGTCTGCAAAGAAAGCCGCCATTGGGGGTGCTTTTGGCAATAAGCCACCGCCTCCGCGGTATTGGCGTCGCGGTGAATGTTATCCAAAGGCTGCAATGAAAACACCTGAAAGTCCAAAGCCTCGAACACCGAGGGGTGCGCTTCAGCTTGCATTTGAGGAAACACCAGCTTCAGTTCGTGGCCCTGCTTTTGCACCAAAGCAGCATTGGCTTTAGGGCTCACGCAAATCCAATCCAACCCTGGAGGTGCAGCAACCGTGCCATTGGTTTCTACGGCGATGAAAAAACCATGCTCATGCAGGGCCTCGACCAACGCCGTGTCCACTTGCAACAGTGGCTCTCCGCCCGTCAACACCACCATCCGGTTTGCCAAATTGGCGTCAGGCCATTGCTGGGATATCAGAGCAGCTAAATCCGACGCCCGTTCATATTTGCCGCCGAGCGTGCCATCCACTCCCACAAAATCCGTGTCACAAAACTGGCAAATCGATGACGTGCGATCCGACTCCCGGCCAGACCAAAGGTTGCAACCGGCAAAACGACAAAACACCGCCGGGCGACCGGCTTGGGCGCCCTCACCTTGCAGTGTGTAGAAAATCTCTTTGACAGCGTAAGTCATAGCGGCAGAGGCAAAAAATCTTCGTCAATCGACCAAAGCGCACCGCCTGATGGCCCCTCCAGCAAGGTGACTCGCTCCAGCGGAGTCAGTGTTGCCAAAGCTTCACTGGCGATCTTCTGAACCCAAAACATCGCGCCACCATCGCCCTCTGGACACAGTTCGTGGAGCGGTTGATGGTCCAGTGCAGCGAATTGTGACGCAAACTGCTTTTTGACATCACCAAAATCAATGGTCCAACCCATCACTTCATCTAAAGGGCCTTTGAGGTGCAAGCGCAGGTTGTAAGTGTGGCCATGAACACGGCTGGCTGGATGGGTTGAAGGCGCGCGCGTGAGCTGAGTCGCGCTATCAAAACTGAGTTCTTTCCAAATCCGGTGTGTCTGGCCATCGAAGTTGGCGCCACAACTGGCGGTTTCAAACACCGTCACCCAGGCCAAGCCATCGAGGACATTCTGCAGCTCGCGCCAGATCCATCCCGATAAGACTTCGCTGGTTGGATTGCGCAGGCCTTCAATATCGTTGAGTTTTTGGTAATTCAGCTTGAAGTGCAAAGGCGCCCATGCCTCATCAATGCGAGCGAATGGATCCACACCTGCGGGGGCTTTGGCATGAACGACCACTTCAAAATCATGCCCGTGCAGGCGGCCGCACTTGTGACCCAGCGGCACATGAGGCAGAAAATGGGCACACCGCAATCGGTAGCGGCGCCATGCAAAAAAGTCTCCCTGCCCGTTGCTATCCGCACCTTGATCTGGGCTCATTTCGATCGCGACACGCCGAATGTTAGGCACCCTTTGATCAGCCAACTTGCCATGTAACCAACTCAGCAATGCAATCGGGCCTGTGTCGCCAATGACTTCATTGCTCACGCGCCCATGCAGCGGGGACACGGCGTCTTCAAGCTGCAGCTGCAGCGCTTCGATTTCCCCTCCTGGAAACGACGCCCAACCCACAGGGATCTCTGCCTGAACAGCACAGCGAACTGCATGACCCTGCCACTGTCCATCGGAGGTCTGGGATGCCCACTGTCCGCGCGTGATGGCCATGGCTTGCGTCATGCTCACTTGAGGCTCTCCTGATAAGCCTGATAACCCTGAGCACGCAACTCACAAGCTGGACAAGTCCCACAGCCATAGCCCCACTCGTGCCAATGGGTGCGATCGCCGGCATAGCACGTGTGGGTATCTCGGCGAATCACGTCAACCAACTCGGGGCCGCCCAAAGTGGCAGCAAGCGCCCAGGTTTGAGCCTTGTTGAGCCACATCAAGGGCGTCTCTACCACCATTGGGGCATCCAAACCCAGACTCATAGCCACTTGCAATGCCTTGAGCGTGTTGTCTCGGCAATCGGGATAGCCCGAGTAATCGGTTTCACACATACCGCCAACCAACACTTCAAGGTCTCGTCGGTAGGCAATCGCTGCGGCAAACTGAAAAAACAAAAGATTGCGGCCAGGCACAAACGTATTGGGTAAGCCTTTGGCGTTGAATTCGATTGCCTTATCTGCCGTCAATGCTGTGTCACTGATGGCCCCCAAGGCTTGCATGTTCACCATATGGTCATCGCCCAGTTGGCCAGCCCAGCCCCACTTGGGATCGCGAAAAGCTTCCCGCAAGGTGTCGCGGCAGTCGAGCTCAACCCGGTGCTTCTGACCATAGTCAAAGCCCACCGTTTCAACCCAATCAAAGCGTTCAAGTGCCCATGCCAAGCAAGTGGCAGAGTCTTGACCGCCTGAAAACAAAACCAACGCGCGCTTGTTCATGTTCAACCCTCAATAAACCCATCTTGCACAAGGCAAGTTCGCCAATGAGTGGCGATGCTCAAAGCAAAACGGGCTAGCCTTTTGTGAAAGCTAACCCGTATTGTTTTTT
>JBEAPX010000138.1:0-2891 GCA_041164205.1 Pseudomonadota bacterium
CCAAAGTGGCTGAGGCTCAGGCGCAAGTTGCCGCCGCCGTTGAAGTGCGAGATATGCGCGGTGTGTCGCGGGCTGGGACCGCAGGCCAAAAATCTGGCGGCGCACAAGAGGCCGAGTCAACATACCAGCGGATTCGCGCAGACATGGCCAAAGAAATCGCCGCCGGCAAAGTTGAAGTTGAGCGCGATGGTGCGCGCATCATCATCCGCCTGGCCGAACAAGGGTCGTTCCAGTCAGGTCGCGCGGATTTGCAGCCCGGTTTCATGCAAACGCTCAGTCAGGTGGCTGGCTCGATCAGCAAAACCAATGGCCGCGTCTACATCGAGGGCCACACGGACAACGTCCCCGTGATCTTCAATGAGCGCTTCCGCTCCAACTGGGACTTGTCTGGGGCCCGCGCCGGTGCGGTGGCCGACTACATGTCTGCCAATGGGTTGGTGGCCTCACGCATCAGCGTCGCAGGTTACGCCGACACCCGACCCATTGCAGGCAACGACTCCGCAGAAGGCCGCGCCCGCAACCGCCGCATTGAAGTGATTGTTGACGGCGCCGACCGTTGAGATTCACCTCAAGCGGTGTCAGGCGGGTGAGTCTCTGAGCCAGTTCTGTCGCAGCAAGGCCAGGTCGTCGTAGCCTTTTTGCTCACGGCGATTTTGCACTTGGCGCTCGGCGCGTTGGGCATTTTCCGCGAGCTTTTGCATTTTCAGGACCTCGTGCTCTTGGCCAAGCAGGTGCCGCCGGCTTTGCTCAACGGCTTGGGTGGCCTGAGCGGTCTCCTGTGCGAGCCGTGCAGCCACTGAATTCAACTGAGCGATGAATGCGCGCGCATTGATGCGGTCGCGCATCGAGCGTCCGCTCGCGTCCGCCTCTTCTTCGCGCGTTTGGTACTCGGCAATCAAGGTGTTCACACGATCGAGGTTTGCTTGCAACGCGTCGTGGCGGGCCTGCGCGGCGTTCAGGTTCACCCGCGCTTGTTTGACCTGGCGATTGGCCTTGTCAACCAACACGGTCCACGGAAGGGTTGAGGGCTTATTCATAGGGCTTAGTGCGACATGATGTAGTCCACCGCATCCTGGCAAGCATCAAAGCCCAGCGGATCGTTCATGTCTTGTCGCAGGTAGGTTTCCATGGCGGGTCTCAGGCGAATCGCCTCGTCCAAATCGGGGTTGCTATTCACCTCGTACGCGCCGACCTGAATCAAGTCTTGGTTTTGCTGATACAGAGACCACAAGCGCCTAAACCGGTTGACGCGCTGCAGTGCTTGAGGGTCAAGCAGATGGTTCATCACCCGAGAAATTGAACCATTCAAATCAATCGCCGGGTAATGGGCGGCATCAGCCAGTTTGCGAGACAGCATGACCTGACCATCCAGCGATGCACGGGCAATATCCACGATCGGATCGTTGCCGTCATCACCCTCTGCCAAAACCGTGTACATCGCCGTGATGCTGCCCACGCCGTGTCGGCCAACACCAGCTCGTTCAATCAAATTAGGCAGCAGCGCAAACACCGATGGTGGATAGCCTTTGGCCGTCGGTGGCTCACCAATGGCCAAACCAATCTCGCGCTGCGCGTGCGCCACGCGTGTGAGACTGTCCACCAACATCAAAACATCCTTGCCTTGGTCGCGAAAGTACTCCGCAATGACGTGTGTCATTTGCGTGGCCTTCAATCGCAAGACGGGCGACACATTGGCAGGCGCGGCGATCAGCACCGACTTTTTCATGCCTTCAGGGCCCAAGGACTCTTCGATGAAAGCCTGCACCTCACGACCCCGTTCACCGATCAGCCCGATCACAACGACGTCCGCCTCGGTGAAGCGCGTCAACATCCCCATCAGCACGCTCTTGCCGACGCCAGAGCCAGCGACCAACCCCAAACGCTGGCCTTTGCCAATCGGCAACAAACCATTGATGGCCTTCACGCCGACGTCCAATGTATCGCGAATCGGCCCTCTCTCCATCGGGTTGATAGGCTGACCCAGCAATCCCATGACCTCGGGGCAATTCGGTAGCGGCTTGCCATCGAGTGGCTGACCGCGACCATCAATGATGCGCCCCAAGAGTTCTGGACCCACCCGCACCTTGGCGCTGTGATTGATGACCCTCACTTGGGCCCCTGGCCCGATGCCAACAGGCTCGCTGTAAGGCATCAAAAACAATGTTTTGTCATGAAAGCCAACCACTTCGGCTTCCACCCTTTGTCCTGACTGACCTCGCACTTCGCACACCGCCCCAAGGGGGGCCATGATGCCGCGCGTCTCCAATCGCAAACCCACCAAGCGCACCAACGTGCCGCTTTTCTCAGGGGGTGGCGCCTGCACATGGCGCAGCGGTTCAGTGGCGAAATCAGCGAAATCCATCATGGGTTTTCCTCTGGAAAATCGCTTTGTCCATCGCCATCCACATCCTCGGATGGCACGACATCAAGGCTGCTGCTTGCACCCCTGGTGTGGACATCTCCCAGCAACTGCCGGGCCAAAACTTCAAGTCGGTGCTCAATCAAATCCTCGACCACCGTGTCGTTCACTTCCACACGCACACTGCCAGATTGCAAGCGCGTATCAGCCTCTAAGCGCAGGCCTTTGGCGGCATCGCCATACGCTTTCATGCGCTCCAAGTCATCTGGGTTCAAATGCACAATCGCTTTGTCAGTCGGTTGGTCAAATTGAGCCAAACAATGTTTCACCAGCTTCTCAATGGCCGCGCCAGACAACCGAAGTTCGCCGCGCACCAACTGCTCAGCGAGATGAATGCTCAGCCGGTAGAGTGGGTCGAATAGGCGCGCGTGATCCTGGCCCAGCGCTTGTAGGCCAGCGACCACCTGAGTCAACAAGGCGTGGTCGCGCGCGCGCTCATCCGCAAATGCAGACTCAGCCTCTTGCTTGCCCA
>JBEAPX010000139.1:0-9246 GCA_041164205.1 Pseudomonadota bacterium
CTTCTGTGGACAGCGCGCAGAAATGAAAGTGATGCGGTAATTTAATTGACGTTTACGTAAACGTCAATTAATGGTGGCACAGCAAGGATGGCTGCGCGACACCCACCACTGAGTGTCGGGGTGACCGCTTCGATCCATAAGGCGCCGCCGCTCTGGCAATCGAGTCGCTTGCGTGTATGGGCGGGCTCCTTTGCAATCGATGAGTGGCGCACAATAGAAACCAACGGACATCACCCAAGCAAGAGGGCGCGGGTTTTAGGCGTTCTGAAGACAGAGAGGACACACCATGAGTCAAAAGGTCATGTTGATCACGGGGGCATCCCGAGGCATCGGCGCCGTCACGGCCAAGCTGGCAGCGCGCGAGGGGTTTGCGGTGGCGATCAATTACGTCAGCAATCAAGCCGCTGCGCAGAGCGTCGTGGACGACATCGTCGCCACGGGCGCAAAGGCCATTGCGGTGCAGGGCGACGTCTCGCGTGAGGCAGACGTGCTGGCATTGTTTGACCAGGTTGACGCCACCTGGGGTAGGTTGGACTCAGTCATCAACAATGCCGGCGTGTTGGAACAAATGATGCCAGTGGTAGACATGAGCGCCGAGCGGATCCAACGGGTGTTGAACACCAATGTGCTGGGCCTGTTGGTGTGCTGTCGCGAGGCAGCGAAACGCATGGCCACAAGCCGCGGCGGGCATGGGGGAACGATCGTCAATGTGTCGTCGATGGCAGCGCGCTTGGGCTCACCATTCGAGTACGTCGACTACGCGGCCAGCAAAGGCGCCGTGGATACCATCACCATCGGGCTGGCCAAAGAGTTGGCCGCAGACGGAGTCCGCGTCAATGGCGTGCGCCCTGGGCTGATTCATACTGAGATCCATGCCAGCGGAGGCGATGCCAATCGGGTGGAGCGGTTGCAGGGAATGGTTCCACTGAAAAGAGGGGGTGAGCCTGAAGAGGTTGCACGGGCAATTCTGTGGCTGGCTTCGGATGCATCCTCTTACACCACCGGGCATTTGATTGACGTATCGGGCGGGCGTTGACGCCCGTAGCCAGCAAAAATTTGTCAACAAATGGGATCGATTTATACTCTCAGGGGTATAAGACCCGCTTGCAAACACCATTAGAAAGGGCCGTTGCATGACACAGCTGACCGACCAAGAGCGCAAAAAATCTTTGGTGATGCGTTTGAAGCGCATCGAAGGGCAATTGCGCGGGATTCAACGGCTGATTGAAGAGGACGCCGAGTGTGAAAAAGTGGCCCAGCAATTGGCCGCAGCCCGCAAAGCCCTGGATAAATCGTTTTACAGCCTCGTGGGATGCGTGATTGCCCAAGGCGACGTGCCAGCGGATGACGTGGCGGAATTGCTCACCCGATTTTCCTGAATTGCCCCTCCATTCCTAGCTGAAACCCCAGGAGTACGACATGACCCCCATCCAGCTGTTTGACGCGATTTCAAGCACTTACACCTACATCATTTACGACACACAGTCGCGCGAAGCGATCATCATTGATCCAGTGGATGAATTGGTGGAACGCGATTTGGCTGTCTTGCAAGAGCATGGACTGCGCTTGGTTTATGCCGTCGAGACCCACGCCCACGCCGATCACATCACGAGTGCCGCCCAATTGGCAGAGCACACAGGTGCAAAGCTGGCTGCGCCAGCAGGCTGCGGCATCACCACAGCGACCATGCAACTCGAGCACGGTGATGTCTTGCAGTTCGGAGCTGAGGTGATGTCTTGCTTGCACACACCAGGGCACACGGCGGGAAGTATGTGTTTTGTTTGGCGCCACCACGTCTTCACGGGGGATACCCTCTTGATCAATGGCTGCGGGCGGACCGATTTTCAGTCTGGCAGCGCCGAGGAGATGTACCACAGCTTGACCAAGGTCCTGTTTGCTCTGCCAGACGACACGCTGGTCTGGCCGGGCCACGACTATCAAGGCCGAACCCACTCCACCATTGGCTGGGAAAAGCAGGAAAACCAGCGCATCGCAGGCAAGACGCAGGCTGAATTCGTGGCGATCATGGACAACTTGAATTTGCCCCGACCCAAGCGCATCGACGAGGCCGTGCCAGCCAACTTAACCTCTGGGTTGCGCCACGATGCGGGCCATCATGCGGGTGAACAAGAGCCCCAAGTGGCGGCTGGATACGCCGGTGATGTGGCCCCACCCTTGGCCTGGCGTTGGGTGCAAGAGGGCTCGGCTGTGTTAGTGGATGTGCGCACAGATGCAGAGCGCGAATGGGTTGGCTATGTCCCGCAGGCCCATGCCGTGGCGTGGAAGCAGTGGCCAGGCATGGCGATGAACCCAGACTTTGACGCGCAAGTGAAAGCCATTGTGTCACCTGGGCAGAAAGTCTTGTTTTTGTGTCGCAGCGGTGTTCGATCGATTGCCGCGGCCAAGCGCGCGACGGAACTGGGGCTCGAGGCCTACAACATCCTTGAAGGTTTCGAGGGTGATCCGGACAGCAACGCCCATCGGGGTCGCAAGGGCGGCTGGCGCAAGCACGGCCTGCCATGGCGCCAAAACTGACCCTACTGGCGTCAACCGTTGATGTCTTGACGTCCAGAGTCTGGTTCAGGCAAGGCCTGAGCCACGACCAAGCCGTTGTGGCGCGCGCGCATCAAGGCCTTGCCATAATCAAGCCATGACTTTTTTGGCTTTAGATGTAGGCAATACCCGGCTCAAGTGGGCTTTGTACGACTCCCCTGCAGTTGGGGCGAAGTTGTTGGCCGAGGGCGCTCAATTTCTGGAAAACATTGAGGCTTTGGCTGAAGGGGATTGGGCCGCATTGCCAGCGCCACGCTGGGTATTGGGTTCTGTGGTGGCAGGCGATGGTGTCAAACGCCGCGTCGAGGAACAGCTTGAAATTTGGGACGTGCAGCCCCAATGGGTCGTATCAAAAGACCACGAAGCAGGCGTCACCAACGGCTATGACCATCCGGCTCGCTTGGGCGTTGATCGCTGGGTCGCAATGATTGGTGCTCATCAACGCTTGTTGAACGAGGGCTCGTTGCAGCCCTGTGTCGTCGTCATGGTGGGCACCGCCGTGACCGTCGATGCGATGGACGGTGAAGGCAAGTTTTTAGGCGGGTTGATTTTGCCTGGGCACGGCATCATGCTTCGTGCGCTCGAGTCAGGGACCGCTGGGCTACACGTACCTACTGGCAATGTCGTGCCGTTTCCGACCAACACCAGTGACGCTTTGACCAGCGGCGGCACATTCGCCATTGCTGGTGCCGTGGCGCACATGTATGCACAGCTTGGCGAACATTGTGGGGTTACCCCGCGCTGCATCATGACCGGTGGCGCAGGGTGGAAAATGCTTCCTTCCATGACCATTCCGGTTGAGTTGGTCGATCACCTGATCTTTGACGGTCTGCTGTACACCGCTTACAAACGTTTCGGCGAGCGCGTTTGATTCGCTGAGGCCATCAACCCGCCGAGGGTCGGTTGAGCCAGGCATGGGCAAGCGTGACCCAAATCGCCGCCCCAATCGGCAGCAACTCATCATTGAAGTCATAACTCGGGTTGTGCAACGTGCAGGGGCCAGCGCCATGGCCCAGGGCGCGGTGGTCGCCCTCTCCATTGCCTAGAAAGATGTAGGCGCCGGGTTTGGCTTGCAGCATGTAGCTGAAGTCCTCAGCACCCATCGTTGGTACTTGTGCGACGACGTGCTCTGGTGTCAGCAATTCTTGTACAGCCTGTCGCACAAATTCACTGGCCTGTGGATCGTTGATGGTTGGGGGGTAATTGCGGACAAACTCAAAATCGGCCTGCAATCCAAACGCGGAGGCGATCTGCTGGCTTAGGGTGCGCATTTTTGTCTCAATCTCGTCGAGCACCGGCGTGGTGAACGTGCGCACCGTCCCTGCCAATTGGCAGGTATTGGGGATCACGTTGGTGGTCTCTCCAGCATTGATTTGGGTGACTGAGATGACTGCAGAGTCATTGGGATTCACGTTGCGCGACACAATGGTTTGGAAGGCCTGTACCAACTGGCAAGCCACAGGGACCGGGTCTAAGCCCAGGTGTGGCATGGCCGCGTGGGCGCCTTTGCCCCGAATGGTGATGGCGAATTCATTACTGGATGCCATCACGGGTCCAGGGCTGACCCCGAGTGTCCCTGTGGCCATGCCAGGCCAGTTGTGGATGGCGAAAACGGCATCCATATCGAAGCGCTCGAATAAGCCATCTTTGATCATTTCGCGGGCGCCGCCACCGCCTTCTTCCGCGGGCTGAAAAATCAAATACACCGTGCCTGCAAACTCTCGGTGTGCGGCCAGGTGTCTGGCTGCACCGAGCAGCATCGCGGTGTGTCCATCGTGGCCGCAGCCATGCATTTTCCCGGCATAGGTGCTGGCGTGGGCAAAAGTGTTGGCTTCTTGAATCGGCAGGGCGTCCATGTCGGCCCTGAAGCCGATGCTGCGGCACTCACCCGCGCCAGCTTGTTTGCCCCGAATGACCCCGACCACACCCGTGGTACCCAGCCCACGGTGGACTTCGATGCCCAGTCTTTCGAGCTCATTGGCCACCTTATCGGAGGTTCTGTGCTCCTCAAAACACAGCTCTGGGTGTGCATGAATGTCGCGGCGGATGGCCGCCACCTCAGGGGCATCCGAAGTCAGGGTATCCATCAAACGCATGGCAGCCTTTCGAAATCATCGACGTTAGGCATCTTAAAGGGAGATCAAGACCACGGCATACTGTGGTTTTCAATGCACATCAAAGGGGAATAGGATGCCCACCCTCGCTACCACGACTGTCAAAGGCGCTTGTCCTCATGACTGTCCAGATACCTGCGCACTGATCAGCACCGTGCAGGAAGGTCGCGTGATCAAGGTTCAGGGCAACCCTGCGCACCCGATGACCGACGGGGTGTTGTGCACCAAAGTGGCGAGATACCACGAACGCTTGTATCACCCAGACCGAGTGCTGACCCCACTCAAACGCACTGGGCCCAAAGGGAGCGGGCAGTTCCAGGCGGTATCGTGGGACGAGGCGTTGGATGACATCGCCGCGAAGTTGACGCAGATCGCCGCGCGTGATCCCCGCGCGATCTTGCCCTATCACTATGCTGGGACCATGGGGCTGGTTCAGGGGGGGAGCCTGTGTCAGCGGTTTTTCCATCGCCTTGGGGCCTCTCGCTTGAATCAAACGATCTGCGCATCGGCGGGCGCAGAGGCCAATGCCCATACCCTGGGTGCCAGCGTCGGGATGCCGTCCGAGTCATTTGAAGCGTCGCGTCTGATCGTGTTGTGGGGAACCAATCCCGTGGTCAGCGCGGTGCACTTTTGGCGGATTGTTCAGCGAGCGAAGAAGGCCGGTGCCAAGGTGGTCTGCATCGATCCAAGGCGAACCGAGTCAGCTGAAAAGTGTGATGAACACCTCGCTTTGCGACCAGGCACCGATACCCCTTTGGCCTTTGCCATCATGCACGAGTGCATCGTTCATGGCTGGATTGATCAAGATTACATTGATCGCTTTACCTTGGGTTGGGATGGTTTAAAGCAACGTGCGATGGCTTGGCCGCCCGAGCGGGCAGCACAAGTGTGCGGCCTAGAAGCTGAGGCCATTCGCGCGCTCGCACGGGACATCGGGACCACGAAGGCGACCGGGATTCGATTGAACTATGGAATGCAACGCGTCAAGGGCGGTGCCAACGCGGCGCGAGCAATCCTCAGTTTGCCAGCAGTCACCGGTGCCTGGCGCCATGAAGGAGGCGGGGTATTGCTCTCCAGCAGCGGCTTCTTTCCGAAAAAATCAGCGGAATTGACTCGTCCTGACTGGCTCAATATGGGTTTGAATGGGCGCCAAGAGCGCGTCATCAACATGACCACCATCGGACGGGATTTGCTCCAGCCCAGCGGACCTGAATTTGGTCCAGCCATTGAAGCGGTTGTGGTGTTCAACAGCAACCCAGTGGCCATTGCGCCGGACTCTCGCCAAGTTGTCCGCGGGTTTGCGAGAGAGGATTTGTTCACGGTCGTGCTCGAGCACTTCATGACCGACACGGCGGATTACGCCGATTACGTGTTACCAGCGACGATGCAGCTGGAGCATTGGGATATCCATGCCAGTTACGGCCACACCGATGTGCTGCTCAATCGCCCAGCAGTGGCACCCGCAGGTCAGGCGAAGAGCAATACCGAAATATTTCGCGAGTTGGCTCGTCGCATGAGTCTGGGTGAGGCGGAGTTGGAAACCTCTGACGAAGAGTTGGTGAGATTGGCTTTTGACCCGCAGACTGTGCCGTTCGAAGACTTGATGGAGGATGGGTTTGTCCCGCTCGAGGTCGCACGAACGCCGTTTGCCCAGGGCGGTTTCCCAACAGCGTCTGGTCGATGTGAGTTCTTCAGCCAGCGACTGGCCGACCAAGGTCTATCGGGCTGGCCTGAATACGTGCCGAATGCGGAGCCACCCACGCCGACGTATCCGCTGGCCATGATTTCACCGCCGGCACGGCACTTTCTGAATTCAACCTTTGCCAATGTGGCCAGCTTGAGCGCCATGGAGCGCGAGCCGATTTTGGAAATTCACCCCGAGGATGCGGCCACCCGAGGTCTTGTCGATGGCGCATTGGTGGATGTTTTCAATGACCGCGGGACCTACCAATGCGTGGCGAAAGTGAGTGAGCGCGCTCGACCCGGTACCGTGGTGGGGCTGGGCATTTGGTGGCGCAAGATGGGGCGAAACGGCACCAATGTCAACGAGCTCACCTCTTTGGAATTGACTGACTTGGGCGCAGCGCCAACCTTCTACGACTGCGCGGTGCAAGTGCGTAAGGCGCAAAGCTGAGACCTTAGGCTGTGGATTTGCCGGCTTGGTAAGGCGCCATGATGGCGGCCAGGTGGCGTTGTGCCACGGGCTGCAAGTAGGGCAATAGCAAGCCGAGTGCGTGCTGCACCCCCTCGAGGACAGCGGCTTGCTGGGACGCGGGCTCTAAGGCTTGTCGTGGCTGTCGCACATAAGCAAAACTCATCCAATAATTGGTCACCACAGCCATGCTTTGCGCCACGTGGGTGATGTTGCCGTGCTCAAAGCGCGCCCAACCTTGGCTTTCCAATGTCTTTAGCAAAGATTCAAATGCTTGAATCTTGTCCTCAAGCATGGCGTGCAGCAGGTCTTCCAGCACGCGTGTTTTGATGAGCAAATTGTTTTGATCGCGGTAAATGAACCGTGCCTGCCAGACGTGTTCAAACAAGGTGTGCATGAAAAACCAGGCGGTTTCGACATCCTCTGCCTGGTGGGCGCTGTGCAGAAGCGGCTTGAGCGCGGTGCAATGGCGTTGCACCAGGGCTTCGGTCACGCTGTCTTTGCTTGGAAAGTGGTAGTAAAGGTTACCCGGGCTGATGCCCAAGTCATTGGCCACGGCGTTGATGGACACGTTGGGTTCACCAAAGCGATTGAACATACCCAAAGCGGCCTCTAGGATGCGTTCTTTGGTGTTGCGTCGAATGGGGCGCGTGCTCATGTCCTGGGTGAGTCAGCTGGCGGGTTCAGAAAAATAGGTCGCATCGCCCAGTGGCGTTTGTGATTAGCTGCGGGATGTTGCCCGTGAGGCTGAGCGCGATGGTGTGCGAGGCGCAGACGCCTTTTTCGCTTTCATTTTCGCCTTCACAGAGGGCGCGCTTTTGGCGCTTGCTCGCGGTTTTTTGGGTGCCGATGGAAGGTCTGCCAGTTGCGCCTTCAGGAGCGCAATGTCTTCCCGCAATGCGTTCACTTCTTGGGCGGTGGGGACGCCGATTGCCTGCAATGCTTGAGCAACACGGTGCTCAAAGATGCCTTCCAATCGGCTCACAGTTGGGGCGGCGGCGAAGGGGTTGCTGACCCGTTGTGCGATTTCCTGCCACTGATGCTGTGCCTGACTTTGTAAGGCTTCGCCTTGAGCGACCAATTCTTGCACCGCCTTTTGCCCTTGTGCCTGCGCTTGATGGAGGGCACTGAGCCCTGCGAGCCAGACTTCTTGGGGGTTCATGGAAGGGCTAGGTTGTTTAGGCTTTGAGCTCATGGGTCGTTCTCTGTGGACGGGGTTGGCGAAGCAGAGTCAAGGGATGCATCAACACCACACTGTAAGCGCTGATCACTTTGGTGTCATCTTGTGGCTGTCATGGCGTCTTAGATTTGCGGCACAATCCCCTTTAAACCAACAGTCAACACTCACTAACATTCACCTTATGTCATCTCACTCTATGGACAGTCCGATCGACGTGGCTCACATATTGGCCCATAGCCAGACGTATGTTGACCAATACAAGGGCAAGACTTTGGTCATCAAATACGGCGGCAATGCCATGACCGATCCAAGCCTTCAGCGTGCCTTCGCAGAGGATGTGGTGCAGCTCCAAAAACTCGGCATCCGTCCTGTCGTGGTGCACGGCGGGGGGCCGCAGATTGAGCAGCTGCTTCAGCGTTTGGGCAAGAAGGGTGAGTTCATTCAGGGGATGCGCGTCACCGATGCGGAAACCATGCAAGTCGTCCAGTGGGTGCTCGCTGGTGAAGTGCAGCAAACCATTGTGGGGTTGATTCAAATCGCGGGTGGTCAAGCCGTCGGCTTGACCGGCAGAGACGGCGGGCTGCTGAAGGCCAAGCCCTTGCGCTTACAGGACCAGAAAGACCCCACCATGTTTCATGACGTCGGTTGGGTGGGAGATATCCAAGCTGTGGATGTCTCGGTCATTCACGCGTTGCAAGCGGCAAATGTGATCCCAGTGATCAGCCCGATTGGGTTGGGTGAGAACGCCGAAAGCTTCAACATCAACGCTGACGTTGCTGCCAGCGATATCGCCCAAGCCTTGGCGGCGGAAAAACTGCTGTTGTTGACCAACATCAGCGGCGTTCTGGATCAATCAGGCCAGTTGCTCAAGGAGTTGAATGAAGAGAGCATTGCCCGTTATGTCGCCGACGGCACCATCTCTGGTGGCATGTTGCCAAAAATCCAAGGGGCCTTGGCTGCAGCAAAAGATCGGGTCGGCGCCGTTCACATCATGGACGGTCGAGTGCCTCACGCCTTGCTGCTTGAAATTCTCTCCGACCAGTCGGTCGGTACCATGATTCGCGCTTGAAAACCACCCAAAGGAAAACCATGTCCGACGCACACGATGACTCTGAAGCCTATGTCGACCAAGGGGCTGCTGCACCCAAGCGTTCCCGGCCCGCACCAGGTCAGCGTCGCCTTGAGATTTTGCAGGCGCTCGCGGGGATGTTGGAAGACCCTTCGGGGGATCGCGTCACGACGGCTGC
>JBEAPX010000140.1:0-4447 GCA_041164205.1 Pseudomonadota bacterium
CATTTGGTGCCGAGGGTCGGAGTCGAACCGACACGGTGTTTTGCACCGGCAGATTTTGAATCTACTGCGTCTACCAATTTCGCCACCCCGGCGGGTATTCAGCGAAGCCGAGATTATGGCATAAATTTTGGGTGATGAATAACGCCCGATGGGCTGTGGATGAAAAACTTTTGTGGCACAGTGCATGGCATTCTTTCATTGCGTTCTGACATGTCCAACACCATTCACCCCCCTTATCCCACCATCGACTTGACCATTGGTAAAACGCCTTTGGTCGCGCTGCAACGCCTTGGCAGCGAGACAGCAAAGGCCCGAGGAAATGTGATTCTCGGCAAGTTGGAGGGCAACAATCCTGCTGGGTCGGTAAAGGACCGTCCCGCGTTGTCCATGATCATGCGTGCACAAGAGCGCGGTGAGATCAAGCCTGGCGACACGCTCATCGAGGCGACCTCGGGCAACACTGGGATTGCGCTGGCCATGGCCGCCGCGATCAAGGGCTATCGCATGATTTTGATCATGCCGGAGGACTTGTCTATTGAGCGGGCTCAGACGATGAAAGCGTTTGGTGCCGAACTGATTCTCACGCCCAAGAGCGGCGGTATGGAGTACGCCCGCGATTTGGCCGACCAGATGGTGTCTCAAGGCAAAGGAGTCATGCTTGATCAGTTTGCCAACACCGACAACCCGCGCATTCATACTGAGACCACGGGCCCAGAGATTTGGGCCGACACGCAAGGGCGTGTGACGCATTTTGTCAGCGCGATGGGCACCACAGGAACCATCACCGGCGTCTCACACTATCTCAAGGCACAAAACCCCAATGTCCGCATCGTCGGCGCCCAGCCAGAGGAGGGGTCACGCATCCCCGGTATCCGCAAGTGGCCAGAGGAATATTTGCCCGCGATCTATGACCCCAAGTGCATCGATGACTTGCGATATGTCAGTCAAGCAGATGCCGAAGAGATGGCTCGACGCCTTGCCAGGGAAGAGGGGATTTTTGCAGGCATATCGGCGGCAGGTGCGTGCCAGGTGGCTCTGCGATTGAATGAAGAGCTAGAGAACGCGACGATTGTCTTTATCGTGTGCGATCGCGGTGATCGCTATTTGTCGACAGGCGTTTTCCCAGCGTGACCCCATGAGTTTTGACAACCCCACCCCGACCGCATACCGCTTTTGCCCGCAGTGCCGCGCCGACTTAGATTGGGCGCCAGCCAACGAAGACGGAGGCATCAAGTACCGCTGGCGTTGTACTCAATGTGAGTTCACGCTTTGGAATAACCCAGTGCCCGTGCTGGCCGCTATTGTCGAGCAGGACGGACAGATTTTGCTGGCTCGCAATGCCGCGTGGACTGGGCGAATGTTTGCTTTGATCACGGGTTTCATGGAGGCGGGTGAATCTCCCGAGGATGGGATCGCTCGAGAAGTGTTGGAAGAAACCCAGCTTCACGTCACCCACACCGAGTTGGTAGGCGTGCACGACTTTCAGCGGATGAATCAGGTCCTGATCACCTACCACGTTCATGCCACAGGCGAGGTCAAACTGTCTCCTGAGTTAGCAGAGTACAAGTGGATGGCGCCTGAACAAATCAAGTGTTGGCCCCGAGGCACGGGGCTGGCGCTGGCTGACTGGTTGCGCAGCAGGGGTATTGAGCCCCAGTGGATGGAGATGCCGTCGGGTTGAGCCTAAAATCTCAGCTTCGATTGGATCTGCCGTTTAGGAAAAATAAGAACATGTCACTTGCGATTGACCAAGAGTTAGATGCCCGCGGCTTGAATTGCCCGCTGCCTATTTTGAAAGCCAAAAAGTCGTTGGCCACGATGACCAGCGGCCAGCTGTTGCGCATCGTGTGCACCGATGCCGGATCGGTGAGAGATTTCGCCGCTTTTGCCAAGCAAACAGGCAATGAGATGGTGGACTCTGACGTCGCTGGTCCCGAATACACCTATATCCTCAAGCGCCGTTGAGGTAGTGGCTTGCTTGACCAGCTAGGCGCCTAGGAAAAAGCCCGCAAAAGCGGGCTTTTTTTGTGAACAAATTTTTGCTGATCAGCGGTAGAACGCCTCGACCTTGCCTTTTAGCTTGATCAAAAGGGGGCGCCCTTTGCGATCCTTGGCTTTGCCGGACGCGATTTTGATCCAGCCCTCACTCAGGCAGTAGGCCTCAACATCGAAGCGGTCTACACCATTGAATCGAATGCCAATGTCGTGCTCGAGCACGGCGGCTTGGTAGTGTGGGCTGGTCGGATCGATCGACAGTTGATCGGGGAGTTCAGGGCGAGAATCGGTCATATGGTGTTTCCTTCACGGGGCTGGCTGGCTGGGGCGTTGAGTCACCGTGGTTAAGCCAGCTTGATCAATTGTTCACGCAGTTTTTCCACAGTGGCGCCAAACTCATTGACGCGTTGGCGTTCTTGCTCAATGACTGCTGCGGGGGCTTTGGCGACGAATTTTTCGTTGCTGAGCTTGGTTTGCGCTTTGGCAATTTCGCCTTCTAAGCGCTGAATCTCTTTGTTCAGTCGAGCCCGCTCTGCGTCGACGTCGACTTCGACAAACAAACACAGGCGTGCCTCACCCACAACGGACACCGGTGCGGCCCCAGCCGCTTGCGACCAGGCCGCTTCGGCGTCGAAAGCTTGCACGTCACTTAACTTTGCCAAGGCCTTCAGAACCGAGCCGTGAGAGTCAACGAAGGCGCTGTCGCCAAGGACGTAAAGCGGGAGCTTGGTTGCGGGGGAGACACCCATTTCACCGCGCAATGTGCGGCACGCATCGACCCAGGTTTTGAGCTTGGCGATAACGGCCTCGGACTCATCATCAAAGAAGTTTGGCTGGCATTCCGGGTAGCGCGCAATGCTGATCGAGTCGCCCTTGAGGCCAGCCACTGGTGCCACGACTTGCCACAAAGATTCAGTGATGAAGGGGATGATGGGGTGCGCCAGGCGCAAGATGGTCTCTAGCGTTCGAATCAGCGTCCGACGTGTCGCGCGCTGCTCAGCTTCTGACCCCGTTTGGATCTGGACTTTCGCGATTTCGAGGTACCAGTCGCAGAACTCATCCCAGACAAAACTGTAGATGGATTGGGCGACGAGATCTAAGCGGTAATCTGCAAAGCCCTGAGCCACTTCGGCCTCGACCTTTTGAAGCCGCGATTTGATCCAACGATCGGCCGCACTAAAGGACATGTACCCGTGCGCCTTGCCGCCGACTGTGCAATCGGCCTTGGTGTGCTCCATGAGCCCACAGTCTTGGCCTTCGCAGTTCATCAATACGAACCGGCTGGCGTTCCAGAGCTTGTTGCAAAAGTTGCGGTAACCCTCACAGCGCTTGGTATCAAAGTTGATGTTGCGGCCCAAAGTGGCCAGGGCCGCAAACGTGAATCGCAAGGCATCCGCACCAAATGCTGGAATGCCATCTGGGAATTCCTTTTCAGTGTTTTTTCTCACGGTGGGCGCGGTCTCTGGCTTGCGAAGGCCCGTCGTGCGCTTGTCCAACAGCGGTGCCAATTCGATGCCGTCGATGAGATCGACGGGGTCCAGCACATTGCCCTCTGATTTGCTCATCTTCTGGCCTTGTGCATCGCGCACCAAGCCATGAATGTAGACGTGTTTGAAAGGCACTTTCCCCGTGAAATGCGTCGTCATCATGATCATTCTGGCCACCCAGAAAAAGATGATGTCGTAGCCTGTGATCAGGACCGAGGAGGGCAGATAGAGATCCATGTCAGGCGTTTTTTCCGGCCAACCCATGGTGCTAAACGGCACCAGCGCCGACGAGTACCAGGTATCCAGCACATCCGGATCGCGGCGCAAGGCCTTGCCACCTGCTTGCGCCTGGGCGTGCGCTTCATCGCGCGCGACGTAGACATTGCCGTCTTCGTCATACCAAGCTGGGATTTGGTGGCCCCACCAGAGCTGGCGACTGATGCACCAGTCCTGGATGTTGCCCATCCACTGGTTGTAGGTGTTGACCCACTGCTCGGGGTAGAACTTGACCGCCCCTGAATCCACCGCATCGATGGCTTTTTGCGCAATGCTCTTGCCGCTGGGGTCTTGCTCGGACACTTTGCTCATGGCCACAAACCACTGATCGGTCAGCATGGGTTCTACGACTTGGCCAGTGCGCGCACAGATCGGTAGCATCAACTTGTGAGGCTTGATGTCGATCAGAAAGCCTTGGGTTTCCAAGTCTTTGAGCAAGGCCTTTCTGGCCTCAAAGCGGTCCATGCCTTGGTATGCGGCTGGGCCGTTGTCGTTGATGTGTGCATCCAGCGTGAAGATCGTGATCAACGGTAAACCGTGTCGTTGCGCACACGCGTAGTCGTTGAAATCGTGCGCGCCGGTGATTTTGACGCAGCCCGAGCCAAATTCGCGGTCGACAAAGTCGTCAGCGATGATCGGAATTTGGCGCCCACACAAAGGCAGGTCCACCATCTTGCCGACCAAGTGGC
>JBEAPX010000141.1:0-4040 GCA_041164205.1 Pseudomonadota bacterium
CGGGTAAGCGCGCCACGGCCGAGTACAAAAAGATGCTTTGCACCGCAATCAGTCCACCGATCACCACGAGGTAGCGGCGTTGTTTGGCGGTGACTTGCCAGCTGACTTTTTGCCACCACAAAATCACCGCCACAACCAGGGCGGTGGCCCCACTGCGAAAGGTCACGGCTGTGGCGACGTTGACCCCGTCATTGAATGCAAAGCGGGCAGCCACGTGGTTGGCCCCCATCATGAAGGCAATGATCAACAGCGTGATGAACGCCAGGGCAGGGAGTTTTTGAGGGGCAGCGTTCATGTCGTGGGGCGTGAGCGGGTGTCGGATTGGGCGTGCGTGAGCAGGCGATCGAGCAAATCGCTGAGGGTCTGGCGCTCGCCGGCGTTGAGGCACGCCAGGATGTCGGCGTTGCGTTGGGCAATGACCGCTTGGAGTTTGTCCCAGCGTTTCTTTCCTGTGGGGGTCAGGGTCAGTACGACGCCACGGCGGTCCGCAGCACTGGGTGCTTTCAAGACCCAGCCTTGTTCGACCAGTGCCTGTGCGGCCCGACTGGCCTGGCCTTTGTCGAGGTTGGCTCGGGCGGCCAGGTCATTGATGGATAGTGGGCCAAATGCACCCACCGCGGCGAGGCAACGGCCTTCGCTTAAGCCGATGTCGGCATCGCTGAGGTAGGCACTTTGGGTCACGCGGTCGGTGACTTTGGTGAGGGTGTGCAGCCGGTGGGTAAAGCTGCGCTCGAGCTGAAATGGGGCTTTGGGCACGGTGTGTGGCTTGGAGTGTATGGGCCACATGATAGGCGAGCTGGGCGGGGCGTGGGTGTCCGCGAGTGACTTGACATTTAGTTGCGAGCGCAACTATTATGCTCAGATCGGCTGTGGGGTGGTGCATCCACCGCGAGCCATTTCAATAGAGGTGACCCATGCCAAATGCCCCAGCTTTTGTCCCGTATCCCTTTCAGGCGGCGCACTATGGCGCGGTGTTGCCGGCGTGTACAAACGGCGTCGAAGACCAACGGCACCGAGTGGTGATTGTTGGCGGTGGGCCGGTCGGGCTGGCAACGGCGCTGGGCCTGGCCAAGCAGGGCGTGGCCAGCGTGGTGCTTGAGGCAGATGACTCGGTCTGCACGGGCAGTCGGGCGATTTGTGTCTCGCGCAGAAGCCAAGAGATCTTGCACCGATTGGGCGTGGGCGAGGGGTTTGATGCCATGGGCTTGCCGTGGACGGGCGGGCGCAGTTTTTACCAAGGGCAAGAGGTGTTGCGGTTTGAGATGCCGCAAGACGACAACCAGCAGTTCGCCCCCATGCTCAATATGGCGCAGTACAGCATCGAGCAAAACCTGCTGGATGGTGTGCAGGCCCACCCTGACCTGATCGAGGTGCGGTGGCAAACGTCGGTGCGCGCGCTGGAGCGAACCGACGCGGGCGTGCGGCTCGAAGTGAGCTGTCCGCTGGGCGATTACACGCTGTGCGCGGACTGGCTGGTGGCGGCCGATGGTGGGCGCAGCACGGTGCGCGAAGCTCTGGGTTTGCGACTGCAGGGCACCAGCTACGAGGGGCGTTATGTGATCGTGGATATTTTGATGAAGAGCGATCGGCCCACTGAGCGATTGGCTTATTTTGATCCGCCTTGCAACCCCGGCTCGACGGTGTTGGTTCACAAGCAGCCGGGCGATGTGTGGCGCATCGACTACCAACTGCGCGATGGCGAGGACCCCGATCAAGCGATCTTGCCCGAGCAGGTGATGCCCCGAGTGCAGTCGCTGCTGGACATGATGGGCGAGCGCGCTGCGTGGAACCCCATCTGGGTGGGGCTTTACAAGGCCAATGCCTTGTCTTTGGAGTCATATCGCCATGGCCGGGTGCTGTTTGCCGGTGATGCGGCGCACCTGGTGCCTATCTTTGGGGTGCGCGGGTTCAACTCGGGCATTGACGACGCCGACAATGTGTCGTGGAAGCTGGGGCTCGTTGTGCGCGGGCTCGCCAGCGATGGCTTGCTGGATACCTACTCGAGCGAGCGCGTTGCAGCCACCCACGAGAACCTCAGTTATGGCACCAAGAGCACCGAGTTCATGGCGCCGCCATCGTTTGCCTTTGATTTGATGCGGCGCGCGGTGCTGAGCTTGGCGGTGGAGTACCCCGCCTTGAGCTCGCTGATTAACCCGCGCCAAAGCGCACCGATTGCTTACCTCGATTCGGCTTTGAACGGGCCCGACGAATGGGCTGGCGACGGACTTGGCCCTGTGCCGGGAACGGTGTTGCCCGAGTGCCCGCTGACCACGATCACCGCGTCGGGGCGCGAGTTGAGCTACCTGAGCGACTTGGCCAATGGGCAATTCAAGGCCTTGGTGTTCAGCGATGACGGCGCCTTGCCCAAGCCTTGGGCCGAACCGCAGCCCAGCGACGCCTTGCCCACGGTGGCGGTGCAGGCGGTGTCTTTGGGCCAACCCGGCACCCACAAGCACCACCTGTGCTGGGACCACACGGGGCAGCTGCCGCAGTTGCTGGGCGCGCAGCCGGGCGCCGTGCTCTTGCTGCGCCCCGATGGGCACGTCATGGCGCGTTGGTGCAACGCGCAAACCACCGGTTTGGGGTACGTCAGGCACTGGTTGGCCCAGCAACTGAAGCCGACGGTGTGCGATGCCCAAGCCGACCCTCAACAGCAGTCCCAATTGGTGGAGTGAACCCATGACCCCCGCACAACGCGACCAAGCCTATACACACCTGTGCCACACCATGACGCGATTGGGAGAGGCGCAGTCGCCGCTGTTCATGGCGCGCCTGGCGTTGCTGGCGCTGGAGCGATTTGACGATGCACAGGCAGCACAAGACTGGATCGACGCGGCGGCCAAAGGCATGGCGCTAGACGCTGCGGCTGAGTGAGGCCTGCCGTGCTGGGGGCGGCGTTGTACCCCACGCGTCAAGAACGGCGGGGGCGAGTCGGTAATATGGCGCCTTTGATTGCCTTTGAGAATCCCGCGCCATGACTCCAAACCATGCCCCCACTGCGTCCGCAGGCCCTTTGACTGGCGTCACCGTGGTGTCGCTAGAGCACGCGATTGCGGCCCCTTTGTGTACGCGGCACTTGGCGGACTTGGGGGCGAGGGTCATCAAGGTGGAGCGCCCAGAGGTCGGCGATTTTGCGCGGGCCTATGACACGCGGGTGAATGGCTTGGCGTCGCACTTTGTGTGGGTCAACCGCTCGAAAGAGAGCATCACGCTTGACCTCAAAGCCGAGGAGGCGATGGTGGTCTTGCACCAATTGCTGAGCCAGGCGGATGTCTTGGTTCAGAACCTGGCGCCCGGTGCCAGTGCGCGGATGGGCCTGAGCTATGAGGCATTGCGTGAGCGCTATCCGCGCCTGATCGTGTGCGACATCTCGGGTTATGGTGCGGATGGGCCATACCGCGATAAAAAGGCATACGACTTGCTGATTCAAAGCGAGGCGGGTTATTTGTCGGTCACCGGCACACCCGAAGAGCCGGTGAAGTCAGGCAACTCCATCGCCGATATTGCCGCGGGGATGTACGCCTACTCGTCGGTGTTGGCCGCGTTGTTGGCCCGCGAGCAGAGCGGGCATGGTGAGCACATCGATGTGTCGATGCTGGAGTCGCTGGGCGAGTGGATGGGCTACCCGATGTACTACGCCTTTGACGGGGCAACGCCGCCACCGCGCGCCGGCGCGTCGCACGCCACGATTTATCCCTATGGCCCGTTTGAGGTGGGCGATGGTGGCACGGTGATGCTGGGCCTGCAAAACGAGCGCGAATGGCGTGCCTTTTGCGACAAGGTGTTGATGCGCACGGAGTTGGCGGCCGACCCCAGATTTGATGCCAATCACAAGCGCCACACCAACCGGGTGGCACTCAAGGCCGAGATCCTTTCGGTGTTTGCCACCTTGACCACCGAAGAGGTGCAAACCCGCCTGGACCAAGCGCCCATTGCCAACGCCCGCATGAACGACATGGCGGGGCTGTGGGCCCATCCTCAGCTGCAGTCGCGCCAACGCTGGCGCGAGGTGGGCTCGTCGGCGGGTGCGATTCCGGCGC
>JBEAPX010000142.1:0-11439 GCA_041164205.1 Pseudomonadota bacterium
GCGTGGTGTTCCAAGAGTTGTTTGACGCCTATTTCAGAGACCCTGAAGTGGCCAACAAATTGCTGGCGCAGTTGCTGCCGAAATCCCAAGGCAAGGCGGATGCTAATAAGCAACGTATGCGCACGCAGGACGCACTGAGGCCCGCGACTCCGGCGCCGCCGACGGCTGAGAAAAAGCCGGATGACTCTTTGCGATTCGACGCGGCGATGACCGCGAGCCAAAACAAACGCTTGCATCAAGCCGACTTCAATACCTTGTCGGCCAGCGAATTCGCGTTGGTGCAGCAGTTGGTACGTGGCATCTCTCTGCCATTTCCGAAAATTGCGGCGCGTCGCTACGTGCCCAAGTCCCAATCGTCTCAATTGGATTGGTCGCGCATGGTGAGTGCGACCGCTCGCCTGGGCGGCGAATGTGCGAAGCTGCCGTATATGGGAAGAGCGCAAGAAGTGCTTCCATTGTTGGTGCTGGTTGATGTGTCGGGTTCGATGGAGCGCTACGTGAGGATGCTTCTGGCCTATTTGCACGCTGCGCTGCAAAGGGGATCGGCGCGCGGCAGAGCATGGCGGGTGGGGCGCCGCGATGTGTTTGCCTTCGGGACTGGACTGACTGATTTGTCGCCGGCCTTTGCGTTGCCCGATACCGATGAGATGTTGGCGTCTGTCCAAGACTCGGTGCGAGACTTTGCTGGAGGCACGCGTTTGGGGGATTCCTTGGCGCAGTTGCGCCTTGAGCACTCTCGCCGTTTGGTGGGCAAGCGCACAGTGGTATTGTTGATCAGTGATGGATTGGATACTGGCGATGCAGGGGCATTGGACTCTGAACTGTTGTGGTTGAATCGGCATACGCGAAAATTGTTGTGGCTGAATCCGCTGCTGCGATTTGACGCTTACCAGCCCGTGGCCTCTGGCGCGCGTGTCTTGCATGAGCGAGCACACGCCAGCGTTGCCGTCCACAATCTCGAACATCTCAAAGATTTGGCTCGCAGTGTCGAGCGCGTCCTCAAGGAGTAAATACGATGGAAATGCAAGGCAGCCGAGACCTCGGCGTGACACAACAACAAGCATGGGACTCACTCAACGACCCTGAGGTGCTCAAGGCCTGTATCCCTGGCTGTGAAAAGGTCGAACCCAATGGCGAAAATGCCTACACCGTCGGGATGGCCCTGCGCATTGGCCCAGTGGCCGCTCGTTTCACTGGCGCGATCACGCTGACGAATATTCAGGCCCCGAACAGCTATGAATTGAATTTTGAGGGGCAAGGCGGGCCCGCTGGTTTTGGCAAGGGCGGGTCTAAAGTCACCTTGACTCCGATTGAGGGGGGCACGCGCTTGGACTACGCGGTTTCAGCGCAGGTCGGCGGCAAAGTAGCGCAGTTGGGTCAGCGCTTGATTGATGGTGCGGCGCGCTCGTTGGCTGAGGACTTTTTCAAGCGTTTTGACGCAGAAATGGGGCGACGTTATGGTGAACCGGCTCCACTTGAGGCCGCCGATGCATTGTCAGAGGCAGCAGGGACAACAGTGGCCGACCCGCTGGCGGCATTTTGGGCGCCGCTGGGTTGGGGCTTGGCGTCATTCGTGGTGATGTCGCTGATCGTGTGGCTGGCTTGATCATTGGAAAGGGCTCGCTGTGGAAAACTTAGATGTCATGGTCTTGCGCACGTTATTGGGCTGGCGGCGCGCGGACAAGCGAGCATTGATGGCTACAGTGATCAGAACATGGGGCTCATCACCCCGGCCTATTGGCTCAATCATGGCCTTGTGCGAGGACGGCTCTGTGGTGGGATCGGTCAGTGGCGGTTGTATTGAAGACGACTTGATCGATCAGTACACCCGCGCATACGCGCAACATCACAAGGGTGAGGTGGCCGGACAGGAGCGAAGCATCCCCTCAGGGCCACCGAAAAGCATCAAATATGGCATCACCGCTGATGAGGCGCACCGCTTCGGGTTGCCTTGTGGGGGAACGTTAGAGCTTTTGCTCGAATTCGACCCTGATGCAGACACGTTGGCGGCATTGATTGGAGCCCTTGACAAGGGCCAACTGATGAAGCGCACGGTGGCGTTGGCTGATGGTCGGGTGACTTTAAGCCCCTGTGATGCTCCAGAGGCGTTGGTGTTGAGCGACTCGGAGCTCGTCAACACCTTTGGCCCTGAGTACCGGATGTTGTTGATTGGTGCGGGCCAGTTGAGCGAGTACCTCGCGACGATGGCCTTGTTTTCGGGTTTTGCGGTCACGGTGTGCGATCCGCGCGAAGAGTATCGGGGCGCCTGGGCGGTCCCCGGCGCCAGCGTCGTCTCCGAAATGCCTGACGATGTCGTGCAAGCCTTTGCGCCGGATCATCGCTCTTGTGTCATCGCGCTCACCCATGATCCGAAGTTAGATGATTTGGCGTTGTTGGAAGCCCTTGAGACCGACGCCTTTTATGTGGGTGCGATTGGCTCGCGACGCAACCACGCCGCTCGGCGTGAACGCATGATGGAGCACTTTGACAAAACTGAAGCCCAGCTTGAGCGCCTGCGCGGTCCGATTGGCATCTACATCGGAAGCAAGACGCCCTCGGAGATCGCGGTCAGCATCATGGCGGAAGTGATGGCCGTCAAAAATGGGGTCACCTTGCCTAGGGATATGGAGGTAGGCACCGCGAAAACTCTGCGCGATACGCCTCACAATGACCCGGGTGGCATGGTCTGTGGCGTCGTGAGGTAAAACGAGAACAGGTCTTTAACTGAACCGGTGAGACTCGACCCACCACTCACCGGTGACTAGCCCAAGCCAGGTGAGTAACAAGCTGCCGGCCACATTCATCAATGCGTTGCCAATCGCAAGCCCCGCCTTACCCATACTGAACAAACTGACGGTTTCAATCGAGAACGTCGAAAAGGTGGTGAGAGCCCCTAAAAACCCGGTGATCAACAGCATTCGCCAGGCGGGGTCTAAATTTGGGTTGTTTTGCAGTAGGGTGACGCCAAAGCCAATCAAGTAGGCACCTATCGCGTTGGCAGCCCACGTCCCCCAAGGGATGTGGTGGGCGTGACCTGAGTTCAGCCATAAGCTGAGCTGCCATCGGGCGATTGCACCGAGGCTCGCCCCACTAGAAAGCGCAACGACTTGTATCCACATGTTTCGATCATAAGCAATTTGTGCCCTAGTACGACATTGCCGCGACGCCCGCACGGATGCGTCCGTCCGAGATCCTTATTGGCTAAGGCGCCGACTGGTAAACTTCAGGGTTAGCCTTGGCATAGGTGCGACTTCGATAGTCGCTTGCTGTCCAGGCGTTTCAATGACTCACAAGATTGTTTCGTGTGCGCGAGCACTTCTAGATCGATTAAGGAAAACGGCATGATCCACATCACCTTGCCAGATGGTTCGCAGCGCGGGTTTGACGGTCCAGTGACCGTGGCAGAGGTTGCGGCATCGATCGGCACTGGGTTGGCAAAGGCGGCGTTGGGTGGCAAGGTCGACGGTCGATTGGTCGATACCAGTCATCTGATTCAGTCTGACGCGGCTTTGGCGATTGTCACGGCCAAGGACGCAGATGGTTTGGAAATGATTCGCCATTCCACCGCGCACTTGTTGGCTTATGCGGTCAAGGAGTTATTCCCTGATGCGCAAGTCACCATTGGGCCGGTTATTGAGCATGGCTTCTATTACGACTTTTCATACAAGCGGCCTTTCACGCCGGAAGACTTGGCGGCAATTGAAAGGCGAATGACTGAGCTGGCGAGCAAGGATGAGGCCGTGCATCGCCGGGTCTTGCCTCGGGATGAGGCCGTCGAGTATTTCAAAGGGCTCGGAGAGCATTACAAGGCTGAGCTGATCGCCAGCATTCCCAGCAATGAGGATGTGAGCCTTTACCGTGAGGGTGCGTTTGAGGATTTATGCCGCGGGCCTCATGTCCCAAGCACTGGCAAGCTCAAGCACTTCAAGCTGATGAAAGTTGCTGGGGCCTATTGGCGCGGGGACCATCGCAATGAAATGCTGCAGCGCATTTATGGCACAGCATGGGCGACGAAGGACGAGCTACAGCAGTATTTGACCATGCTGGAAGAAGCCGAAAAGCGCGACCACCGCAAGCTAGGTAAAGAGTTGGATCTCTTCCATATTGATGAACACGCGCCAGGCGTCGTGTTTTGGCACGCCAAAGGCTGGACCGTTTGGCAAGAGGTTGAGCAATACATGCGCCGTGTCTACCGAGACAATGGCTACCAAGAGGTCAAAGGGCCTCAGTTGTTAGACAAGACGTTGTGGGAGAAGACCGGGCACTGGGACAAATACCGTGAAAACATGTTCACGACCGAATCCGAGAAGCGGGACTATGCCTTGAAGCCCATGAATTGCCCTGGGCATATTTTGATTTTCAAACAGGGCATCAAAAGCTACCGCGATCTTCCCTTGCGATTCGGGGAGTTTGGACAGTGCCACCGCAATGAGCCATCCGGTGGCCTGCATGGCATCATGCGGGTCCGAGGTTTTACTCAGGACGATGGACACATTTTTTGTACAGAAGATCAAATTCTTCAGGAGTGCGTTGACTACACGGCGTTACTGCAAAAGGTGTACACCGACTTCGGATTCACCAACATCATTTACAAAGTCGCCACGCGCCCTGAGGCGCGCATTGGCTCCGACGACAGCTGGGACAAGGCAGAGGCGGCATTGATTGAGAGCTTGACTCGCGCGGGTTGTGAGTTTGAAATCTCACCGGGGGAGGGCGCCTTTTACGGGCCAAAGATCGAGTACACGCTGAAGGACGCCATCGGTCGCCACTGGCAGTGCGGGACGATTCAGGTTGATTTCTTCATGCCCCAGCGCCTTGAGGCTGAATATGTCGATGAAACCGGGCAGCGTCGCACGCCAGTGATGTTGCATCGCGCCATCGTGGGCAGCTTGGAGCGATTCATCGGGATTTTGATCGAAGAGCATGCAGGCGTTCTACCCACTTGGCTCGCGCCCACCCAGGCGGTGGTCTTGAATATCACCGATGCACAAGCTGAAACCTGTGAATCTGTGGCTAAAACGTTGCGCAATCAAGGGCTTAGGGCGCAGGCAGACCTCGCAAACGAGAAAATTACGGCTAAAATACGGGGTTGGTCCTTGCAAAAGGTGCCTTTCATAGCTGTGATAGGCGAGAAAGAGCGCGAAGCCGGGACTGTGGCCGTCAGGGGTCGAGGCAATCAAGATTTAGGGGTGATGTCAGTGCAAGCTTTTGCCGATTTGCTCCAAAAAACGATTGCCGAAAAATCTTGATGGCTGTGTGCCGAGCTGCTGACAGCTTTTATTTGTTTTTGCTGGGTTTGCCAGCCAAAGGATTGAACCATCGCTACTGATTTTCGTGACCGTCGCCGTCGAGAAGAGCGCAAACACAAGTTGAACCGGGAAATCATGGCCGCCGAAGTGCGGGTCAATGGACCGGATAACGAACCCCTGGGTGTGTTACCCATTCAAGAGGCCTTGCGTCTGGCGGGCGAGTTGGATGTGGATTTGGTTGAAATTTCAGCCACCGCTGTTCCGCCTGTATGTCGTTTGATGGATTACGGCAAGTTCAAGTACCAAGAACAAAAGAAAGCGGCAGAAGCCAAAGCAAAACAAAAAGTCATCGAGGTCAAGGAAATCAAATTCCGGCCGGGTACCGATGACGGGGACTACAACGTGAAGATGCGCAACATTCGCCGGTTTATCGAAGACGGTGACAAGTGCAAAATCACCTTGCGGTTCCGTGGTCGAGAGATCACGCACCAGGATTTGGGTGCAGCCCTTTTAGAGCGCATTCGCGATGATTTGGGTGACACCATCACTGTTGAGTCTTTTCCAAAGATGGAAGGTCGGCAGATGATCATGATGATCGCCCCAGGCCGTAAAAAGCCTGGCGGACAAGCCAAAGTGTCGAAAGACGCAGAGGCGGAAGCAACCTGACCCTCTGGGTTGTTTCCGGAAAAGAATTGCAAATGGGGCCTTGGCCCCATTTGCATGACAGTGCTTCGGCACTGCAGCAGCGGTAATGCCTCGGCGTTGCTGTTGATTAAGAAGTGTCTCGGGGCCAACAAGTGGTGAAAATTGTTTTCACTCGCCTCACGAGCACAATGTAAAAGGAGCATTTAAATGCCCAAAATGAAGACCAAGAGCGCGGCTAAAAAGCGCTTTCGCGTTCGTCCAGGCGGCACCGTTAAGCGCGGTCAAGCCTTCAAACGTCACATCCTGACCAAAAAGACCACCAAGAACAAGCGTCACCTGCGTGGTGCTGTGAATTTGGCTAAGTCCGATTTGGGCCACATCGCCGCCATGATGCCCATGGCTGGTCTGTGATTAACGACGAACAAGGAGTAAACACATGCCTCGCGTCAAACGTGGTGTAACGGCTCGCGCCCGCCACAAAAAAGTTCTCGCTCTCGCCAAAGGTTTCCGCGGACGCCGCGGTAACGTCTTCCGTATCGCCAAACAGGCGGTGATGAAGGCCGGCCAATACGCTTATCGTGACCGCCGCACCAAAAAGCGGGTGTTCCGTCAGTTGTGGATCGCACGTATCAATGCAGGTGTGCGTGAATTGGGCATGACTTACAGCCAATTTGCAAACGGCCTCAAGAAAGCCAGCATTGAGATCGATCGCAAAGTGTTGGCCGATATGGCTGTGCACGACAAGGCAGCTTTTGCCACCATCGTGGATCAAGTGAAGGCCAAACTGGCCGCATAAGATGCACGGTATGCGCCCGCTGCATCGCAGCGGGATCACGCACTCTCAGGGCTAGCGGCTGCATGGTCACTAGCCCTGTTTTGTTTTTGAATTTCCTCGAGATACCAACGCTATGTCTGAGTTGAGCCAACTGGTCGAGCAAGCGCGAACCGCGTTTGCACAAGCCAAGCACCCTGCTGAATTGGAAGATGCCAAAGCCATCTTTTTGGGCAAGAGCGGTCGCATCACCGAACTGATGAAAGGACTGGGCTCACTGGGCGTTGAACAAAAGAAGGTCCAAGGCGCAGCCATCAACGAGGCCAAGCGTGGCGTCGAGGCATTGCTGCAAGAGGCTCGACAAGCCATGGCCGATGCCGCATTGGCGAAGCAGCTGGCAGCGGAAGCGCTGGATGTCACGATGCCTGGACGCCGCCGCAGTGGGGGTGGCTTGCACCCAGTCAGTTTGACGTTGGAGCGCATTGAATCGATTTTTGCTTCAATGGGTTTTGAAGTTGCCGATGGCCCTGAGATTGAAACCGACTGGTTCAACTTCACAGCGCTGAACACACCTGCAGACCATCCAGCACGGTCGATGCATGACACCTTTTATGTGGAGGGTGGCCAGCAAGATTCGCCCAATTTGCTAAGAACGCATACCAGTCCAATGCAGATACGCCACGCAGTGCAGCACGTGAAGCGGTATCAATCGGACATCCAATCGGGTCAAGGTATGCCCGAAATTCGGGTGATTGCGCCGGGTCGAACCTACCGGGTGGACAGCGATGCGACTCATTCCCCTATGTTCCACCAGTGCGAGGGGCTTTGGATTGGCGAAAACGTTTCCTTCAAAGATTTGCGAAACGTGTTCACCCGCTTTTGCCAGACGTTCTTTGAAAACGATGATTTGGTGTTGCGCTTTCGCCCCAGTTTTTTTCCATTCACGGAACCTAGCGCGGAAATCGACATTCAGTTTCCATCAGGACCTCTGGCGGGTCGCTGGCTGGAGGTCGCTGGTTCAGGTCAGGTTCATCCGAACGTGGTGCGCAATATGGGGCTAGACCCCGAAAAGTACATTGGATTTGCATTTGGCATGGGACCTGATCGACTGACCATGCTGCGCTACAACATTGGCGATCTGCGGTTGTTCTTTGACGGTGACTTGCGCTTTTTGCAGCAGTTCAACTGAGCCCGTGTCCAAGCTGTTCATCTGAGAAAGAACCCATCGATATGTTGTTCCCAGAATCATGGTTGCGCGAATTTTGCAATCCTCCCCTCAATACCCAGGAGTTGGCCGATACCCTGACCATGGCCGGCTTAGAGGTCGAGTCACTGCGTCCTGTGGCCCCTGCCTTCACGGGTGTTGTGATCGGTGAAATCGTCACCGCAGAACAGCACCCCAACGCCGATCGTTTGCGCGTATGTCAAGTCAACGTGGGCGGCGACGCCTTGCTGAGCATCGTGTGTGGGGCTCCCAATGCTCGCGTGGGTATCCGCGTTCCATGTGCCACAGTGGGGGCCAAGCTTCCTCCTGCGGAACCAGGTGGTCAGCCTTTTGCGATCAAAGTGGGGAAGTTGCGGGGCGTCGAGAGCTTCGGCATGTTGTGCTCTGGCAAAGAGCTCGGCATTGACGCAGATCACAGTGGTCTACTGGAGCTGCCTGAAGATGCGCCGATTGGTCAAAATATTCGGGAATTTTTGTCACTCGATGACACGGTTTTTGAGCTTAAATTGACGCCCAATTTGGCGCATTGCCTGAGCGTGTACGGCGTGGCGCGTGAGTTGAGTGCGCTGACCGGTGCGCCACTGACTGAGCCTGTGATTCAGCCCGTTGAGCCGGCGGTGCAAGACCGCTTGGAAGTGACGGTTGACGCCCCCGATTTGTGTGGCCGTTTCAGTGGACGGGTGGTTCGAGGCGTCAACCCTAATGTGAACACACCCGCTTGGATGGTGGCCAAGCTGGCTCGTTGTGGCCAGCGCTCGGTATCTCCGCTGGTCGACATCTCCAACTACGTGATGTTCGAACTGGGGCGGCCTTCGCATATTTTCGATTTAGACAAGATCCATGGTGGCCTGCAGGTGCGTTGGGGACGCGCGGGTGAAAAATTGGAGCTTCTTAACGGATCGACCATTGAGGTAGATGATCAGGTTGGCGTGATCGCAGATGAGCAATGCGTTGAGTCACTGGCAGGCATCATGGGTGGCCAGTCAACAGCGGTGAGCGATGAGACTCAAAATGTGTTCATCGAAGCCGCCTTTTGGTGGCCCAATGCCATTGCTGGGCGTTCTCGCAGATACAACTTTTCAACCGACGCGGGCCATCGATTTGAACGCGGTGTGGACCCCAGCTTGACGGTCGAGCACGTGGAGCGCATCACCGAGCTGGTTCTCCAAATTTGTGGTGGTCAAGCTGGTCCCATCATGGACCAAACCACCCGTTTGCCTGAAATCAAGCCGGTAGCCCTGCGTCTGAGTCGCGCCGCGAAAGTGATCGGTATGTCGATCAATCCTTCGCAGTGCATCGATGCGTTCACGCGTCTAGGCATGAGTGTTCGTGCCGAAGGTGACGTCCTTCATGTGACACCTGGGCCTCATCGTTTCGACATCAACATCGAAGAGGACTTGATCGAGGAAGTGGCGAGGATGATCGGTTACGACACGCTTCCGAACACCCCTCCCACTGCCCCCATCACTCCCAAGCTGAGAGCTGAAAATCAAAGAGGACCGTTCGAAGTACGCCGTTCGTTGGCTGCATTGGGTTATCAAGAAACCATCAACTTCAGTTTCGTGCAATCCAAGTGGGAGCATGATCTTGCCGGCAACCCAGCCCCGATCAAACTCTTGAATCCGATCGCGAGTCATTTGAGCGTGATGCGTTCCAGCCTGTTAGGGTCATTGATGGAGGTGTTGGGTTTCAACTTGGATCGCAAGGCCACGCGAGTGCGGGTTTTTGAACTCGGCAGGGTATTCCGCAAGAACCCCGCGGTCCTGGACTCTGACACCACCGTCGCTGGGTTTGATCAACCGATGCACGTCGCGGGGCTGGCGTATGGTTCCGTCTCGCCCACGCAGTGGGGAGACAAGGAGCGTTGGGTTGACTTTTACGATGTCAAGGCGGATGTCGAGGCCTTGATGCACCCCACCGCGTTGCGTTTTCAGGCCGCCGAGCATCCCGCCATGCATCCAGGGCGCTGTGCAGAGGTGTTTGTTGGCGATAGATCGATTGGCTTTATGGGGGAATTGCATCCAAAGTGGATGCAGGAACAAGGCCTAACGAAGCCCGCCGTGCTGTTCGAGCTGGCGCTCGATGCGGTATTGTCCCGTCCTGTTCCATCGTTCAAGAACGTGCCCAAGCACCAACGTGTTGAGCGCGATGTGGCCATTTGGGTGGCGGATGAGGTTCGCTACGATGAGGTGATCGATGTCGTGCATACTGCCGAGACCCAAGGTCTGTTGAAGTCAGCCTTTGTTTTTGACGTGTATCGCCCCCAGGGAGGGGAAACCACCGAGAAGAGCATGGCCTTGCGGTTGAGTCTGGGGGAAGACCAGTCCAGTTTGACAGACGAGCAAATAGACTCCGCGGTGGAGGCCATTGTGGTTGCGCTGCAAACCAAGCTTGGCGCTCGCTTGCGCGCCTAACGCCAGAGACAAGGAGCTCACTATGGAACTGATGGTCGATAGCCTCGAGTCGCCAGCCCTCACCAAGGCGCATTTATCTGAATTGCTTTACGAAAAAATTGGCTTGAACAAGCGTGAAGCCAAAGACATGGTGGATGCGTTTTTTCACATCATCGCGCACGAGTTGGTCCAGGGCGAAGAGGTCAAGATTTCGGGCTTTGGGAATTTTCAGGTGCGCACTAAGGCCGCTCGCCCCGGTCGAAACCCGCGCACAGGCGAGGCAGTCCCAATCGAAGCCCGACGTGTGGTGACCTTTCATGTGAGTCCAAAATTGCGCGACTTGGTTCAGGATGGGGCCTCGATCAGTTGAGCTGACACGCGGCCACTTGAGAAACTGTCCGCTAGCATTTTTTTGAGGACAGGCAATAGGTTAGATGTGTAACTTGCAGTACAGTAAGCGACTCGCTTCCCTACGCCTTTGATGAACAACGTCCTGCCCCCCATCCCGCCAAAGCGCTACTTCACCATCGGTGAGGTGGCCGACTTGTGCGGGGTGAAACCTCACGTGTTGAGGTATTGGGAGCAGGAATTCACGCAATTGAGCCCGGTGAAGCGGCGTGGCAATCGGCGCTATTACCAACACCATGAGGTGCTGATGATCCGGCGGATTCGTGACTTGCTTTATGAGCAAGGTTTCACCATTCATGGTGCACGCAATCGTCTGCAAGAGCTCAGCAGTGCCAGCCGATCGCTCAAACGTTTGATGACGGAGGATGCGACGGTTGATCTCGAAGAAGACGAGTCTGAGGTCTCCCCCGCGGATGAGTTGGCTACCGCACCTCGATTGAAGGTCAACATGGCAGCCCTTCGAGCAGAGTTGAAAAACATTCGTGATTTACTCACGACGGATTTCTAAACACTCAGATCCGACTGAAATTGAAGCTATAATTTCGGGTTCCGGCGTGTAGCGCAGCCTGGTAGCGCACTTGCATGGGGTGCAAGGGGTCGCGAGTTCGAATCCCGCCACGCCGACCAAAAAACAATACGGGTTAGCTTTCACAAAAGGCTAGCCCGTTTTGCTTTGAGCATCGCCACTCATTGGCGAACTTGCCTTGTGCAAGATGGGTTTATTGAGGGTTGAACATGAACAAGCGC
>JBEAPX010000143.1:0-6414 GCA_041164205.1 Pseudomonadota bacterium
ATCGCCGCCATATGCATCTGTCCGGTGATTCGACAGGGGCGATAGGAACTGGTGCATCAAGTAGCCATGTGCAGCATGTAACTCAATGGCGTCGATGCCCATCCTCCCCGCGCGCGCCGCCGCTTGAACAAACGCCTCGATCGTCTGCTCGATGTCACGCGTCGTCATTTCTGTTGGGACAACTTCACCCGCGGCGTGGGGCACAGCAGACGGCGCCAGTGTCTCCCAGCCACCCTCAGCGGTGCTCAATTGAGCACCACCTAACCAAGGCGCCGCACTGCTGCCCTTGCGCCCTGCATGACTGAGTTGAATGCACACTGGCATCGATGGGGCTTGTGCTCTGGCGCGTTGCAGGTGCTCCTCGAGCGCCGCCGCAGTTTGATCGTCCCAAAGCCCTAAGCAGCCAGGGCTGATCCGACCATCTTTGGTGACCGCGGTGGCTTCAATAATGAAAAGTCCCGCACCGCTGTTGAGCATATTGGTCCAGTGTGTGAGGTGCCAGTCATTTGCTTGACCATCGACGGCCGAGTACTGACACATCGGTGCAATCACCAGGCGGTTGGCGAGGTCCACTGCCTCGCCAAACTCGCCGCCCAGTGTCCATTGGGTAAATGTTTTGCTCATTGTCGTCAGCCCTGTGCCATGTCTATCGGAGGGCGAAGTATTCGTCAGCGCACTCGACGCACCTGCTACATAGGTGACTGAGTGATTGGTATTTGTGCTTTTTACTGTCGATTGGCCACACGCATTTACCTTTTGACCACCTTATTTCAGGAGTTCATCATGCTCGATCCCCAAGCACAAAACCTGCTCAAACTCATGGCTGACAAAGGTATCGCACCCATCCATACCGTGCAGCCGCAGGAGGCCCGAGACGCCTATGTGCAGCGGCGATTTGCAACGCAAAACCAACCGCCTGAAGTGGCAGAAGTCACCATGCTGGCAGCGAGCGGGCCACATGGCGAGGTTCCCATGAGGCTGTATCGCCCAGCCAGCGCGCCCAGCGCCCAATCTGGGGCACTCGTTTACTTTCACGGCGGCGGCTGGGTGATCGGCGACTTGGACACCCATGACACTTTGTGCCGTGACTTGGCGTTGCAGGCCCAATGTGTCGTGGTCTCGGTGGACTACCGGCTGGCTCCGGAGCATCCGTTTCCAGCGGCAGTAGACGACTGTGTTGCAGCTTTTCAGCACGTCGCTGAACACGCCCAAGACCTGGGTATAGACGCCAATCGCATAGCCGTTGGCGGCGACAGCGCCGGTGGCAATTTGGCCGCTGTTGTGTGCTTGATCCAAAGGGACGCGACAGGCAAGGCACCCAATACGCCACAACCGTGCTACCAGTTGCTGATCTACCCCGCCACCGACATGAGAGCCATCTCACCCTCGCACCAGAACAATGGCCAAGGCTACTTGCTCACGTCAGACACCATTCGGTATTTCCGAGGGCACTACTGTCCAGAGCCAGCGCAGTGGGAAGACTGGCGCACCTCTCCCCTCTTGCACCCCAACCTCAAAGGCTTGCCACCCGCATTGGTGCTCACCGCTGGCTATGACCCACTGCGCGATGAAGGACTTCAGTTTGCCAACGCGCTTTCCGACAACGGCAACACCTGCCAATACGTCTGTTTTGAGCGTCAGCTCCATGGGTTTGTGCCAATGGGCAAGGTATTGGACGAAGCCAACACGGCGGTCAGTCTGTGCGCTTGGAGCCTCAAAAAGGCCCTCGCCTGAGCCGGACGGGTTGGCTCCCAATGTGAAAAGCCCCTGAAAAGGGGCTTTTTGCTGCGGAGGTATGTTTTTAGTTGGAGTCAATGCAAATGTCGCGGCTTTCTGCCTGGACCATGGCCGCCACCAAATCCACGGGATGGACCGCCCCACTGTGTCGCATCGACAAGGGCTTTGTAACGTTGCTCGAAGAGCTGATCAATGGCCATCACCACGCCGCCCAATTCGGCACCATCAAAATGGCGCTCCATCATGTGCACCACGTCATTGACCATCATGTCTCGCTGAATTTGGAGAATCGCTGCCGGCGAAGGGCCAACGAAACACATCAAAAAATCGTCCCGAGACTCTTCACTATTCGATGCGGACTCTTCGTCGAAATCGGCGTCATAAAACGACACCTCGATGGCTGCACCGCGCTCGGCCAAGTCATTCAAGCTCATGCACGCCTCTTCCATGACTTGGCGAAAATCTTCATCACCGGAGACGGTCCAGCACATCCGCAGCGCGTGAGCATCAGGGTCCCAACGCATCCCAGGCTCTTCCTCATAGGAGCTGCGCGCACCCTCGTCAAACGTCGCATCACCGGCGTAGCTCCAGATGGGTTTCAGGGCTTCCTGAACTTGAGCCAGCGTGACATCCGCTCGCATCGGCACATCACCATGAACATGTATGTCTAAAGGGCGTTGGGAATAAGACATATCGAATCGCTTTTTTGAAGGTCGTGAACCACATCTTACATGGATGTCGTTCGCCCAGATCCGAGAGCCGACAGTCGGCAAATCAAAACGCCCCAGAGAGTTGCGTGGGGTTAGAGGGCAAGGGTCCTTCCCAGCGAGCTTAAGTGGTGGGCTGATTAACCCGTTTGGAAAGCTCCTCTGCCGATTCCTTGCGCTCGCTGTATCGATCAACCAAGTAGGGCGCCAAGTCTCGGGTCAGCAGCGTGAACTTGATCAACTCCTCCATCACGTCCACAACCCTGTCGAAATACGCCGATGGCTTCATTCGGCCATCCTCGTCAAACTCCAAGAACGCTTTGGCCACTGAACTTTGATTGGGAATCGTGATCATTCGCATCCAACGGCCAAGAATGCGCATCTGATTGACGGCGTTGAACGACTGCGACCCACCGCACACTTGCATGACGGCAAGTGTTTTGCCCTGGGTTGGGCGAACGGCTCCAACTGACAAAGGGATCCAATCGATTTGACTTTTCATGATCCCGGTCATGGCACCGTGGCGCTCCGGCGAACACCACACCATCCCCTCGGACCACGCGGCCAACTCGCGCAACTCTTTGACTTTTGGATCTGTGTCCGGCGCCGCATCAGGCTGGGGCAAGCCCAGGGGGTCAAAGACTTTGACCTCTGCGCCCATAGCCTGTAACAGGCGCGCAGCCTCAAGGGTTAAAAGCTTGCTGTATGAGCGCTCTCTTAAAGAGCCATACAACATCAAAATTCTTGGAGCGTGCGTTGATGGCTGCTTGGAGACCAAAAGCTCCTGCATAGGGACTTGGAAAAAGCGCAGATCCAGCTGCTCTGATTGGCTATGGTTTTGTGACACGCAAACCCTTGTCATTGATCACAACTTCGCCATCCTCTTTGGACCAAGGCCCACGTTGAGGCTCAATGAGGATATCCAAAACACGCTCAGACGGTCGACACAGCTTGGTTCCCAATGGCGTCACCACAATCGGACGATTGATCAGAATAGGATGGGCAATCATGGCATCCAATAACTCGTCATCAGACCACTTGCTGCTTCCAAGATCCAACTCGGCGTAGGGCGTGCCCTTTTGCCGGAGCACATCTCTGACAGGCATCGACATCTCCGATATCAGCTTCCTGAGCTGATCTTTGGTCGGTGGTGTTTCTAAATAATGAATCACTTCAGGCTCAATGCCCGCATTGCGAATCAGGGCCAAGGCATTGCGGGATGTGCCGCACTCGGGATTGTGAAAAATTTTGACTGAGCTCATTGGTTCGTCCCACGAGTGTGGGGGTGATCGCTCTGCAAGACGGCATGAAGCCACCATCCCAGGAAGCCACCAATCCCTTGCGCAAGCATGAACGCGGGAGCATCCATTGGCGCAATGCCGGCAAATGTATCGGACAACATCCGTCCAAAGACAGCAGCCGGATTGGCAAACGATGTGCTCGCGGTGAACCAATACGCCGCACCGATGTAACACGCCACCAAGGCAGACGCTTTGCCTGCAGGCGAGCGCAAGATCACAAAAATCAGCCCCCCCGTGGCAATGACCTCGGCAAACCATTGCGCAGGGCCTGTTCTGACTTTGGTAGACCACTGGAATAGTTCAAGGTCAAACATCGCATGAGCGATCCACGCGCCCAACGCAGCCCCCGTCAATTGCGCCACCACATAGCCGGCCAAATGGTGGCGGGCCAAATCCTTCCGAAAGGCAAGGACCAGGGAAACAACGGGATTGAAGTGGGCACCACTGGTCGGGCCCAGCGTTTCAATCAACACGTACAGTGCAAAGACTGTGGCCAAGGTGTTCGCCAAGAGCGCAATCGCGATGTTGCCATCCGCCAGCTGCTCACCCATGATGCCCGAGCCAATCACCGCACACAGCAAAGCGGCTGTGCCGACGAGCTCTGACAAGTACCTGCGCCAGTGCGTCATTCTTTTGCCAATTCTCGAGCGGTGGTTTCAATGGCCATTTTGCTGAGGCGTGACACGGGCAAGTTCACAAAGATGTCCAGTCGACGCTTGATTTGATGAAGCGTTTGAGTAAACGCCTCTGATTTTTGTGCGTCTGTGCCCTTGATCGCTGAAGGATCGGCGTATCCCCAGTGGGCTGTTGCAGGCTGCCCTGGCCAGTATGGGCAGACCTCGCCCGCTGCGTTGTCACAGACGGTGATGACCAAGTCCATATGCGGCGCATCGGGGGCCGCGAAAACATCCCAACTCTTGCTGCGCAACCCCTCTGTGGGGATGCCTGCTTTTTGTAACGTTGCGAGCGCCAAGGGATTGGGTGTTTGATTGTCAGCAGGGCTGCTGCCAGCCGAAAACGCCTTGAATTTGCCTCGCCCCATATGGTTCAGCAAGGCTTCAGCCAAGATACTTCGGGCCGAATTGTGGGTACATAGAAAAAGCACATTCAAAGGCTTTGTATCAGTCACCATAGACTCCTTGCGATCAACAGGATTGACAAATTGCCTCGGGATTCACCTCACAGGCTTCTCCTTGGCAGCAGTTTTGGGACAGATAGGTGAGAACCGCATTCATTCGGTCGTACTGCGCTCGATAAATCAAGTTGCGCCCACTGCGCTCCTGAGAAATCAGGTCCGCGTGCATCAACTCTTTCAAGTGAAATGAAAGGGTATTCGCCGGCATACCCAGATCCTCAGCCAAGCGGGCAGGCGTCAACCCTTCACTGCCTTGCACCACCAATCGGCGAAAGATGTGCAAGCGATGCGTTTGGGCCAGCGCAGCAAGCGCTTTGATCACGAATTTGTCTTCCATAATTCAACTATATTGGAAATATGTGTCAATTTGATGTCAACGGTAGATGGCACAAAGCAAAGTGCCCCTAAAGAGGGGCACTGGAATGGGGGTGGAGGCGCGACCCAGAGTCGAACTGGGCTAAACGGATTTGCAATCCGCTGCATAACCGCTTTGCTATCGCGCCTCAATGCAGGTTGTTCGAACAAAAATGTCTGATGTCATGACCAAAAGGGAAGGCTTGCTTCTCTATGAATCATTCCAATTCAAGACTTTTTGAACGAAGCCTGCGATTATAAAACAGTTTTCAAAACCCCCGCATCGACACGTCGCCAACGCTTCAGTGTTTGACCGCTGTAGCACCACCCCGCTTTTTGGGCGGTGGGGCGGCATCTGGCACGGCAGCTTCCAGCGGCGCGGGCAGGCGCACCAAAGCCAGTTCAAGCACCCGATCAATCCATCGCACAGGAATGATTTCTAGACCTTCTTTGACATTGTCAGGAATTTCTTCCAGGTCTTTCACGTTTTCTTCGGGAATGAGCACCGTCTTGATGTCACCCCTCAACGCGGCCAGCAATTTCTCCTTGAGCCCGCCAATGGCCGTGACCTCGCCTCTCAAGGTGATTTCCCCAGTCATCGCCACAGTGGCTTTGACTGGGATGCCGGTCAACGCAGACACCATCGCCGTTGTCATGGCAGCGCCGGCGCTGGGTCCGTCTTTGGGCGTCGCGCCGTCTGGCACGTGAATGTGGATGTCCTTCTTTTCAAAAGCCTCTTCTTGTATCCCAAGGCTGGCCGCGCGGCTTCGCACGACGGTGCGGGCAGCCTCGACAGACTCCTTCATCACGTCACCTAGCGAGCCGGTCCGAGTGATGACACCCTTGCCCGGAGCCGTCGCGGCTTCAATGGTGAGCAAATCACCGCCAACTTCAGTCCATGCCAAGCCGACCACCTGACCCACTTGATCTTGCTGTTCAGCCCGACCAAAGGTGTATTTTTGGACCCCCAAAAATTCGGCCAAATTGGCGCTATTGACGACAACCTGCGCTTGCAGCTTCTTGAGCAACAAGCCTTTCACCACCTTGCGACAAATTTTGGAAATCTCACGCTCCAATGAGCGCACCCCGGCCTCACGGGTGTAGTAACGCACGACATCGCGCACTGCGGATTCCTGCACTTCGATTTCAGACGCTTTCAAGCCGTTGTTTTCAATTTGCT
>JBEAPX010000144.1:0-9758 GCA_041164205.1 Pseudomonadota bacterium
ACGTCAAACACGAGCTTATCGCGCACCGCCGCGTCTTGCCCCGGCAACGCCTGATCCACCGACTCCTTATTCGGCCACGGCTTACGGCTACGCTCTTTGATCAAAGAGCGCGCTTTTGACGGGTCCAGCCCGTAGGCTTGAAGCATGGCGGCCAACACCACTTCGGATGCTGTGTTGACATTGACCGGTGTGGGCTCCGGGAGAATGGTGATGTATGGCCTCAATGCCTCGATGGTCTGGGCGCTCAGGCCAAACCAGGCCAATTGATCGATATACCTCGGCTGCAAGCCTGTCGGGGCTTGTTCATCGGCTGATTTTCCCCAACGTGTCAATAACGCATCTAGCTCTGCCACGGGCAACTCCAGCTGCTCAAATAGGTTGGAGAGCGCCCCGACGAGATAAGGGTTGCCTGCTTGACCCACAGAAAGAGAGGTCAAATTCAGCCGCCCTTGGGCATCCGAAATGGCACCAGACAAATACACCTCCGGATCGCCCTCGCGCCATTGCTTGTCCTGCGCTAGAAATGTCGACAGTTTGGACTCTTCAACCGGAATGGCCCAAGGCTCCCCTAGGTGGTCCACGGCACTGCTGGTGCGCGCGTCTTCGGACAAAATCAAACGAGTCCAGTCAAAGGCGCCCGTCATCAGCCAACGCGTTTGATCCCGACCGCGCTCTGCAATCTCTATCTCCACTTGTCGCCACTGCATCCATATCGCGGCCGAAGCGATACTGGCCACGATCGATACCGTGATCATCGCAGCCAGCAAAGCGGCTCCATTCTGCTTGTGCCCAGGCATTTTCATGATCGTTTGGCCGTGAAGAGCGGGCTTATCCAATCCAGGGTGATGGCCCCCTGGAGCGCGGGGTCCTTGATATCGAGAATCAGCCGCACCGCATCAGGCGGCTCACTCTTGGACACTTTTGGAGTCACAGTCCCTTGGCTCTGCGCGGCGTTCGTGGCGGCGCTGGACAGTGGATTCACCCAGCTGCCATCCCGGGCGACCAACAACTGCATATCGCGGATGGCAAACAGCCGGGTTGTTCGTTGCTCCAAAGAAGCCGTGGCGGATTGGCTCCACGCGCGCGCATCGTCCCACGCACCTTGCCACTGGGATAGAGTCAACACAGGGGCAGATTCCCAGCGCACCCAGATTTGTGACATCGGGTCACTCGGGTCGGACTGCCAACTCCAAGCGACGACCCGAAGCTCGCCGGATGGCGAGGGCGCCAGCCTGGTCAACCGCAGTACCTTGCCATCCCAATCCCATTGGGTCAGGCTTGGGTCGTCCGTTTGGTGGTCTAAATCCACTCGCCATTGCGCTAGGGCGGTTTGAATGGTTCGGATCCGGGTGGATCGCTCCTCCAGCGCCGATTGCGTGAGCCGAATCGAGTCAATTCCGCGCCAACTCATGACCCCCATCACCGCCATGATGGACAGTGCCACCAACACTTCTACCAGCGTGAAACCCCGTTGAACTCGCGAGCGCATCAGTTGCGCCCCAGAATGGTTGAGACTTGCGCGATTGGATCGCCCTGCAAGTTGACTCGCACATCGAGCCTCAAAAAATTGGGGTTAGGTGTCGGCAGAACCGAGGTCGTGACTTGGAATGTCATTTGCCCCTGCTGACACGCTTTTTCCGCGTTGCCAATTCCTGGCAACTGCCTTCTCAGGCGCAACTCAATCAAAGTGTTTTCAGCGCACATTTGCGCCAGCAGAGATTGGTCTTGGCGGGCTGCGTTCTGGCTCAATGATGCCGTCGCCTTGAATCCAGCCATGAGCGCAATCGCCACAATGCTCAAGGCCACCAGCACCTCGATCAGCGTGAATCCATTTGCACGTCGCTTCATGGCGTTGGTTCCGGGTTTCGTCCCATCGCCCAAGGCCGAAGGCCATCCGTCGCGACATGGATCTCCAAAGTGGGCTCAGAGGCACTTTTGAGGACTAGTGTCCTCGCCGGGATCAAAGGCTCAGGGCCAACAGCGACGGGTAACATGCCATCCACCGTCGTTTGTTTGGATAGCCACGGACGGGTCTCAGGCTCCGCAGTCAGGCCATGGATGACCAACCCTTCGGGCAAGATCTCGACGGCCACGGGCACGTGATTGGCTCTGGCCTGCGCTCTTAGGGATTCGAGCACGGCGGCCAGGCGTTGGCCTTCGCGCTCAAGCTCTGTGCGATCACTGTTCCTCACGGCAAGGCTGGCGACCGCCGTCCCAATCGCAATCAGAGCAACAACAACGAGCAACTCAATGAGGGTGAAACCAGCGTCATTTCGACGACGGAAGCGCCGCGCCGGGCGAGGAGGAGGGGATTTACTGCCAGCTGCCGATATCGGCATTGTTTCCCTCTCCGCCGGGTTGACCATCAGCGCCAAAAGAGAGCACATCGACGTCGCCCTTGATCCCGGGATTCAGGTACTGATAAGGCTGGCCCCACGGGTCACTTGGGAGCTTATCCAGGTAGGGCTTCCAGTTGCCTGGCACAGGCTCGGTGGCCGGCTTCGCGACCAGGGCCTGCAAGCCCTGCTCAGATGTGGGAAAGCGCATATTGTCTAATTTGTAGAGTTTCAGCGCCTGCATCACGTTGGCCACATCCGTTTTGGCGGCGGTGACACGCGCGTCATCGGCGCGTCCCAACACGTTGGGCACAATCAACGCGGCAAGAACGCCAATGATGGCCAAAACCACCATGAGTTCAATCAGGGTGAATCCACGTTGGTTTTTTTGTCTCGACTGCTTTTGGTTCATGCTCTGAATCATAATGGAAACATGATGAAACTTGGTTTAAAGCTGCCCACCCACCGATGGCTGCCCGCTGCCGTAGGCTTTGGCTTATGGTGTGTGGTCGCAGGCTCATCGACACTGTGGTGGTTGCATGTGCCCCGCACCGAATCAGCGGGTATCGGAGCCAAACAGGCATCGCTGTTGGACATGAAACCCGCGTCCTCACAGCCTGTCATTGAGCGCGCATTGGGGTTGGGCGCCACCACAGTCGCAGTGGGCAAAGCACCGGAACGGTTCCGGTTGCTGGGGTTGATTTCAAACCAGCGTGGTGAGGGCACGGCACTCATCTCCGTCGGATCTGAGCCCCCACGTCCATTTCTTACCGGTCAAACGCTGAGTGAAGGCTTAACCATCCACGCCATCGAGACAAACCGCGTGGTATTGACGTCTGCGCGGGGCGAGCAAACTGTGCTCGACCTGCCTGAACCCAAGTGAAACGCCCCCTTGACGCTGAGGCCCAAATGTCTCGGCGGTCATCCCTCACAGTGAAGACCCCTTACCGTGAGATACCGTGAGAGCGCGCGACTGAACAGTCCGCAATGACGCCCGCTCACGGGGGTTCGACACGCCGAGTCGGGGCCAAGAATTCGCCGCGAGCTTGAGTGCTTTCACCTAAAAACCACCTACAACTTGGATGGTTCTCAGGAGAACGCCAGCAACGTTACGCGCAATCACATAATAAAAAAGAGCTTCACATTGCTGTGAAGCTCTTTGATGTTTTTGGCTCCCCGAGCAGGGCTCGAACCTGCGACCTGCGGATTAACAGTCCGTCGCTCTACCAACTGAGCTATCAGGGAACAAGCCTCAGATTATAGACAATTTTCGCGGTGTTTTTAAAGCCGCTTTAATTTTTCTTGAAGTCGCGCGCTGCTGGTTGTGTACTCTTGAGGGCCGGTTCCCTGAGGGTGCAAGGCGTCTGCGATGGCGTAAGCGGCTTGTGTGGCTTCATGAAAAGCACTGACGAGTAATTTTCGCTTGCCGTCATAGCTCACCGCGTCGCCGATGGCATAGATACCGGGTTCAGAGGTTGCAAACGTGGTGGGATTCACGGCGAGCGAACGCCCCTGCAACGCCAACCCCCATTGCGCGATGGGACCGACCTGTGGGCTGATGCCTTGCATGATCCAGAGCTGATCGACGGCGGGTTTGATGACTTGTCCATCCGGCTGCATCAGGTGCAGTGCAATGAGGCGGTCTCCTTGTTTGGAATACCCTTGCATCATCCCAATTTGGACCTGGATGCGACCCTGTTCACGCAGGGTTTGAAATGTGTTCAACACCTCAGTGGGCGCATCGAACGCATCGCGGCGATAGCACAACAGCACCGGCTGCTCGGTGGACTCACTCAGATCAATGGCCAGTGTCAATGCGGCTTCATCATTGCCATACACAGCACACTTCAACGGGCCAGTCGGCAAGGTTGGAGGGCGGTAGTAGTGGACATCTCGTCCCTCGAGATGCCCAAAATCGACCGCTTTGATTCGCCGTGGAGCAAAAGCGCCAACGCCAGATGCAATCAACAGAGCACGTGCGCGGGTCTGTTGTCCCCGATCGGTGTCAACCTGCCAATGGCCGTCGACCTGGTGGATCGACTTGACCATTTGTCCCAGCGCTGCGACAGGCGACAAGGGCTGGATTTGATCCCAGAGTCGCTCAACGAGCTCAGCGCCCGAGCACTGCCGGATGCCGGGAATGTCGTAAAGCACTTTGTCTGAATACAGCTGCTGGGCCTGCCCGCCAATGTGAGGCAGGACATCGACCATGCAGCTAGAGAGATCAAGGAGCCCTAGTTGAAACGTCGCAAACAACGCGGCTGGGCCTGCCCCCACCACCAGCACGTCGGTAGACGGTGGCAATGAATGGGCGGCGATAACTGGAGGCGTCACGCGACTTAACTGGCCAGACGATCAACGAACGAGTTCGCCAAGCTTGTCCGTGCGGTCTTTCCAATCATCGGCGTCGGGCAAGGGCTCTTTGCGGCGCGTGATGGTGGGCCAGTTGCTGTCGCACAACTCGGCGTTGAGTTTGATCATGTGCTGCTGGTCAGCGGGCACATCTTCTTCTGCATAAATGGCCGAGACCGGGCACTCGGGAATGCAGACTGCACAATCGATGCACTCATCGGGATCGATCGTCAGAAAGTTCGGACCTTCGCGGAAACAATCGACAGGGCAAACATCGACGCAGTCGGTGTATTTACAGCGGATACAGGCTTCGGTGACAACGTGAGTCATGGTGAATCTATGGTGTGTTCGTGGTCGGTCAACCCGCCATTTTAATCCCTTTGGCGCATTCCCTTGCTTTGACTCAGGTCAGTGAAGCGTGTCGATCAATACCGCTGCAGCCGTGGCATGACTGGCCATATCGACCAAGATGAGGCGCCCCAATTCGCGCGACATGGCGAAGGGTTGCAAGGGCAGCGCGGCCTGGAGGACCAACTCAACTTGAGCGATGGCGTTGGCGCCCAACTCGTCGGCTTGCTTTCGCTCAAGGGTTTGCACGTCCAACTGGTGGACGATGCGCTTGACCTTAGCCTTGACCCAGCGATGCCCGTGCAGAGCCCAGTAGGTGCGCCCGGTCACCAAGGGCTCGTGATCGAGCCAGGCCAGCATCGCGGTGACGGCCTGGGTTCCCGGTTGGGCCGACGCACCCAACAGCCAGTCCCCGCGGGACACATCCATCTCTTGGTCCAGGGTGATGCCGTAGGAGTGCCCGGGCGTCGCTGCGACAAGGTGGCCGGACAGGCCCTCGATCCCGGCGACACGGGCAGACAAGCCGCCGTTGACTTTGATCTCGTCGCCAAGGGCCAACTGACCGGCCACCAAGCGCCCCCAAAGCGCCCGGCGCCCTTGCTGGGTGTCGGGGCGGTGGTGGCGTTTTTCGATCCACTGCACGCTGAAATGCACATCGCTGCTCACATCGGCCTTCACTGTGGGCGTTGCCTGCAGCAACTGCAACAGGCTTGGACCGCAATAACCGAGCCAATCGACCTGAGCATGGACCACGTTGTAGCCCAAAAGTGCCGAAACCGGGACAACCGCTGGTTTAGGCAGTGCAATGTCGGCCGCGAAATCGCAGAGGGCTTGTCGAATTCGTTCAAACGCGCGTGGCGCATCATCGACCGCATCCAGCTTATTGACAGCAAAAATGAGAGTGGGCACGCGCAAAAGTTGCGCCAGCAGCGTGTGGCGCCGGGTTTGAGACAGCAACTGCACTGGATCCGCAGAGACGTCCAATTTCAAGGCGTCGACCAACACCACTGCCGCGTCCGCTTGGCTGGCTGCCGTGACCATATTGCGGGTGTACTGCTCGTGCCCCGGCGAATCGCCAATGATGAATTTGCGCTCAGGCGTCGAAAAATACCGCCACGCCACATCGATCGTGATCCCTTGCTCGCGCTCGGCGCTGAGGCCATCGGTGAGCGCGGCCAAGTCGATGGCTTCAGATCCATTGTGCCGCTTGGCACCCTCGACCTGATCTTGCAGCAGCGCTTGACTGTCCCACAGCAATCGGCCAATCAGCGTGCTTTTGCCATCATCAACTGAGCCACAGGTGATGAAGGTCAGCGCAGCACTCGTCGCCAGCCCCGAATCGGTTGCCTGCACAGCGCAAGGGCTCATTGGTGCGTGTGTCATCAGAAATAACCTTCCTTTTTGCGTTTTTCCATGGATGCTTCACTGGTCTGATCATCCATCCGTGTGGCGCCGCGTTCGCTCACCCGAGCGTGCACAGTTTCATCAATGATTTGGGCGGGGTCGCTGGCCGTGCTTTCAACCGGACAAGTACATGTGATGTCGCCCAAGGTTCGAAAACGCACGAGGCGCGTCTGGGGCGTTTCGCCGGCACGCGCAGGGGTCAGCGGGGTGATGGGGACCCAAAGCCCCCGGCGGCGCACAACCTCGCGGGGATGCGAGTAATACAAGGACGGCAAGGCAATCCGCTCGCGCTGGATGTATTGCCACACATCAAGCTCGGTCCAATTGCTGATCGGAAACACCCGAAAGTGCTCGCCAGGATGCAGCTTGGTGTTGAACAAGTTCCATAGCTCGGGTCGCTGTGCTTTGGGCTGCCACTGACCAAAATCATCTCGATGACTAAAAATTCGCTCTTTGGCGCGCGCTTTTTCCTCATCACGGCGCGCACCGCCGATCAGCGCGTCGAAGCGAAACTCTTCGATTGCCTCTAACAGCGTCACTGACTGGTGGGCGTTGCGTGGCTCGTCTGGATGCGCCAATCTCACGGTGCCGCGGGCCATCGAGTTCTCGACATGGCGAACAATCAGCTGTGCTCCCATCTCGGCGGCACGCTGGTCGCGACACTCGGTGACCTCGGGAAAATTGTGGCCGGTATCAATCATCAACAAGGGGAACGGTAGCCGCCCAATGCCGAAGGCCTTTTCCGCGCACTTGAGTACCACCAACGAATCCTTACCCCCTGAAAACAGCAGGGCAGGTCGCTCAAATGAGGCGGCCACCTCGCGCAGGATGTATACGGTCTCTTCCTCTAGCGCGTCTAAGTGTCGGTTCGAGGGCGCGGCGAGATGGCTGGTTTTGGCAATGGCGTTCATTTTGAGGTGTGGGTTGGTGATGGCGTCGGCATCGAGGAGGGCGGGTGTCCGTGCAAGCCGCACTCTTTGGTGCTGCTGGTTTCCCACCACCACCGACCCGCGCGAAAGTCTTCACCGAGGCTGATGGCCCGGGTGCAGGGTGCACATCCAATGGATGGATAAAAAGCGTCATGTAACGCGTTGTAGGGCAAGGCGTGGCTTGCGATGCAGTGCCACACATCGCCCCAAGTCCAATCGGCGAGCGGGCTGAGCTTGATCAGCCCGTCAAGCGCATCGACGGCTCGCACATCGGCACGCGCCTGGGACTGGTCTCGGCGCAAGCCGGTGATCCACCCGGTTTGACCTTGCAGTGCCTGCGCCAGAGGGCGCAGCTTGCGCACTTCGCAGCAGGCCTTGCGCAATGCGATGCTGTCGTACATGGCGCGCTCGCCATGGCGATGGACGAACTGAACCACCTGCTCCTGGTCAGGTTGGTAACGGCGAATCGCCACACCCAAATGGGCCTCCACTTGGCCGATCAAGGCCAGCGTCTCAGCGTGCAGGGCACCCGTGTCCAGCACAAACACCGAGACCTTTGCCAATAACCCAGCCTGTTGCAGCAGGTGACTCACCACGATGTCTTCGGCGCCCAAACTGTGGGCCTGAATCCACGCCCCAGGCGCCAATGCAATCTGGTCGCGCAGCAGGTGGATGCTGCTTGCCAACTTTTCGGCATAGTCAGCGCTGGGCTTGTTGTAGGTTTGGACCGCATTCATGCGCCCACCCCTAGAAGCAAAGCGTGAGAGGCAAAAACGGCTTGGCTGACGAATGCCGGATCGGGTTGAACCGCATCACCCTGATAGTGCTTGGAAAACAATCCCAGCAGCCTGTGGGCAACGGCCAAATCTTGGTCATCTTGCAGTACCGCGATGCTGAAGCCGCAACGCCTCATGGCCTCCAATTGATCGACCAAGACTTCGCCGGTCGCCATCAATTCGCCGGTAAACCCCAAGCGGCGACGCAGTAAAAACGCCTGCGTGTACGCGCGTCCGTCGGTGAATTTTGGAAACGCCAGCGCGATCCGCCTGGCGCTGGTGAGATTCACCTGGGTGACGTCTTGGGTGTTCGAGAGCCACACATCCGGTGTGCCGATGCGGGAGAGGTCTTGTGCGTGAATGAGTTGCATGGTTTGTCTCGTGAGGGGATCCAATGGGTATGCCTCAGGCCGGGCGTGCGGTGGCCGTGCGCACCTGCTGCGTGGCGTGCTTGAAGGGCTCCACCCCTACTCTTTGGACGACATGAATGAAGCGCTCTTGACCCTCTCGAAGCGCTCGATAGGTGTCCAGCAGGGCCTCGATGGCATCCACCACCTCGTGCGCAGCAAAGGCGGGACCGATCACACGCCCGGGTTGAGCCGCACCACTCAGGGTCGAACCGTCCGCACCACCGACGGTGATTTGGTACCACTCTTGGCCGTCCTTATCGACACCCAAAATACCAATGTGGCCGCTGTGATGGTGGCCGCAAGAATTCATGCAGCCGGAAATGTGCAGGTCAACCGGCCCCAGGTCATGTAACTCATCCAAGTCCTGAAAACGCTCGCTGACTGCCCGCGCGATTGGCAACGACCGCGCATTGGCCAGTGCGCAAAAATCGCCGCCGGGGCAGGCGATCATGTCAGTGAGCAAACCGATATTGGGTTTGGCCAGCCCGAGTCGGCGGGCCTCGCGCCAAAGGTCTGGCAGAGACTCGCAAGACACCCAAGGCAACACCAGGTTCTGCTCATGGCTGATGCGCGCTTCTCCTGCGCTGAATTGTTCGATCAGATCAGCGGCCGCCTCCAGCTGATCGGCGGTCGCGTCTCCCGGCGCATACCCCAAACGTTTGAATGACAAGCTCACCGCCCGAAGATAGGGGTGTTTGTGATTGTGTACATTGGTGTGGAGCCATCGTTCAAACGGCTGATCACCGCTGGCCGCAGCCTCGAGAATGCGCCGAATTTTCTCTGGGGTGCGCAGTGTGGACGCTGGCAAAGCAGGGGCATTGAACAACGACTGCATCCTCTTTAGCTCTGCCACCGTGATGCGGTGATGGCCACCATCGTGTCCCACGATGGCCTGAAATTCGCGCTCGACCGCTTCGGCAAAACGCGATCCCTCTGCTTTGACCAAAATTTTGATGCGCGCCTTGTACGCGTTGTCGCGCCGACCAAAGGCGTTGTAGGTCCGCAGCACCGCCTCTAGGTAATTCAACAAGTCATACCAAGGTACAAATGGGGAAATCACTTGCCCAATCAGAGGCGTGCGGCCCATGCCACCCCCCACCTGGACTTGAAAGCCCAACCCACCTTGCTCATCGTGCTTGAGGCGTAGGCCAATGTCGTGCCAGCCGATGGCGGCGCGATCCTCCTGTGCGCCAACGATCGCGA
>JBEAPX010000145.1:0-18947 GCA_041164205.1 Pseudomonadota bacterium
TAGATCAGTTCACCAACAACCTCAATCAGGCCGCGAGCGAAGGCAAGGTCGATCCGCTCATTGGGCGTGAGTATGAGGTCGAGCGAGTGATCCAGATTCTGTGCCGTCGCCGCAAAAACAACCCTTTGCTGGTGGGCGAAGCCGGCGTTGGCAAAACAGCGATTGCCGAGGGCTTGGCGTGGTGCATCACTCAGGGAACGGTCCCTGATGTGTTGGCTGATGCGGTGGTCTATTCCCTCGATATGGGGGCGTTGCTGGCGGGTACCAAGTACCGTGGTGACTTTGAGCAGCGCCTCAAAGGTGTGCTGAAGGCGCTGAAGGACAAGCCTAATGCAGTGTTGTTCATTGACGAAATCCACACCTTGATTGGTGCCGGTGCCGCTTCAGGCGGGACGTTGGATGCCAGCAACCTGCTCAAGCCAGCGCTTGCCAGTGGTCAGTTGAAGACCATCGGTGCCACGACGTTCACCGAGTATCGCGGCATTTTTGACAAAGACGCGGCGCTGTCCCGTCGTTTCCAAAAGGTCGATGTGGTTGAGCCCACAGTGAGTCAAACGGTGGATATTCTCAAGGGACTGAAATCTCGTTTTGAAGATCACCACCAGGTCAAATATGCGCTCAGCGCATTGCGTGCGGCAGCCGAGTTGTCGGCCAAGTTCATCAATGACCGCCAGTTGCCGGATAAGGCGATTGACGTGATCGACGAAGCCGGGGCAGCCCAACGCATATTGGCGCCCTCTAAGCGCAAAAAGACCATCAGCAAGGGCGATATCGAGGATATCGTGGCGAAGATTGCGCGCATTCCACCCGCCAACGTGTCATCTGATGACCGGGGTAAGTTGAAGACTTTGGAACGCGACCTCAAATCGGTGGTTTTTGGTCAAGACAAGGCGCTCGAGGTATTGGCTGCGGCGGTCAAGATGAGCCGCTCTGGACTGGGCAAGACCGACAAACCTATTGGTGCGTTTTTGTTCTCAGGACCCACTGGCGTCGGTAAGACGGAAGCCGCCAAGCAGCTCGCTTACATCATGGGCATCGATTTGATCCGCTTTGATATGTCCGAGTACATGGAGCGGCACGCGGTGAGCCGTTTGATTGGCGCGCCCCCGGGATATGTCGGCTTTGATCAAGGCGGCCTGTTGACCGAAGCGATCACCAAAAAGCCGCACTGCGTGTTGCTGTTGGATGAGATCGAAAAAGCACACCCCGATGTGTTTAACGTGTTGCTCCAAGTGATGGATCACGGGACTTTGACAGACAACAATGGACGCAAAGCTGATTTCCGAAACGTGGTGATCATCATGACCACCAACGCCGGTGCCGAAACGCTGAACAAGTCCACCATTGGTTTCACGAACACCCGAGAGCAGGGCGATGAAATGGCTGACATCAAGCGCCAGTTCACGCCTGAATTCCGAAACCGCTTGGACTCCATCGTGAGCTTCAAGCCTTTGGATGAGCCAGTCATCTTGCGTGTCGTGGATAAGTTCTTGTTGCAACTTGAGCAGCAGCTGGCTGAAAAGCGGGTGGAGGTCACCTTCAGCGACGACTTGCGCAAGCATCTGGCCAAGAAAGGCTTCGACCCTGCCATGGGCGCGCGCCCAATGCAACGTCTGATTCAGGACACGATTCGCAAAGCGTTGGCGGATGAATTGCTGTTCGGTGGCCTGGTCGATGGCGGGCGGTTGCACGTTGGCTTGGACGACAAGGGGGAGGTGACACTGGATGTCACACCTTTGTCCAAGAAAGAAGGCAAAGCGCGACCAGAGCCGGCTGAGGCCGACTGATTGGAAAAGCAGCCTTTTGCCTTTAAAAGCCCGCATTTGCGGGCTTTTTATTTCATGTGCGATTTGTCTGAGATATCAAAATGATCGGAGACGCGCGGGTGTTGCCGCAGTTGAGAAAAGTACAATACAGGTCTATTCCGCGCGCAGAGGCGATCGTGTTCACTGGGCGCGCACCATTCGAATGATGAGGCGAGGTTTCTATGGCTGGGCACAGCAAATGGGCCAATATTCAGCACCGCAAGGGGCGTCAAGACGAGAAGCGCGGCAAGGTGTGGACGCGGGTGATCCGGGAGATCATGGTCGCTGCCCGCACAGGTGGCGGTGATGTCAATGCGAACCCGCGCCTGCGGCTGGCAATCGACAAGGCCAAGGCCGCCAATATGCCCGCGGACACGGTCAAGCGCAACATTGATAAGGCGACCGGTAACTTAGAGGGTGTGAGTTACGAAGAAATTCGCTACGAGGGCTACGGCATTGCCGGAGCGGCCATCATTGTGGAAACCATGACCGACAACAAGGTGCGCACCGTCGCAGAAGTGCGTCACGCATTTTCTAAGCATGGCGGGAATCTGGGTACCGAGGGATCTGTGGCCTTTCAGTTCAAGCGTTGCGGGCAAATGTTTTTTGCCCCCGGGTCTGATGAAGATGCCATCATGGAAGTGGCGTTAGAGGCGGGGGCTGATGACGTGCTGACTGGTGACGATGGCTCCATCGAAGTCTTGACGGATGTCGCCGCGTTTGAGGCGGTGAGGGACGCCCTGCAGGCGGCCGGGCTCACGCCGGAAATGGCCGAAGTCACCATGCGGGCGGACAACACCATTGCCCTGAGTGGCGACGATGCCTTGAAAATGCAAAAGTTGCTGGATGTGCTCGAAGACTTGGACGATGTGCAAGAGGTCTTTCACAACGCGGAAATCGAACAAGAATGAAAATATTAGTCATAGGCTCGGGTGGCCGAGAGCACGCGTTGGCATGGCGTTTGGCACAGTCGAATCGGGTGTCCCAGGTGTTTGTCGCGCCGGGCAACGGTGGCACTGCACTTGACCACAATATTCAAAACCTTCCCATCACCGACATTGATGCTTTGGTGGAGTGGGCCAAACAGTGGTCCATTGACTTGACGGTGGTGGGTCCTGAAGCGCCATTGGCCGCGGGTGTGGTGGATGCGTTCCAGGCGGCGGGTTTGCGCATATTCGGCCCCACCCAGAAAGCGGCTCAGCTAGAGAGCTCCAAGGCGTACGCGAAAGACTTCATGGTCCGCCATGGCATACCCACAGCTGCGTCAGAGACGTTCACCGATGCCAAAGCGGCACACGCCTATGTAGATGCGATGGGCGCTCCGATCGTCGTGAAGGCTGATGGTCTTGCCGCCGGCAAGGGTGTCGTCGTCGCCATGACGGCGCTTCAGGCACACGAGGCCATCGACGACATGTTGCTCAACAACACACTTGGCGTGAATCACAACGCGGGGGGTGCGCAGGTGGTGATTGAAGCCTACCTGGAAGGCGAGGAGGCCAGCTTCATCTGTCTGTGCGATGGTGAACACGCCTTGCCGTTGGCGAGCAGTCAGGATCACAAACGCTTGCTTGACGGCGATCAGGGGCCCAACACCGGCGGTATGGGCGCTTACTCGCCGGCGCCTGTGGTGACGGCTGCGGTCCATGAGCGAATCATGCAAGAGATCATTTTGCCGACCTTGAAGGGCATGGCGACGGACGGCATCCCTTTTTCTGGTTTTCTCTACGCTGGCGTGATGATTGCCCCCAACGGAGACATCAAAACCCTAGAGTTCAACTGCCGTATGGGCGACCCCGAAACCCAGCCCATCATGATGCGCTTACGCTCAGATTTAGTCGCGGTGCTTTTGGCGGGAGCGGAGTGTCGCTTGGATGCAGTGGAGTTGGAGTGGGATGAGCGCGTTGCCTTGGGCGTGGTCGTCGCAGCCCATGGTTACCCGTTGGCTCCTCGCAAAGGCGACGTCATCACGGGGTTGCCTGTTGAGGCCGCGGATGCAGTGGTGTTTCACGCGGGGACCACTCTGGATGGCGATCGCCTCACCAGCAGTGGAGGGCGGGTGTTGTGCGTTACCGCTTTGGGCACCGACGTGGCACAAGCGCAGGCTCGGGCGTACGAAATGCTGTCTGGCATCCAGTTGGAAGGCGCGCAGTTTCGGCGAGACATTGGCTATCGTGCGATCGAAAGAGAGCAAAGAGAGATCGCTTGATTCCCGACGCACCTGCGCCCATTTTTCCCCAAGGTAGTCCACTCGCCCGCAAGTTGTTGCACTGGCTGGGTTGGCGGTTGATTCGGCCTGCATTGCCTGGTCCCAAAGGCTTGATCGTCGCGTATCCGCACACCAGCAATTGGGACTTTCCGATTGCGATGTTGGCCAAATGGGGCCTGGGCTGGCAAATCCGATTTTGGGGCAAAGACAGCCTGTTCAAATGGCCGATCTTTGGTCGGTGGTTGCGTTGGTTAGGCGGCATTCCCGTGAACCGGGTCTCACCACAAGGCTTGGTCGACACGACCTTGGCTGAGGTTGCTGAGAGCGATTTTTTTTGGCTCGGACTCGCACCCGAAGGGACGCGTGGTCGGGGCAAGGGTTGGCGGCTGGGCTTTTATCACGTGTGGGTGCAAACGGGCTTGCCTTTGGGCGTGGCTGTGATCGATTGGCGCGAAAAATGCATTGGCGTCAAGGCGTTTATTGAACCTACCGGTGATTTGGTGCGAGACTTTGATCAGATTCGACACGCGCTCGGAGAGCCGGTAGGGCACACGCCCAACAACGCCTCGCCTGTCGTGCCTTGGTCAAAAACGCAGAGCACGGGTGAACCCCTCGAATCTGCACCCAACAATTGAATGAATGGCTTATGTCTGATGACTCTTTGAATTTGAACGTGATCCGCCCTTATTTGATGGGCTTGCAGCAACGCATCATGGATCAAGTGGCTTCTGTAGACGGGACCAAGCCCACCGTGGACGCGTGGTCGAAAGCGCCAGGAGATCAGCTGCAAGGGGATGGCATCACCCAAATTTTTGAAGGTGGGCCAGTGTTTGAGCGTGCGGGATGCGGTTTCTCCCACGTTCGCGGGCCGAAGCTGCCGCCATCGGCGACCCAGCATCGCCCTGAATTGGCTGGGGCACCTTTTGAGGCGATGGGCGTATCGCTCGTGTTTCATCCCAGGAACCCTTATGTGCCGACGGTGCACATGAACGTTCGCGCCATTGTTGCACGACCCAGCCAATCAGCGGCGGTGGCCTGGTTTGGAGGCGGTATGGACCTGACGCCTTATTACGGATTTGACGAAGATGCTGAGCACTTTCATCGGTCATGTCGCGATGCGTTAGTCCCCTATGGCGACGACCTGTATCCGCGGTTCAAGCGTTGGTGCGACGAGTACTTTTGCAACCACCACCGCAAAGAGCAGCGTGGCGTGGGGGGCATCTTTTTTGATGACTTTGCCGAGCTCGGGATGCAGGCCAGTTTTGACATGTTGCAAAGCGTGGGTGACGCGTTCATCGGTGCCTACTTCCCAATTGTGGCGCGTCGCCGCGAGATGCCCTACGCAGAGCGTGAGCGTGAACACCAGTTGCTGCGTCGAGGTCGTTATGTCGAGTTCAACCTGGTGTGGGATCGGGGCACCCATTTCGGTTTGCAGTCGGGGGGACGAACGGAGTCCATCTTGCTGTCTATGCCTCCTCTGGTGTCATGGGGGTACCAGCGCCAACCGCAGGCTGGGTCACCCGAAGAGGAACTGTTGACGCGGTACCTCACGCCGCGCGATTGGGTCTGATGCCTGAATTGCGCCGAATTGGGGTGCTTGGGGGCGCGTTCGATCCGCCCCATAGAGCCCACGTCGCCCTGGCACAAGCTGCGGTGACGCAACTGTCGCTCGATCTCCTTTGGATCGTCCCGACCGGACACGCATGGCACAAAGCCCGGGCGCTCTCAGATGGCAGACATCGCTTGGCCATGGCTGAATTGGCTTTTTTAGGGGTGCCACAGGCGCGCGTCACCGATCTAGAGTTGCGTCGCACTGGCCCCAGTTACACTGTCGACACTTTGGAAGAACTGCAAATGCAGGCGAAGGGGTCAGAGGCGGAGTGGTTTTTGCTGATGGGCGCAGACCAGGCCCAAGCATTTCACACTTGGCAACGCCAAGCGGACATTTTGGCGAGGGCTCGCCTCGCGGTAGCCAATCGGGGCACAGACGATGCTTTTGAAGCGTCTCCCTTGGCAAACTTGCCGTGGCCAATGACTCTCATTGATATGCCGCGTGACCCGGTCAGTTCCACATTGATCCGCAATCAGCTCCGCTCAACTGAACAGGCTCAGACAGACCAATCGGTTCTCGATGAAGCGGTTGCGGGGTATATTGCGCAGCACAACCTTTATCAAAACACATAACATGAGTGATACCAGCATCAAGCGAGAAATTCAAAAACTACAACGCACCCTCGTCGATGCGCTGGAAGACGTCAAAGCCAAGGACATTCAAGTGTTCGACACTGAGCACTTATCGCCATTGTTTGAGCGCGTGTTGGTCGCCAGTGGTACATCCAATCGGCAAACCCGTGCTTTGGCAGCCAGCGTGAGAGATGCATTGAGAGATGCGGGCTTTGACAAGCCCCGCATCGAGGGCGAAGACAACGGTGAATGGGTGATTGTGGATTGCGGCTCGGCGGTGGTCCACATCATGCAACCGGTGATCCGGGAGTACTACCGTCTCGAAGAGATCTGGGGCGAGAAGCCTGTGCGCATCAAAATCGCTTCCAAGTCCAAGGGTTTGGTCAAGGCGGAATCGGCTACTCCGAAGTCAGACCGCGTGGCCAAAACAGGGCGCGCAGACGCCATGCAAGCCGCTGCAAAAACGCCAGTGAAAAAGGCCGCGACAGCCGGGACGAAGCCCGCCGCACCGAAGGCCGCGCCTAAAAAGCGCGCTGTGAGTTCATCGGCCCCCAAGCCCGCTCAGAAAGTCGCGGTGAAGACCGCTGCCAAGAAAGCCGTTGCAAAAACTGCCACTAAGGCCACTGCCAAAAAGACGGTGATCAAGAAGCCCGTGGCCTCTAAAACGGGCACCAAGCCGGCTGCCAAGTCCACAAGACGTCCAGCTGCCAAATAATCGGCAGTGCCGATAGGCGGGGTTGCCATGCGCTTGATCGTCATTGCAGTGGGTCAAAAAATGCCGCATTGGGCCCAAGTCGCTGTGGATGACTACGCCAAGCGCTTCCCACCTGAATTGAAGTTTGAAGTCAAGACGGTGAAAGTGGCGCATCGTGCCTCCCAGGCGGATGTTCAAAGCGCCATGCTTGTTGAGCGCGAGCGCATTGAAGCGTTGATTCCGCGGGGTGCCCACGTGGTTGCGCTCGATGAGCGCGGCAAAGCGGTGACGACCAAAGAGCTCGCCCATCAGTTGCAAGCGTGGCAGTTGGCGGCCAATGACGTGGTGTTGGTCATTGGCGGCCCCGATGGATTGGACGATGGCTTCAAGGCGGCATCTCAACAGCAAATCCGGTTGTCGCACCTGACCTTGCCGCACGCCATGGCCAGGGTCTTGCTCGTCGAGCAGCTCTATCGGGCTTGGTCAGTGAATGCCAATCACCCCTACCACCGCGAATGAGCATGACACGGCCCCGCTATCGTTCTCTCTACTTGGCCTCACAAAGTCCGCGCAGGCAGGAGCTTCTGCGCAGTTGGGGTGTTGATTTTGAGCTGTTGCTTGCAAACGAAGACGAAGACGCGGAGTCACTCGAGATCGAGGTGCCAGGCGAGGGCGCCAAGACTTATGTGCGCCGTGTGACGCAGCTCAAGCTTGAAGCGGCGATTCAGCGAAGACAGACCAGGGGCTTGCCCGACCATCCTGTGTTGTGCGCCGACACCACGGTGGCACTTGACCAAGAAGTGCTGGGAAAGCCCCGCTCCAAAAACCATGCAGCGCAATTGCTGACCCGTTTGAGCGGGCGCACGCACGACGTCTACACCGCAGTTGCCGTCGCGTGGGGCGACGAGTCCGCTGTGCTGGTGTGCCACTCCCAAGTGACTTTTGCAAGCCTGAGTGCGCGGCAAATCACCCAATACGTGGCCACTGGCGAACCGATGGGCAAGGCAGGTGCTTATGGCATTCAAGGTCTCGCAAGCCTGTGGATATCCCGCATAAAGGGCAGTTATTCAGGCATCATGGGGCTTCCGGCGTATGAGACCGCGACCCTTTTAAATCGCGCAGGGTGCCGTATGGCGCTGAGCTGAGCTTGAGAATTGCGACATGCAACAAGAAATTTTGATCAATTGGGCCCCTCAAGAGACGAGAGTTGCACTCATTGAGCAAGGCGCTGTCCAAGAGGTCTTGATCGAGCGGGCTCTTGAGCGGGGTCTGGTGGGCAATGTGTACCTCGGCAAAGTCACCCGCGTCTTGCCAGGGATGCAGTCGGCGTTTATTGACATTGGCCTCGAGCGCACGGGTTTTTTGCACGTGGCTGATTTGGCGCCGCGCGGTGCACGCGATGACCCCTCTCATGCACCGTTGCCGATTGAGCGGCAACTGCATGAAGGTCAACGCTTGGTGGTGCAGGTGCTGAAAGACCCGATGGGAACCAAAGGGGCTCGCCTCACCGCGCAGGTGAGCATTGCCGGGCGCTTTTTGGTGTATCTCCCCAAGGAAAAGCACATCGGGATTTCCCAAAAAATACCGATGCAACAGCGCGAAACATTGCGAGCCCGATTAGCGGCTTTGGCGCAGGATGATCCTGGTGGCTTTATTTTGCGCACCAATGCCGAAGATGCCGGCGATGATGAGTGGGCACGGGACATCGGGTATTTGCAACGAACGTGGGCCGAAATCTTGCAGGGCGCTCAAACCAAAGGCCCTGGGCAATTGCTGCACGCCGACTTGACTTTGCTGCAACGCGTGCTCCGGGACCTGGCCTCTGAACAAACGGAGCGCATCAGGGTCGACTCCAAGGAACAACTGGGCGCCTTGAAGGCGTTCGCGCAGCATTACATGCCCGCTTTGGTGGATCGCATCGAGCTGCACTCGGGCGAGCGAACCGTGTTCGATTTGCACCAAGTTGATGCGGAAATTTTGAAGGCACTTCAGCGTCGCGTCGACCTCAAGTCAGGGGGCTACTTGGTCATCGACCAGACCGAGGCGCTGACATCGATTGACGTCAATACAGGCGGCTTTGTCGGCACCCGCAATTTTGATGAGACGATCTTCAAAACGAATCTGGATGCAGCCCATACGATCGCGCGGCAGTTGCGCCTGAGAAATTTGGGCGGCATCGTCGTGATTGATTTCATTGACATGGCCAGTGAAGCCCACAGAAAAGCGGTTCATGCGGCGCTGAGCAAGCAATTGGCGAGAGACCGCGTAAAGACACAGGTGGGAGAGTTTTCGCCGCTTGGTCTTTTGGAAATGACCCGCAAGCGCGATAGAGAGTCTTTGGCGCAGTCGCTGAGCGAAACCTGTGAGGTCTGCGCGGGCAGGGGTTTGGTCAAAACGCCGCGCACCGTGTGCTACGACATTCTTCGCGAGATTCTGACCGAGGCGCGCAGTTTCAATCCAGCCGAATTCCGGGTGGTGGCCCACCCGCGCGTCATTGAGATGTTTTTGGATGAGGAGAGCGTGCACTTAGCGGGTTTGAGCGCATTCATTGGAAAGCCCATTTCTCTGCACGCGGACCAAGTTCTTTCGGCAGAACACTACGACATCATTTTGCGGTAATTTCCCTAGGTTGCTCTCGAATTCAAGGCTTTGACACACGACTCGCAGTCAGGTTCGTTATGATTGCCATTCGTGCTGCAGTATCTTGTTGCTGGCAGCGAGAGCTACCACCGGAAACTGAATCGCAATATGCCACTTTTTTCTGACTCACCTCCGTTGGCCAGCCCCGCTCACATGAGCCGTCGGCGGTGGTTCGCTGCCGCAGCGGCAGTGGGTGCGAGTAGCCTGAGTCCATCGGCGCTTGCCCAATTCCAAGTCGATGTGCGCGGTGTCGGACTGACCCAGCGCCCATTCACGGTGGCGTCGTTCCAAGGCAGAGAGAACGCGCCTGCAGCCGTCGATCAAATCGTGATCGCTGATTTGGAGCGCAGCGGCTTGTTTCGTCACGTGGTGGTCAATGGTGAAGTGCTCAATGAGAACACGCGCCCAGACCTGATGCCATGGCGGGCCCTGGGGGTGGATGCGCTGGTGACCGGCAGCGTGACCCGCTTGCCAGACGGGCGCTGGGATGTCCGTTACCGTTTGTGGGACGTGGTCAAGGCAGAAGACTTGGGTGGTGTGAGTTTCCCAGTAGCTGAGCGCGATATCCGATTAGCAGCGCATAAAGTTTCTGATTCGGTTTACGAAAAATTGACTGGCGATCCAGGCGTGTTTTCAACCCGAATCGCCTACGTGACCCAAGCCCGCAAGCGGTTCTCGCTTTGGGTGGCCGATGCCGATGGGCAGAATGCGCAGGTGGCCCTCTCCAGCCCAGAGCCCATCATTTCGCCGACCTGGTCACCCAACGGCTCACAGCTGGCCTACGTGTCGTTCGAGTCGAAGAAGCCGGTGATTTACGTGCACACCATCGCCTCGGGCGAGCGTCAGATGGTGGCCAACTTCAAGGGCTCTAACTCTGCCCCTGCATGGTCGCCGGATGGCAAGCGATTGGTGGCGACGTTGACGCTGGCTGGACATTCTCAAATTTACAGTGTGGATCTGGCGACCAACAAGCCCGAAAGGCTCACAGATTCGGTCAGCATCGACACAGAGCCCGTGTGGTCCAAAGACGGGCAATACCTTTATTTTGTCAGCGATCGTGGTGGTTCTCCGCAGATCTATCGTATGTCGGCGTTGGGTGGTGCACCCCAGCGGGTCACCTTCACGGGCAACTACAACGTGTCGCCGGATATCAGCCCAGATGGCAAGACCTTGGTGTACGTGTCGCGTGTGGATGGGGCATTCCGGCTCCATGCGATGGACTTGGACAGCGGGGCAGTTCGCGTCTTGACCCGTACCTCGGCGGATGAAAGCCCTAGCTTCGCAGCCAACGGGCGCATGATCATGTACGCCACACGCATCGAGGGGCAAGAAGCTTTGATGACCACGACAGTCGATGGCCGCATCCGCAGTCGCCTGGCAGGATCTGTCGGAGATATCCGAGAGCCAGCGTGGGGGCCTTTCCGTCAATAAACCAGCGATAGTGATCTGTAAAAACCGAACATTGGAGGCACATATGAAGTTCAATCGAAAATCAAGCCTGAGGGCGTCTTTGGTCATTGCGTCGCTGGTGTCATTGGCAGCCTGTAGCAGCGTTGACTTGACCGAGAACGCCAGTGGCGCCGGCGTCAGCGGCTCTGTAGCGAGCGCAAGCAGTGGCGGCGCCTTGTCGTCGGCGACCACAGAGGGCACCGCGGGTCAGAACGCGATCAACACCGTGGACTTGACTGCAGAAAAGGGTCAGGCCGATGCCGTATCCGGGCTAGACAAAGTCCTGTACTTTGACTTTGACAGCTACGTCTTGAAGGAAGAGTACGCCAACCTCATCGCTCAGCACGCGCAGGCCCTTGCTGGCAACAACAAGCTGCGCGTGTCTCTGGCAGGCCATACGGATGAGTTGGGAAGCCGCGAATACAACCTGGCACTGGGCCAACAACGCGCCGAGGCCGTGAGGCGTGCACTGACGCTATTGGGTGCCAGTGATAACCAAATTGAAGCGGTCAGTTTTGGCGAAGAGAAACCTGCCAGTTTGGGCGGCGATGCACAGTCGCGCGCCTTGAACCGTCGCGTTGAAATCAGTTACCGCTGAGAAGGGTGAATGCAAATGCTTTGGAGTCAGTCAGTGGTGAAGCCGGTGAAGCGTTCGGCAGTGGTTTGGCTGCTGGGTGTATCAGCGATCGCAGGTACAGCTCATGCCGCCTTGTTTGAGGATGTCGAGGCGCGCAGGGCGATCATCGAGTTGCGAGAGCGCGTTGCTGAGAACCAGAGTGTCTTGCAGCAGCTGACCAAGCAGTCTGCGACCGGTGCGGGCTTGCTCGAGCTATCGAGCCAAAACGCATCCCTTCGCCGGGAGATTGCGCAGTTGCGAGGACAAAACGAAGAACTGACGCGCACGATCACCGCACTCACTGAGCGACTTGAGAAAGCAACAACCGATCTGGCTGCGCGCATGAGCAAGCTCGAGCCTGTCACTCTGATCGTCGACGATGTTGAAATCATTGCGCAGCCCACAGAGCGCACGGCGTATGACGATGCGATTTCGGTCTTGCGTTCGGGAGATTACGCAGCCGCAGAAGGCAAGCTGGAGACTTTTCTCAAATCGTTTCCTGCGACAGGCTATCGCCCCAGTGCTTTGTTTTGGCTAGGCAATGCCCAATACGCGTCGCAATCTTTCAAAAGCGCGTTGGCGACGTTTCAGTCTCTGATCAGCGAATATCCCAAACACACGCGCGTGCCCGAATCCAAGTTGGCCTTGGCGAATTGTCAGCTGGAGTTGAAAGATCTGAAAGGTGCCAAAGCGACGCTGACTGAACTCGTCAGTTCCGCTCCCGACTCTGAAGCGGCTCAAACCGCTCAGCAACGGCTGCAAATATTACGCTAACCCCCCATTTTGCGGGCATGATTGCCTGCGATTGATTGAGCCTTCATGGAACTAAATGAACTGGCCGCCCTGAAAACACAAGTCTTATGGGCGGCTTTTTTGGTGTCGGTGCTCTTTGGCTGGATTGTCCAGAGAAGCCACTTTTGCACGATGGGTGCGATCAGTGACTGGATCAACATGGGCGATTCGTCCCGAGCCAAGATGTGGGTCCTGTCCGTGGTCACCGCATCGTTGGCACTGTGGGGCATGAATGCCATCGGCTGGCTCCGCGTGACCGATAGCATCTATGCTTCTGGGCGCATCATTGTGGCGAGCGCGCTCGTGGGTGGTTTTTCGTTCGGTTTTGGCATGGTCCTCGCGTCGGGATGTGGGAGCAAGACCCTGGTTCGCATCGGTAGCGGAAGCCTCAAGTCATTGGTGGTCTTTTTTGTGATGGGGGTCACGGCCTACGCGACCCTGAGAGGCATCACCGCCGTGTTTCGCACCCAAACCTTGGATCGCTTGAGCATTGACCTGGAGACCAGTTTGATTCCGCTTCACGTGGCAGACTGGTTGGGCACCAACGCCAATACGACGGCGGTCAGCCTGGCGGCGGCCGTGTTCATCTGGGCATGGGCGTGGGCTTTGCGTTCCGATGAGTTTCGCCAATCGGCGTTGGGTTGGAGTGCGTTGGTAATCGGTTTTAGCGTTGCAGCGATGTGGTTTGTGAGCGGCCATTTGGGGTTTGTCGTCGAGCACCCTGAGACTCTGGAGTCCGCTTACATCGCCACCAATAGCCAACAGATGGAGGCACTGACGTTCACCGCGCCCATGGCCTATACATTGCATTGGCTGATTCTTTTCAGTGATCAGTCCAACCACCTCACGATTGCGATCGTCAGTGTGTTCGGGGTGGTGGTCGGATCGATCATCGAAAATTGGCGTGCCAAAACCTTCCGCTGGGAGGGCTTCAATGGAACGCAAGACACCGCGCTTCACATCGTTGGGGCTGTCCTGATGGGCTTTGGTGGTGTGACAGCCATGGGGTGCACTGTGGGTCAAGGACTCTCTGGAGTCAGCACGCTGAGCATGACCAGCGCCTTAGCTCTGGCCGGCATCGTCGCCGGCGGCGTGGCTGGGCTGAAGTTTCAGCTTTGGCTGCTCATGCGCGAGGACTGAGATTGACTTCGTCAGAGGCATTTGATCGTCGGTTCGGCGGCTCACGGCGCCTCTTAGGTTCAGAGGTCGACGCTGTATTCCAAGGTGAAGCCTGGGTCATAGGCATCGGGGGCGTGGGCTCATGGGTGGCCGAGGGCCTTGCGCGCATGGGCATCGCTCGCCTTAAGTTGTTTGATTTGGACCATGTCGCTGAATCCAATTTGAATCGACAGCTGCACGCCACGACCGACACCATCGGTATGGCCAAAGTGGAGGCGATGCGTGCGCGGATTCACGCATTTCACCCAGGCTGTCAAGTTGAGGTGGTGGATGATTTCGTCACGCCAGAGAACTGGGCGCAATATTCTCAAAGCGTGCCTTCTCGTGAGTGTGTCGTCATTGATGCTTGCGACCAGCTTCGCACCAAGGTGGCATTGGCAGCTTGGGCCAGATCCGTTAACGGGCCATTGGTTTGCGTTGGCGCTGCGGGGGGCAAGCGCCGCGCCCAAGATGTCGAAGTGGCTGATTTGCGCGACGTCACCCATGACCCACTGCTGGCCAAACTGCGATACGAGTTGCGACGTCGGCACGGCGCCTCGCGCGATCAAGCGATGAAGGTGTCTTGTGTGTTCAGTCGCGAAGCGGTAGTGCCTTCGCAAGACGCGTGTGACTTTGCAGGGCAGGGTGATCAAAGCTTGAACTGCCATGGCTTTGGCTCAGCTGCGACAGTGACCGGCACCTTTGGTCTTGTTGCGGCTTCTGCCGCCATTGAAATGTTGATTCGCCAAACATCCACCTGAAGCCCGACGCGATCCAAAAAAATTACAGGTGTCTTTTATAAGGGCCTGTTTTATGTCTATAATGCGAGGCTTCACAGTGATAAAAGCAAGCCTTTTAGAGCAGTGACCGGGTCGTTAGCTCAGCTGGTAGAGCAGCGGACTTTTAATCCGTTTGTCGTGGGTTCGATCCCCGCACGACCCACCAAATACAAAAAAGACTCGCGCTGCGAGTCTTTTTTTTGCCTGCCTCAGGACCAGACCTTGATGCCAGAACGGGCGACGCTATCGCGTCGCCGGCTTCAGTTCAAACTCAGCTCGCCTCAGCCATGCCGCCGACCACGTGGCTAAAGCCGCCATCCACATATGTGATTTCAGCCGTGACACCGGCAGCCAAGTCAGAAAGCATGAACGCGGCGACGTTCCCCACATCCTCAATCGTCACGTTGCGGCGGATCGGAGCGGTTTCTGCGACCACATTCAAAATTTTTCCAAACCCCTTGATGCCGCTGGCAGCCAATGTTTTGATTGGCCCGGCACTGATGCCGTTCACGCGTATGCCTCTGGGACCGAGCGACTCCGCGAGGTAACGCACTGAAGCTTCGAGCGACGCCTTGGCTAATCCCATGGTGTTGTAGTTGGGAACCACCTTGAGTGAGCCGAGATAGCTCAGGGTCAGCAAGGCTGAGTTGGGGTTCAACATGGGCAGCGCCGCCTTGGCCATGGCTGGAAAACTATACGCACTGATGTCGTGCGCGATTTTGAAACCTTCGCGGCTGAGACCATCCAGAAAATCACCGGCAATCGCTTCACGAGGCGCAAAACCAATGGCGTGAACAAAACCGTCAAAGGTCGGCCAGCTGTCTTTGAGTCCGGCAAACATCGCGTCGATTTGCGCGTCATCTCCCACGTCACAGTCGAACACCAGTTTGGAGTCGAATTCCGCTGCAAATTCAGAAATGCGGTCTTTGAAGCGCTCACCAACGTAACTGAAGGCGAGTTCAGCGCCCTGCGCGTAGCAGGCTTTCGCGATCCCATAAGCAATGGATCGGTTGGATAAGACGCCTGTGATCAGCAATCGTTTGCCTGTCAAAAAGCCTGGGTTTGGGTTCATTCGGGTGACTCCTCAAGTAATCTAGGCGCGATTGTCGCACGTTGAACGCAGGGCGAAACCGCGATAATCCCGGCATGGAACCCAACAATCGATATCAACAGGAGAGGCCATGAGAAAACCCATTGCTCTGGCCGCCAATGGCGAGCGGCGTGTGCCTCCGAGTGCCATTTTTAACTGGCTATCAGCGGGATTTCGCGATCTGCGCGCGCATCCAGGGCCCGGATTGACACACGGACTGGCTTTCATGATCTTTGGCTGGCTGCTGTTGGCTGTGGCGCACGATCAGTTTTGGTTGCTCGCTGGCGCGTATTCCGGATTTTTGATCGTCGCCCCCGTTGCAGTTACCGGGTTGTATGAAATCAGCCGACAACTCCAAGGGGGCGTGCGTATGCCTGCCAATCAGGTGTTTGCCATATGGAAGAGGCCCGACCGCCGAATGGTGATTTTTGGCTTGTTGCTGGGCCTTGCCGGAACGGGTTGGGTGTTGACCTCGGCGGGCTTCATCACACTCTTTGCGCCTGTGCCTGTGAACAAGCCATTGGATTTTTTGAGGCACGTGGTGCTCGCCCCACAAAGCTGGGTGTTCAGCGTCTGGCTTATTCTGGGCGGCATCTTGGCCGCGCCGATGTTCGCCTCAAGCGTCATTTCGATGCCCATGTTGCTGGACAAAGACGTGTCTGTGAAACAAGCGTTGGCGATCAGCTGGGCGGTGTGCAGCAGCCACCCCGATGTGATGGCGATGTGGGCATTGGTGCTCATGGCCCTGGTCGGCCTTGGGATGTTGACCGGGATGCTGGGCCTGATTGTGATCATTCCCTGGCTCGCCCACGCGAGTTGGCACGTCTACCGCGATCTTGTGCCGGCCAACATGATTGTTCCCACCACGGCCCAGCGGGACTGAAGGCAGATATGGAAAGCACGCTGCTATTCGGTTTGAATGAGGGTGAAATTGCCCAATACGGCCTGTCTATCGGAATCACAGCATTTATCTTGTACATGCTGTTCATCGTGTTCAATTTGGCCAGGGAGGCCAAAGCAGGTAAATTTGGAACTTTTATTTTATTTTTTGTATTGAGTCTTGGGATGCTGGGCTTTGTTGCCAAGAGCGTCATTCAGTGGATATTAGAGAGTTGAAATGCGCCGTATGTTGGCGACTCACCACTCAAAATGCCTTGTTTTTGCTTGATTTTTAAGCTATAATCTTGGGCTAGCAACCAAATGCAATGGGCGGCAAACCAACCGCCCATTTTTTTTGCCATTTCGCTTTTGAGGCAGCGGCCTCAGTGCGCTCAGTACCCATTTTGGGTCAGGGCACTGGAAAAATGGTAACGAGACATGAAGGTGCGTGCCGCACAGCCATGTGCGACATGGTGGGCATATTGTTTTTGAAGAGGGATTGGTCAATCAATGGGGTGGCAAGAAGCGGTTGAAACAACCGTCACAGGCATGGGATATGACTTGGTGGAAGTGCAACGCACGGCCGGCGGTCTCCTGCGCATCACCATTGATTTGCCTTTCACGAAGGGTCAGCCAGCGGGCGCGGTGACGGTCGAGGATTGCGAGGCGGTGACCAGGCAGCTCCAGTTCTTGCTCGAAGTCGAAGCGGTCGATTACAAGCGGCTCGAGGTGGGTTCGCCTGGTATCGATCGGCTGTTGCGCCATGAGGCCGACCTTGAGCGCTTTGAGGGTGAGTTGATTGACGTGACGCTCAAAGAGCCCCTCGGTGCGGAGATGGGGGTCTACGCGAATCGCAAGAAATTTCGTGGCCATCTGGAAAAGGCAGCCGCCGCAGAAGGGTGGCAAGTGGTCTGGACTGAAGCGCCCCAGCGCAAACCTGGTGCAAAAGTCAGTAAGCACGCCAAGCCTTTGCCCGTGCAAGCCTTGCAGTTTTTATGGTCTGAAGTGCGCGAGGCGCGCTTGGCCGATGTGGTGGATTTCAAAGGGCGCCAAGCGGTGCCCCAAGAGCAAAGTGACGATGGCATCTCTGCTTCAGGAGATGACGCGTTGAACGTAGAGTGACGAAAGGCGTTTTGGAAATGAATCGCGAAATGTTGATGTTGGTAGATGCAATCGCCCGCGAAAAGGGCGTTGAGCGCGACGTGGTTTTTGCGGCTGTGGAAGCAGCCTTGGCGTCTGCCACGAAGAAGCTGTATGCCGAAGGCGCAGAGATTCGTGTGGCGATCAACAAAGATACAGGCGAGACCGAAACGTTCCGCCGTTGGTTGGTTGTGCCCGATGAAGATGGCTTGCAAAACCCCGAGGGTGAAGAGCTGTTGACGGATGCGCGCGATGAAATCGCTGACATCGAAGTGGGGCAATTCATTGAGGAATCGGTGGAGTCCGTGCCATTGGGACGCATTGGCGCCATGGCGGCCAAACAAGTGATTCTGCAAAAAATTCGCGAAGCTGAGCGTGAAATGTTGTTGAACGATTTCATGGCGCGCGGCGAAAAAATCCTTGTGGGTAGCGTCAAGCGCCTCGACAAGGGTGACGTGATCGTGGAAAGCGGTCGCATTGAAGGGCGTTTGCGTCGCAGTGAAATGATCCCTAAGGAAAATTTCCGTCCAGGTGACCGTGTTCGCGCGCAAATCATGGAGGTTGATCCAACGCTGCGAGGTGCGCCGATTTTGTTGTCGCGCTCCGCGCCCGAATTCATGATGGAGCTGTTTGCACACGAGGTGCCGGAAATCGAGCAAGGCCTGCTTGAGATCAAATCGTGTGCCCGTGATGCTGGCTCTCGCGCCAAGATTGCGGTGGTGTCCCATGATGCGCGCATCGATCCGATTGGCACCTGTGTAGGTGTGCGAGGCTCTCGTGTGAACGCGGTCACCAACGAACTGGCAGGTGAGCGCGTGGACATCGTGTTGTGGAGCGACGACCCCGCTCAATTCGTGATTGGTGCATTGGCTCCTGCCAACGTGAGCTCCATCGTGGTCGATGAAGAGCGCAGCACCATGGACGTGGTGGTGGACGAAGAAAACCTGGCCATGGCGATTGGCCGTGGCGGTCAAAACGTCCGGTTGGCCTCAGAGCTGACTGGCTGGCGCATCAATATCATGACCGCTGACGAGTCGGCTCAAAAGCAGGCCGAGGAAATGCAGGGCGTGCGTGAACTGTTCATGAGCAAGCTGGATATCGACGAAGAAGTCGCCGATATCTTGATCGAAGAAGGTTTTGGCAGCTTGGAAGAAGTCGCCTATTTGCCGATTCAAGAAATGCTCGAGATCGAAGCCTTTGATGAAGACACCGTCAATGAATTGCGGTCGCGCGCCAAAGACGCGTTGCTGACGATGGAGCTCGCCAAAGAAGAGAGCATTGATGAAGTGTCTCAAGACTTGCGTGACCTAGATGGCATGACCCTCGATATGGTCGCTGCGCTCGCTGGCGCTGATATCCATACCCGTGATGATTTGGCCGATTTGGCCACCGATGAATTGTGCGAAATCACTGGACAAACCCCTGATGAAGCACAAGCATTGATCATGCAAGCGCGGGCTCATTGGTTCACAGACGACGAGTCTGCGGAATAAATTGGCCCGATCCATTCTGGAG